>NZ_JANUEW010000025.1:0-89100 GCF_024807515.1 Pseudomonas sp. BIGb0558
TTGCTTACTTTGGGCTGGGCCGGCATTCCGGCTTTTCCAAAGTGAGTCGCTGTAAGAGCGAAACCATAAGCCGCCGTTACCTAAATAACGGATATACACCCAGAGCCCCCTCACCCCCCCTTCAACTCTTCAATCATAATTTCCCGCATCCGAAACTTCTGAATCTTCCCCGTCACCGTCATCGGAAACTCGTCAACGAACTTGAAGTGCTTCGGCGTCTTGAAGTGCGCAATCCGCCCCTTGCACCACGTCTGCAGCTCAAGCTCATTGGCCACATGCCCGGGATGGAACTTGACCCAGGCAACGATCGCCTCGCCATAACGCTCATCGGGAATCCCGATCACCTGCACATCCGCCACCGCCGGGTGCGTGAAGAAGAACTCCTCCAATTCCCGCGGGTACACGTTCTCGCCGCCGCGAATGATCATGTCCTTGTTGCGGCCGGCGATGCACACGTAGCCGTGCTCGTCCATGGTCGCCAGGTCGCCGGTGTGCATCCAGCCCGCCTCATCAATGGCCTCGCGGGTGCCCTCGGGGTTGTTCCAGTAGCCGAGCATCACGCTGTAGCCACGGGTACACAGTTCGCCCACCTGGCCCCGTGCAACCGTGTTGCCCGCCTCGTCGATGATCTTGCTTTCCAACTGTGGCTGGGTGCGGCCGACGGTGGTCACGCGCCGCTCAAGGTCGTCATCCGGCCCGGTCTGCAATGACACCGGGCTGGTTTCGGTCATGCCGTAGGCAATCTGCACCTCGCTCATGTGCATCTCGCTGATGACCCGGCGCATCACCTCGATCGGGCAGGTGGCGCCCGCCATGATCCCGGTGCGCAGGCGCGACAGGTCGAACTCGGCGCGGCGTGGGTGATCGAGCATTGCGATAAACATGGTGGGCACGCCGTAGAGCCCGGTGGCCTGTTCTTCGGCGACGGCGGTCAAGGTCAGCAGCGGGTCGAAGCTGTCATTCGGGTAGATCATGGTGGTGCCGTGGGTGATACAGCCCAGGTTGCCCATCACCATGCCGAAACAGTGATACAGCGGCACCGGGATCACCAGGCGGTCTTGCGCGCCCAGGCCCAGGCTTTCGCCGACCATGTAGCCGTTATTGAGGATGTTGTGGTGACTGAGGGTGGCGCCCTTGGGGAAGCCGGTAGTGCCGGAGGTGTACTGGATGTTGACGGGTTGATCAAAGTGCAGGCTGGCCTGGCGGGTGTGCAGTTGCTCGGGCGGGACGCCTGCGCCGAGGGCCGCCAATTGTGACCAGGGCGTGAACCCCGGGGGTGGAGTGGCATCAAGGCTGATGATGCCGCGCAAGTCAGGTTTCAGCTCCTGCAACATGCCATGGTAATCGGAGGTCTTGAACGACCCGGCGCACACCAGCCACTGGCAACCGGATTGCTTGAGTACGTACTCCAGCTCACTGCTGCGATACGCCGGGTTGATATTGACCAGGATCACCCCGAGCTTGGCGCTGGCGATTTGGCTGATGCACCACTCGGCGCAGTTGGGAGCCCAGATGCCCAGGCGGTCGCCGGTTTGCATGCCCATGGCCAGGAACGCACGGGCGTGCAAATCAACCGTCTCGGCCAGTTGCCGCCAGGTGTAGCGACGCTGCTGATGGCGCACCACCAACGCTTCGCCGTCGGGATAGCGCGAAACCGTGTCATCGAAGGCTTGGCCAATGGTCATGGCGAGCAAGGTCTTGTCCTGACAGCCACGGCTGTAGCTCTGATTCGGTTGATCCATAACGACCCCTGTTGTCTTTTTTGTAGGTTGACGTAAACGTAAACTACGATTGACAGCCCTGCAACGCAAGTTTACGTTAACGTAAAGGTGATCGCCCTCTCCCGGCGCATCGGCCACACAAAAACAACGCTAAAGGTGCCCGTCCATGAGTTACCCCTCCCTGAACTTCGCCCTCGGTGAAACCATCGACATGCTGCGCGACCAGGTGCAGTCCTTCGTGGCCAAGGAACTGGCGCCCCGCGCTGCGCAGATCGACATCGACAACCTGTTCCCCGCTGATATGTGGCGCAAGTTCGGCGACATGGGCCTGCTGGGCATCACCGTGCCGGAAGAATATGGCGGCGCCGGCCTGGGCTACCTGGCGCACGTGGTGGCCATGGAAGAGATCAGCCGGGGCTCGGCTTCGGTGGCGTTGTCCTACGGTGCGCACTCCAACCTCTGCGTCAACCAGATCAACCGCAACGGCACCCACGAACAAAAACTCAAGTACCTGCCCAGGCTGATCAGCGGCGAACACATCGGCGCCCTGGCCATGAGCGAGCCGAACGCCGGCTCCGACGTGGTCTCCATGAAGCTGCGCGCCGATAAACGCGGCAATGTGTATGTGCTCAACGGCAGCAAGACCTGGATCACCAACGGCCCCGACGCCAACACCTACGTGATCTACGCCAAGACCGACCTGGAAAAGGGTGCCCACGGCATCACCGCGTTTATCGTCGAACGCGACTCGAAGGGCTTCAGCCGCAGCAACAAGTTCGACAAGCTCGGCATGCGCGGCTCCAACACCTGCGAGCTGTTTTTCGATGACGTCGAAGTGCCGGAAGAAAACATCCTCGGCGCGCTGAATGGCGGCGTGAAAGTGCTGATGAGCGGCCTCGACTACGAGCGCGTGGTGCTGTCCGGCGGCCCCACCGGGATCATGCAGGCCTGCATGGACCTGATCGTGCCGTACATCCACGACCGCAAGCAGTTCGGCCAGAGCATCGGCGAGTTCCAGCTGATCCAGGGCAAAGTCGCCGACATGTACACCCAGCTCAACGCCAGCCGCGCTTACCTGTATGCAGTGGCCCAGGCTTGCGAGCGCGGCGAGACCACGCGCAAGGACGCCGCCGGGGTGATCCTCTACAGCGCCGAACGTGCGACCCAAATGGCTCTCGACGCGATCCAGATTCTCGGCGGCAATGGCTATATCAATGAATTCCCGGCTGGCCGTCTGTTGCGTGACGCCAAGCTGTATGAAATCGGTGCTGGCACCAGTGAGATCCGACGCATGCTGATCGGTCGCGAACTGTTTAACGAAACCCGCTGAACGGAGCGCGCCCCATGGCCACCCTGCACACCCAGCTCAACCCGCGCTCGGCGGAGTTTGCCGCCAACAGCGCGGCGATGCTCCAACAGGTCGACGCCCTGCACAGCCTGCTCGCCCAGGTGCAGCAAGGCGGCGGCGCCAAGGCTCAGGAACGTCATACGTCCCGGGGCAAGCTGTTGCCGCGCGAACGGATCAATCGCTTGCTCGACCCGGGCTCGCCGTTCCTTGAGCTCAGCCAACTGGCGGCGTATCAGGTATATGGCGAAGACGTACCCGCTGCCGGCGTGATTGCCGGGATTGGCCGGGTGGAAGGCGTCGAATGCATGATCGTCGCCAACGACGCCACGGTAAAAGGCGGCTCCTACTACCCGCTGACCGTCAAAAAACACCTGCGTGCCCAGACCATCGCCGAGCAGAACCGCCTGCCCTGCATCTACCTGGTGGATTCCGGCGGCGCCAACCTGCCGCGCCAGGATGAAGTGTTCCCGGACCGTGAGCACTTCGGGCGGATCTTCTTCAACCAGGCCAACATGAGCGCCCAGGGCATTCCACAGATTGCCGTGGTGATGGGTTCCTGCACCGCCGGTGGTGCGTATGTGCCGGCCATGGCGGATGAAGCCATCATGGTCCGCCAGCAAGCCACCATCTTCCTCGCCGGCCCGCCGCTGGTGAAGGCCGCGACCGGTGAAGTGGTGAGCGCCGAAGACCTGGGCGGTGCCGATGTGCACTGCAAGATTTCCGGGGTAGCCGACCACTACGCCGACAGTGACGAACACGCCCTGGCCCTGGCCCGGCGCAGCGTGGCCAACCTCAACTGGCGCAAGCTCGGCCAGTTGCAACAGCGCACGCCGGTTGCGCCGCTGTATTCCAGCGAGGAGCTGTACGGCGTGATCCCGGCCGACGCCAAGCAACCGTTCGATGTGCGCGAAGTGATCGCGCGGCTGGTGGACGGTTCGGTGTTCGATGAGTTCAAGGCCCTGTTCGGCACTACCCTGGTGTGCGGCTTTGCCCACCTGCACGGCTACCCGATTGCGGTCCTGGCCAACAACGGCATCCTCTTCGCCGAAGCGGCGCAAAAAGGCGCGCACTTTATCGAGCTGGCTTGCCAGCGCGGGATTCCGCTGCTGTTCCTGCAAAACATCACTGGCTTTATGGTCGGCCAGAAATACGAGGCGGGCGGTATCGCCAAGCACGGCGCCAAGCTGGTGACGGCGGTGGCCTGTGCCAAGGTGCCGAAATTCACCGTGATCATCGGTGGCAGCTTCGGCGCCGGTAACTACGGCATGTGTGGCCGCGCCTACGACCCGCGCTTTCTGTGGATGTGGCCCAACGCTCGCATCGGCGTGATGGGCGCTGAACAGGCGGCCGGCGTGCTGGTACAGGTCAAACGTGAACAGGCCGAGCGCGCAGGCCAGAGTTTCAGCAGCGATGAGGAGGCCGCGATCAAGCAGCCGATCCTCGACCAGTACGAAACCCAGGGCCACCCCTACTACTCCAGCGCACGGCTGTGGGACGACGGCGTCATCGACCCGTTGCAGACCCGCGACGTGCTGGCCCTGGCCTTGTCCGCTTCGCTGAACGCCCCCATCGAGCCGAGCCGCTTCGGCGTGTTCCGCATGTAAATGGAGCTGCACCCCATGAGCGATTTCAACACCCTCGAACTGATCACCGACCCGCGTGGCTTTGCCACCCTGTGGCTCAGTCGTGAAGCCAAGAACAACGCGTTCAACGCCGAAATGATCCGCGAACTGATCATTGCCCTGGACCAGGTGCAAGGCGATCCGGCCCTGCGTTTCCTGGTACTGCGCGGGCGTGGCAAGCATTTCAGCGCCGGTGCCGACCTGGCCTGGATGCAGCAGTCGGCCGAGCTGGATTACCACACCAACCTGGACGATGCCCGTGAGCTGGCGGAGCTGATGTACAACCTGGCCAAGCTGAAGATCCCGACGCTGGCGGTGGTTCAGGGCGCGGCCTACGGCGGTGCCCTGGGGTTGATCAGTTGCTGTGACATGGCGATTGGCACTGATGAGGCGCAGTTCTGCCTGTCGGAAGTGCGCATTGGCCTGGCGCCGGCGGTGATCAGCCCGTTCGTGGTGCAGGCGATCGGCGAGCGGGCAGCCCGTCGATATGCCCTCACGGCAGACCGTTTTGGTGGCCAGCGCGCACGGGAAATCGGACTGCTGGCGGAAAGTTATCCGACGGCCGAGCTGGATCTGCAGGTCGAACTGTGGATCACCAATCTGCTGCTCAACAGCCCGGCCGCCATGCGCGCCAGCAAGGATTTGCTGCGTGAGGTCGGCCATGGCGCACTCACCCCGGCACTGCGCCGCTACTGCGAAAACTCCATCGCGCGGATCCGCGTCAGCGCCGAAGGCCAGGAAGGCTTGCGCGCCTTTTTGCAAAAACGCGCTCCCAACTGGCAGCCTCAGGAGCCGCGTTCATGAAGACGCTTACCACTGTATTGGTGGCCAATCGCGGCGAAATCGCCTGCCGGGTGATGCGAACCGCCAAGGCCATGGGCTTGACCACCGTGGCCGTGCACAGCGCCACCGACCGCGATGCGCGGCATGCCCGCGAGGCTGATGTCTGCGTGGACCTGGGCGGCAGCAAGGCCGCCGACAGCTACCTGCAAATCGACAAACTGATCGCTGCGGCCCAGGCCAGCGGCGCCCAGGCCATTCACCCGGGTTATGGGTTCCTTTCAGAGAACGCCGGGTTCGCACGCGCCATTGAAGCCGCCGGGTTGATCTTCCTCGGCCCGCCCGCCTCGGCCATTGATGCCATGGGCAGCAAGTCTGCGGCCAAGGCCTTGATGGAAACCGCCGGCGTGCCCCTGGTGCCGGGTTACCACGGTGACGCCCAGGACCTGGAGACCTTTCGCCAGGCGGCCGAGCGCATCGGTTACCCGGTGCTGCTCAAGGCCACAGCGGGTGGTGGCGGCAAGGGCATGAAGGTGGTCGAGGACGTCAGCCAACTGGCCGAAGCGTTGGCCTCGGCCCAGCGTGAAGCACTGTCCTCGTTTGGCAATGCGCAAATGCTGGTGGAGAAATACCTGCTCAAGCCGCGCCATGTGGAAATCCAGGTGTTTGCCGACCAGCACGGTCACTGCCTGTACCTCAACGAGCGCGATTGCTCGATCCAGCGCCGCCATCAAAAAGTCGTCGAGGAAGCCCCGGCACCCGGCCTGAGTGCAGAACAACGCAAGGCCATGGGCGAAGCGGCGGTACGTGCAGCGCAGGCCATCGGTTACGTGGGTGCTGGCACCGTGGAGTTTCTGCTGGACGCCCGGGGCGAATTCTTCTTCATGGAGATGAACACCCGGCTGCAGGTGGAACACCCGGTGACCGAAGCCATCACCGGCCTGGACCTGGTGGCCTGGCAGATCCGTGTGGCCCAGGGCGAGCCGTTGCCGATGACCCAGGAACAAGTCCCGCTGCTGGGGCATGCGATTGAAGTGCGCTTGTACGCCGAAGACCCGGCCAATGATTTCCTGCCGGCCACCGGGCACCTGGCGCTGTACCGCGAATCCACTCCAGGGCCGGGGCGTCGGGTGGACAGTGGCGTCGAACAAGGCGACAACGTGTCACCGTTCTACGACCCGATGCTCGGCAAGCTGATTGCCTGGGGCGAAGACCGCGAGCAGGCGCGTTTGCGGCTGCTGGGTATGCTGGATGAATTTGCGGTAGGTGGGCTGAAGACCAACCTGGGCTTTTTGCGGCGCATCATCGGCCATCCGGCATTTGCCGCGGCTGAACTGGATACCGGGTTTATCCCGCGTTATCAGGATGAACTGCTGCCCGCGCCGGGGGAATTGAGCGATGGGTTCTGGCAGGCGGCGGGCCAGGCGTTCATGCAAACCCGGGCGAACAATGCCCCCCGTTCGCCCTGGGCGGACACCCGCGGCTTTCGCGCCGGCTTGCCGGCCGAGGTTTCCCTGCATTTGAACTGCAACGGCCAGGATCGCCTGGTGACGCTGCAAGCCGGCACCAACCCGCCCCAGTTGCGCGGCGAACAGTTGCTGATCGACCTGCAAGGCGTGCGCCGCGCCCATCTGGCGGTACGCGAAGGCGATAGCCTGTTTCTGCGTTGGGACGGCGAAGTGCACAGCGTCAGCCTGTTCGACCCAATCGCCGCCGTCGACGCTAGCCAGTCTCATCAGGGCGGCCTGACCGCACCGATGAACGGCAGCATCGTGCGGGTGCTGGTGGACGTCGGGCAAACGGTGGAAGCCGGTACGCAGTTGGTGGTGCTGGAAGCCATGAAGATGGAACACAGCATCCGCGCGCCCCATGCAGGGGTGGTCAAGGCGCTGTACTGCCAGGAAGGTGAAATGGTCGGTGAAGGCAGCGCGCTGGTAGAGCTGGAAGCCGCGAGCTAAAACCTCGTGACCGCCTGCACCACCACGCCGATGATCCGGCATTCCTCGCTGAACAGCATTTTCGGGTAAGTCGGGTTGAGCGGTACCAGGTAAAGCTGGCCGCTTTCCTTCACCAACTTGCGCAACATCGCCTGGGGATTGAAAGCCCATTGCGCCACCACCAGCTTGCCCGGCTCGGGCGGGATGGCCGGGTCCACCAGAATCATCATGCCCTCGCGGATACTCAAGCCGCCCGGAGCGGTCATGGCATCGCCGATCACCCGCAGCCAGAACGCCTTGCCACGGGCCTGGTAGTCACTCATCTGGAAACGGGCAGCGGCATAAGGCCGAGATTCTTCCTGCAATGGGTACCCTCCTTTTCCTTCGCTCACCGGGTAACGGTAATTCGGACTGTAGTGGGGCGCCGGCTCCAACGCTTCCTCCACCGGTGCGAGCGCTTTTTCGCGCACCACCAGCGCAACCTCGAGGTCGCCCAGGCCCAACTCCTGCATCACCCGGTTCATATCGGCAAGGCTCGGCACCCGGCGCTTGTTCAACCAATGGCCAACCCCGCCCTGGGACATGCCCAGGCGTGAGGCCAATTGATCCTGCGTGACCTTGCGGTCTTTCATGTTGGCCTTGACCAACGCTATCCACTTATCCATGGGCCCCGACAATACGTTGTGTACTCCCAACGACAATAAACAGTTTGTAGTAATCAATAAAACGCCATAAATACGATTAGTACTAATATCGGTTGCAGGCTTTCGACATCCACCCAGAGCACCGACCTTATGACGACCACCCCGTATTCCCTGCCCGAAACCTGCGACGAAGACGAGCTGCTGTTCATGCGCAGCAGTGGCGCTGCCCAACGCGCACTGGACTATTACCTGAAAGACGATCTTGCACCGCCCTCCGTTGACGACGGCCTGTTCGAGGCCAAGCCCGGCATCAGCGACGAGGAAGCCCTGGTCCACGCTTCCGACCTGCTGCGCAGTGCCGCGGCCACCGCCTACGAATCGGCAAACAGCGCCCACGGCAATAGCCGGGACCTGGCGTTTTCAGTGGTCTATTTGATAGATATGGCGAAGGTGATGGTGGAGCGGTCGCTACGGCTTTCGACCCGGGAGGCCGAACACTCGGCCAGGATGTAACAGACGCGAAGGAAAAATATTTCTATCTGACGGATAAAAACATTTGACTTGCAAATGATAATGATTATTATTGGACCTAGCTGATCGCGAGATCAGTCGATAGACCAAGAGACCTTAGGTCGGACTCTTGGAATATCTCCTCATCAGGCTAATCACGGTTTTTGACCCGGCTCTTTGGCCGGGTCTTTTTTTTGCCAGTTTTTCCTGGCGTGGCTTCAGGCTAATGAAGACTGTGTGTTGCTTGATGGCGCGCATGGTAGCAAAAGACCATCGCCAAAAGAAAGTCGATCGAGGGCTCTAGGCCGGTTCTTTGAAAAATAGCACTTGAGAATCAATCTCATAGATTCTAAGCTGCTGCGGCGTCAAGGACGACGCCCCCCTCCTCCCCCGCAAAAATTGCATCCAGGCTTTACCCCGCTCCGGTGTAAAATGCCCGCCACAACACTCATATTCAGGCAACCAGACTATGACCGTGGCCTTGACCTCCATCAAGATCAGCACCAACTTCGACAGCGGCAATATCCAGGTACTCGACGCCAGTGATGCCCACCAGTTGCTGCTGGCCATCGAGCCCGACACCCGCAGCCAGCACTTCCAGTGGTTCCACTTCAAGGCCGAAGGCATGCACGTGGGCCACAGCCACACCTTCCGCCTGAGCAACGCCAGCCATTCTTCCTACAAGCACGCCTGGAGCGGCTACAACGCCGTAGCGTCCTACGACCATATCAACTGGTTCCGGGTGCCCACCCGATTCGATGGCGAGACCCTGCACATCACCCTCGAAACCCGCGAAAAGCAGGCCTGGTTCGCCTATTTCGAACCCTATAGCCGCGAACGCCACGACTGGCTGATCGATCAGGCACTGAACCGCGCCGGCACGCAGTTGCTGGCCACCGGCAAAAGTGTCGAAGGCCGTGATATCCAACTGCTGCGCCGTGGCAAAGGCGAGGCCAACAAGCGCAAAGTGTGGATCATCGCCCAGCAGCATCCCGGCGAGCACATGGCCGAATGGTTTATGGAAGGCATCATCGAGCGCATGCAACAGGACGGTGACGCCGAGCTGAAAAAACTGCTGGCCGCCGCCGACCTGTACCTGGTGCCGAACATGAACCCCGATGGCGCCTTCCATGGCCATCTGCGCACCAACGCCATGGGCCAGGACCTCAACCGCGCCTGGCAAAGTGCGAGCCAGGAGATCAGCCCGGAAGTGCTGTTCGTCCAGCAGCAAATGGAAAAATACGGCGTTGACCTGTTCCTGGATATCCACGGCGATGAGGAAATCCCCTACGTGTTCACCGCCGGTTGCGAAGGCAACCCCGGCTATACGCCGCGCATTGAGCAGTTGGAGAAACACTTTCGCAGCCACCTGAGCGGCCTCACCCGCGACTTCCAGACCGTCCACGGCTACACCCGCGACCTGCCGGGCGAAGCCAACATGACGCTGGCGTGCAACAGCGTGGGCGAGAAGTTCGATTGCCTGTCCCTGACCCTGGAAATGCCCTTCAAGGACAACGACGACGCACCCAACCCGCATACCGGCTGGTCGGGCAAACGCTCGATGCAGTTGGGCAAGGACGTGTTGAGCAGCGTGGCGGATATCGTCGACGTACTGCGCTGACCCTGCGCAGTGTCGGTGACGGCTGCATCACAGCAGCCGTCACCGGGCACGGCATCAGTCCTTGGTGCCGGTCATGCTTTGCAGCACCCCGTCACGGCGGATCAAACCGTGGAACAGCGCCGCCGCCAGGTGCAACAGCACCGTCAGAAACAGCAGATACGCCAGATAACCGTGGGCCTTGCGCAACACGGCAAACAACGGCGCGTTGGCGCCCACCAGCGCCGGCAATTGCACTGAACTGCTGAGCATCACCGGGTCGCCGGCCGCCGAAATCATCGCCCAGCCCAGCAGCGGCAACACCAGCATCAACGCATACAGCACCACGTGGGACGCCTTGGCCGCCAGCACCTGCCACAGCGGCAAGTCCGCGGGCAGCGGTGGCTGGCGCGTGGAAAAACGCACCACCAACCGCACGATCACCAACGCCAGGATCGCAATGCCCAACGGCTTGTGCAGGTGGATCAGCCACTCATGGCGCTCCGACACCGAGGCCACCATGCCCGCGCCGATAAACAGCATGGCGATGATCATCAGCGCCATCAGCCAGTGCAGCAGCCGCGCCAGTGGGGCAAAAAACCGGGGTTGGGCATTCATGGCTTCGACTCCTGAGGGGCGCTGTGCAACTGGCTGACTTCGCTGGTACGACGCAGGTAAGAACTGGCGTACGCCGCCGAACGGGCGGCCAGCAGCGGGTCGTTCGAGGCTTCGATACCGCTTGGCAAAACCAGTGGATCAAAGTTGATGTCGCGGCAATCGCCGTCCATTTGCGGCTGGCTGCTTTCCAGCACCAGGGTCCCGGCGTTCAACACCTTGTGCTCGCCGGTCCAGGTCTTGCTGGCGTCGTCCACCGGGTCGCCCGGGTTGGCGAGGGTGACGTTCAACTGCCAGCGCAACGGGCCGGCCGTCAGGCGCTGCACCAGGTCTTTTTCGAGGAAGTCGCTGCCGGCCGGCGCCGTGGCACCCGCTGCATCCTGGCTTTGTGGCACCACGCCCCAGCGCACTGCCTGGCGCTGGCCGCTGGCGTTCACCAGGTAGAACGCATTGATGCCGTTATAGGTTTCGGTAGCGTAACTGGCGGAGGGCTTGGCGGTCTTGACCCAGGCCAGGAACGGCGCAGTCTCGGGATGCGCCGCGAAGAACGCCGGCATGCCTGCCGGGTTCGGCTTGCCGGTGGCCGGGTCCGGGGCTCCGGCCTTGAGCATCGCGAAGAAGGCCTCAGGCGTGCCCACCGGGAACACCGGCATGCTGTTCATCCCGGTGCGCCACTGCTGGCCGTTGGCCAAGCTGAATTGCAGGGCAAAACTGCGGATCGGCACGCTGCTGTCCGGCGCATACGGGTTACCGCTGGGCAGCGCAAACCGCCCGATGACTGGCGTGCGTGCCTCGCTGAATACCTGGGCACTGGAGTACTGGCGCGCCTCGGGACTGCTCTCGAAATAACCGGCCACGCACACACCCTTGGCATGGTTGCGACGGTAGCCAGGGTGCAGGCCGTTGTTGGTTTCCAGGGCATTGACCAAGGTTTTTGGGCGCAACCGCTGTGGGTCGAGGCTGCCGTTGACGTAGGCAAAAGCGCCGGCCACAACCGCAACCACCACGCCGATACTGGCCAACCGGATTATCAGGCTTGCGGTGCTCAGCGGCGGACGGGGCGGTGATGAGTGATCTACCATGAAATAACTCCAGGGCCGGAGGCCTTGAGGGGTGAAACATAAGGTCGGAACACTTGGGACGAACGCCAGCGCACTCTATTCCCTGGCCGGCTGTTTATTTTTATTGGCCTGGAATAACCTTCGACGCCGGACGTCTTCCTAGTCCCAGCGTAGTGACTAGCCAGAACCCCATGCACGAACTCGACGAACAGTTACGTGAACTCATCCCCAGGCTGCGGCGTTTTGCCGTGTCCCTGACCCGTAACGCCAGCAGCGCCGACGACCTGGTGCAGGCGAGCCTTGAGCGCGCGATCATCAGTTGGGCCGACAAACGCCTCGAAGGCGACTTGCGCGCCTGGCTGTTCTCGATCCTCTACCGGCAGTTTCTCGACGCCCATCGCCGCTCCCGGCGGTACACGCGCATGCTGGAATTTTTTACCGGCCGCGATGATTCGCAGCCGTCGGTCGAGCGCACGGTCATCGCGCAATCGACCCTGCAAGCCTTCGACAAATTGAACACCGAACAGCGTGCCCTGCTGCTGTGGGTCTCGGTGGAAGGCTTGAGCTACAAAGAAGTCGCCGACATCCTCGAGGTGCCCGTGGGCACCGTGATGTCTCGGCTATCCCGTGCGCGCCAGGCCCTGCGCCAGCTCAGCGACGGCGAAATCACCAGCCCTGCCCTGCGGATACTCAAATGATCAGCCTGCCCCCCAGCGAACGCGATTTGCATGCCTACGTCGATCACCAGTTGCTGGACGCCGATCGCCGCCAGCTTGAAACCTGGCTGGCGGCCCACCCGGATGTCGCCGCCCAGGTGCACGCCTGGCAACAGGACGCGCAGCACCTGCGGGCGTCCTTGAGCGGCGCGTTGCAACAGCCGGCCAATCCAGAGCTGGACCCGGCCCTGATTCGCCAGCGGGTCAAGCGCCAGTCACGCCGTCACCTCGCGACCGCTGCCGTGCTGTTGATCGCCGTGAGCGTAGGCGGCCTGGGCGGCTGGCAGGCTCGCCAGGCAACCCTGGCCGACACGATGCTGCCCATGACCGACGCGATGCAGGCCTACCGCCTGTTCGCCCAGGACGGCATCCTGCCCGCCGACTACCACGTGCAAAGCGGCGGCGACATGCAAGGCTGGCTCGACCGTTACTTCAACCAGGCCTACCGCCTGCCGGACTTGAGCCAGGCCGGGTTCAAGGCCGTCAGCGGGCGCCTGCTCAGCACCGAACAGGGCGCGGCAGCCATGGTGCTGTATGAAGACCCCCAAGGGCGGCGCATCAGTTTCTATATCCGCCCGCCAGGCCCGGAGAACAAATTCCTGCCCCGTGGCAGCCGCAGTGCCGACGGTCTGCAGGCCGAGTACTGGTCGGGCGCGGGCTACAACTATGCGATGGTCAGCCCGCAAGACCCGTCAACCACACAGATGCTCAAGCAGACGATGCGGTTCTAGAAGGCCACATCCAGCACCACGTTGTCGACGTAGGTGCCCGCCGGCGGTGTGGTCTGGTTGGTATAGATCGCGGCGTTGTAGTTGAACACCTGGCTACCGGTGCCCAGGCCATTCCCGGGATTCACCTCGGCCGTGGAGCTGGCGCGCCGGGCAGTGGTCACGCTGCCCCAGCGGGTAGTGGTGGCGCTTTTGAAAATGTCATAGGCCAGGAAGTTGCCGCCGGAAACCATCCGCCGTTGCCCACCCACGCTCACCGCATTCTGGCCGTCGCTGATGCCCACGGTGTAGGCGCTGCCCTTGGTGCAGGCGATGGTGGCCTGCCCGCTCACACTGGAAAAACCACTGACCACCGGGGCACTGCCAAAACTGATGTTGGGGGCGCTGATCGTGCAGTCATTGGCCACGGTCATGCTGACGGTCAGGGTCGTGGTGCCGCTGTTGATATCCCGCCCCAGGCAAATACCGCCGATACCAATGCCCGAGCAGTAGTTCCAGTTCCAGAAAATACTCAAGGTCTCGCTATAGGTGCCCGCTGCCACGTTACTGCCGATGGTGGTGCTCATGTAGAGCGGCAAGGTTTTTGTGCCCGGCCCGGCAATCAGCCCGGCGGTTTGCGCAACGCCGCCGGGTCCGCCGAAGTCGAACGCGGTGCCCCGGGTCATCGGAAAGCTGGCAGTGTTGTTGGCGTACACCGTGTAGGCGATCACATCGCCGGTCGGCCCTACCATGCCACCTTGGGAAGAACCGGTGATGGTGCCGTAGAAGTGGTCATTCGTCGTCAACAACGAAATCAGCGCCGAAGTGCAGTTCAACCCGGCCGTGGTGGTGGAACTGGTCTGGGGGGTCGTGCGCACGTTAATCGAGCTTACCGCCGTGCCAAAACTGGCGGGTGAAGTCGTCCCCACCGAACACAATGCGCGTGCCTGCTGCGTAAAGCCCAGGCCCGCCATCACCAGCACGCCCACTACCCATTCCTTGCCCCGCACACCCACACTCCTTATCTCATTGGCAAACCAGCGGCCCGATCAGCGGTACCTGCTCCTCGTTGATGTCCAGGTCGAACGTTGCCTGGCAGGTGCGGCCCTCCCCCACGGTGACTTGCAAGGTGTTGTGAGCCGCCAGGTTCTCCAGGTACACCAGGCCATCCCAACCCACCACCGCCCGCGCGCCCGTTTGCTCATGGCGCACCTGGCTGCCCAGGGGCAGGTCCTGATGCCGGGCATCCACCAGGGTGATACTGGCCGCGACTACCCGGCGCAACGGGAACTCCAGCAGGTAGCCACTGCCACGACGCACCGCCACGCGCTGCTCGACGTTGGGGGTCTGCACGTTGACCGGCAGGTTCAGCGGGTCGATTTCATACTTGCCGCGGTAGTAGGCGCTGCTCCACGGCACCAGCAGATGCCCGTTGCGATCGGTCTCCCCCACCAACTGGTTTTCGTAGAGCACCGGCACCCCGGCATAACCGTCGGTGCTCACCACCACGAATGCGTCATTGACCCGGTTGGCCGTGAACACTTGCTTGTCCATCAGCACCAGTGAGCCGCTGGCGTCCGCCCAACGGGTCTCGGCGTCGCTGCTGCCGTACACGCCCGCCTGCAATTGCACCGACTGCATGCGCCAGGTCAGGTCGGCCTGGCGATACGCCGGCCCGTCGCCACTGGCGTACCCCAGGTTGTAGCCCACGCCGCCCTCGGAGGGCACCGCCCGGCTGTAGTTGACCCGCTGGCGGCTCTCGCCGGCCTGGCTGCGTTCGCTGCTCAGGGCCAGGCTGCCGTAGATGTCGAACGGGATCACCAACTGCGCCTGCACGGCCCAGTTGCTGTCGCCGACCTCGCGGTTGGCCGACAGGTAGAAACTGGTGTTGCGCCACAGCTGCTTGCTCCACGTGAGGTTCAACAGCCGGGTACGTGAGTCATCGGCGGCCTGCACATCGAAATAGCCGGCACCGATACTGCCAAAATCGTTGAGATTGAGGCTCAGGGTCACCTGTTCGCTGCGTTTGCTCAGGCTGGCGTAAGGGGTGTCGACCAGGGTCAGGTCAGCGTACTGGTCGCGTCGCTCTACCCGCTGGTAAGACAGGCTGTAGCGCTGGTTGCTGTATTGATAACCGAAGCTCAATTGCTGGCCGGTCTCGCCATCGAACTGGCTTTGGCTGAGGGCCGTGTTGAGCACCCCGAAGTTACCCAGCCGTACGTTGCCGCCCAGCCCGCCCAGGGTCAGGTCGCCCGCGGCTTCGGCATGGCTTTCCAGGGTGAAGTAGTCCGACACGCCGTAGCGAAACGTGCCGCTGGCCACGCCAGGCCCGTAGCCAAAATCCCGGATGGTGTAGTCCCGGCGCAAATTACCGGCCGCCACCGAAAAATCCGTCAGGCCTTTTTGCAACAAGGTGCTGGTGACGTAGAACGGTACCGTGGTTGAAACCTGTCGGCCCAAGGCATCGGTGGTGACCACCACGGCTTCGCCGGCACCGTTGATAAACGGTACGTTGGTCAGGGTGTAGGGACCCGGTTGCAGGTCGGCGCTGCTGGATTTGTAGCCGTTGATAAACAGGTCCACCGACGACGGCACCGCCGCCTCCCCGGCAAACTGTGGCAAGGGATACGTCACCAGGTCCGGGCGAACGCCAAAGTCCCGCGACACTTGCACCCCGCCCAGGCGCACCGAACTGCTCCACGGCAACGCGCCGCTGATCACGTCGCCCGCTTCGTAGGTCAGCAGGCGCTCATCGTCGGAAAAGCGCCAGGTGGTGTCATAACGCCGGTAGCCATTATCCAGGGTGCTGCCGCTGGTTTGGCCGCCGAAGGTGGTGCGGTACTGGCCGGTATTGGAAATCGTGCCCCAGGTATCGAACAGCCGTACTTCGTTGAAGATGCCCAGGTAAGTGCCGGCATCATCGGTGTCATTCAGGTAGGCGTCGTAGTTGAGCAACGCACCGAAACTGGTGAGCGCCTGGGTACGCGGGTAGTTATCGCGGTTGCCGATGAACTGCTCCGGCAACCACGCCGGCGGCACCGTCAGCATCAGGCGCTGGGCCTGGCTGTCGTAATCGGTGTGCAGGCCGGGTACGTGGTCCAGCGCAACTTCGCTGGTGATCTCGGCCGGCAGTTTCATGCCGACGTCCCGCAAGGTCGCCGCCGGCACAAACAAGCCGCCGGCCCTTTGATCCACCGCGACCACCCGGCCGGTGTCCATCTGGTTGACCACCAGTTCGAGGAACAACTGTGCATCGGCAACAGCCTCCATACTGCTGGGGGGCGGTGGCAACGGAGCGGCCACGCCAAGCGGCGCAAGCGCCAGGCCAGACAGGCCGCCCACCACCCACACCGATCGCCATCGACTACGAGCCCAATCAAGGCTCACCAAGGCATTGTGTCCATCAATGGACATCTCCATCCGTTAAGACCAAGGGCTGCTCCCTGCCCTATTTCGTTGCGTTACCGTGCGGGTGCAAGGCTCTCCAGTTGCGTCGCGCCATTGACCCGTACCTGCAACGGCTGGTCGCCCGCCACACCCTCTGGCACCGGCCAGCGCATGGTCGCCCCCGGCAGCACATAGCCCAGCAGGCCGTCCACCAGCGGCCGGGTTTGCCCGCCCTGCTTGAAGGCGACGTCGGTCAGCCGCGCATGCACCGCGCCTTGGTTGCGCATCTCCACATAGTTGCGCCCGCCAACGGTAACTTTCTTCCAGCTCAGGTCAGGCTTGCCCGCCCCCTTGGGGTCGCGCTGACGGGTCGCATCTTCCTTGCTCCACAGGCCTGTACCGTAGGCGAACAAGGGCACGGAATAGCGCATCTGAAAGCGGATCGCGGCGGCGGTCTTGCCATCGGCAGCGGGGGTTTCCGGGGCCGCGGCAGGAATTTCATCGATGATGATCCGGTAGGCCAACTCCTGGCCCGGCGGCACTTCCCGGGTACGGGTCAGGCGCACCAACTGCTTTTGTCCCGGCTCGATCTTCGCCACCGGCGGGCTGCCAATCACATCGCGCTGGTTCTGGTACTGCTCGTCAAACCCGCCCTGGCTCCAGGCAAACACCCGAATCTGCAGGTTGGCGGTCTCGTTACCACGGTTCTCCAACCACAAGGCGCTGGCCTGTTGATCGGCCTCCAGCACCGGGTCAATAGGCCAGATCAGCACGGAGCTGGCGGCCTGTACCTGTCCTGCGCCCAACACTACCCAGCCAACCAAACCCGCAACCCACAACCGCCGGGAAGCTGCACACATAAATCCCACTCCTTCTGCCAATCGCCTTACCAGGACAGCTGCACCTGCAGCACGTCGCTGTACGTCCCCCCAGGCTGATTACCCGGTAACACCACCCGGCCGTAAATCGGCAGGGTTATCGCGTTTGCATTGCTGTAGGCCACGCTCACGCTTTGGCTGATCCCCAGGCTCTGGCTCAGCGCCGCGTCCCGAAACAGTTGATACGCCACCTGGGCACTGCCGCTATTGAGCTGCATGTGCCGGCCGCTGACGTTGTACTTCCCCCCGTCGACGCTCATGTTCAGGGTGACCCCCGGCGTGCATTGCAGCGTGACCCCGCTGCTCAGCGCCACCGACACCGTGCTGGTGGCCAGCGCCGAATAAGTGCCGAACGCCAGGCTGCCGTAATTCGTGCCGCCGCCCACCACCAGGCAGCCCGCGGCAATCGTCGCGCTGACCTGGATCGTCTGGCTGGTCACCGCCAACAACGACAACGGCATCCCGCAACCCGTGATGACCGCCAGCGTCGCCCAGCAAGCCCGCTTCATCGCATTAGAACGTCAGTTGCACGGACACCGTGTCGGTGTAGGTACCGGCCGGCAGCCCCGCCTTGCCCACGGCCTGGCCGTAGATATTCACGGTTTGCGCAACGCCGGTGCTCGGGGCCAGGTTGATGGTGCCGTTGATCGCCAGGATCGATGAGTGCCCGGTGTCGGTGTAGAAGTCGTACGGCACGTAATTGGCGACGCCGTCGTACAACGCCCGAGTGCCGCCGGTGGATTGGCCGTCATGGGAACCCGCGCCCACGGTGATCACCGGCGAGGTGCCCGAGGAACACTGCACCGACAACGCCCCCCCGCCGCCGCCCAGCACCTGGCCGGACTGCGTGGTGAACTGGCTGTTGGTGGTACCGAAATTGATCGTACCGAAGTTCAAACCGGTGGTGCCGCCCGCGCCGTTGACCAGGCAACTGTTGGTCAGGATCAGGGTCGAGCTGATCTGCCCGGTGACCGTGGTGGCCGCCTGGGACCCCGACACCCACACCAGCGCGATTAATGGAAAAACTGCTTTCGAGACAAGTGCATGCATGATGTCCATCCTCATGGTTTACCAATCCAGAGTCACCGTCAGGGTGTCTGTGTAGATGCCGGCCGGTAGGGCCCTGGTATTCGCCACCACCGAGCCGAATACCGGGATCGGTACTTGTGCGCCCTTGGTCACGACGAAATTGCGTTGCTGGCCGATGCTGTAGGTGTTGCGGCCCGCGGGGTCGGCCGAGAGCCGATACGGTATGGTTTGGCGGCCATTGCTCAGGCGCCGGGTAGTGCCGTCGCCATGGGCGCCGCCGTCGATGGTCACGGTGAAACTGCTGACCAGCGAAGGGTTGCAAGACACCGCCAGTGCCGCCTTGTCGCCGTCACTGACGCTGGCCCCCAGGCGGTTGTCCCAGGTGGGCCCATGGCTGCCAAAGTCCAGCACGGCCGAGCCGCCATCAGGGCTGACCGGCGCGCTGTCGGCGCCTTTGCTCACCTGGCAACTGGCGGTGATTACCAGCCGCGCATGAATCTGCCCGTTCACGGCGGCCGCCTGGGCGTCATCCGCCAGGAGCAACAGGCCGCCCAGCGCGATGCAGGCCACGACGCGGCTTACCATGTCACCGTCACTTTGAGCAGGTCGGAATAACGCCCCACCGCCGGGATGTCCTTGAGCGGCTCGATGCGCCCATAGAGGGGCAAGTCCACGCTGCCGGAGTCGGGTACGCGGCCACTCACCGGCACGTCCACGGCCAAGGGGATGCGGCGCGCGGCGTCGGCATAAATTCGGTATGGAATGGGTTTGATCGAAGGGGTAGCGGCGCCCAGGTAGCGCACTTCACCCACGCCGCCATGCAGGCCGCCGTCGACGCGCATCTGATACGGCGTGTCCGGGTTGCACTCCAGGCGCGGCTGGCGCTGGCTGATCAAGGCGGCACTCAACGGGCCTGCCGGGTCATCCAGCCGGGAACTGCTGCCAAAATCCAGCACCCCAAGCTGCTCGATGCCGGCCTCGCGGGCGGTGCCCACCAACTGGCAGCCCCGCTGCACGTCGATGCGCACTTCAACCTGGAGCTGAGCGCCATAAACCGTGTTGCAGAGCATCGCGCTCATGAATGCCAAGACTGCTTGTCCCTTCACTGCCCCAAATCCTTATACAGGGGTGACTGCTGTGTATGAGGGTAGTCACTCAAGGGGATTACGCCAGTCGGATCATTCGTTTGGATCCATTCAGCCATGCCGTTTCCAGATAGCTCGCGGCGCGCATCTCTATTGGTCAAACCGCAACCGGCGCTCTAAAGTGAGCGACCACCGAAACACAGAGTGACAAACATTGGCTGCTTTACCGCCCCTGCTCAAACGGTTGCTGGGTAAACCTGCGGCGAGCGACGCCGACCCCGGCATCGCGGCATTTTTCCAGGACAAGGCCCGCCAACAGGGCTACACCCTCAGCCCCAGCCAGGTGCAGGTCATCGAGACCATGGCCCGGCAAACCGCCCATCTGCTGGCCGGGCGCCCTGCCCGCAGCCTGTACCTGCACGGCGCCGTGGGCCGGGGCAAAAGCTGGCTGCTGGACGGTTTTTTCCAGGCGCTGCCGATTGCCGAGAAGCAGCGCGTGCACTTCCACGACTTTTTCGCCCGCCTGCACCGCGGCATGTTTGCCCATCGCCAGCAGCGCGATGCCCTGGCCACAACCCTGGATGAGCTGCTCGAAGGCTGCCGCGTGCTGTGCTTCGACGAGTTTCATGTGCATGACATCGGCGATGCGATGCTGATCAGTCGCCTGTTCAAGGCCCTGTTCCGGCGCGGGGTCTGGGTGCTCGTGACGTCCAATTACCCGCCGGAAGGGCTGCTGCCGAACCCGTTGTACCACCAGCGCTTCAAACCGGTGATCGAGCTGATCAGTGCACGCATGGACGTCATGGAAGTCAGCGCCCCGCAGGACTATCGAGGCCTCGCCCAGGCCCATGGCGATCAACGCTTCACGGCGGGCCAGTTCGTGTGGCCGGGTACTCCCGCACAACGTGAAGCCCTGGAACTGCCCTCAGCCGATCACGCGCCCATCAGCCTGACCGTCGGTGCCCGGCAACTGATTGCCCGCTGGCAGCAGGGCCGCAGCATCGCCTTCACCTTCAGCGACCTGTGCGACCAACCGACCGCCGTCATGGACTACTTGCAGCTGTGCCGCGATTACGACCGCTGGATCATCGACGGCCTGCCGTACCTGGCGGACTGCCCGATTGCCGCGCAGCAACGGTTCATCAACCTGGTGGACGTGCTCTACGACCAGGACAAACATCTGGTGCTGATCGCCGAGCAGGCGCTGGAGCCATCCCTGAGTGGCCAGGCCATCGATCTGGCGCGCACCGCCAGCCGCCTGGGGCAGTTGCAGAAGATCGGGCCACAACCCGCTATCATGAGCGCCATTCACGCCCCTATTGCCGAGTGACGCGCTGTTCATGGATACCCTTGCCCAACTCAAGGCCGGCCAATTGGCCGGTATCAAACGCCTGGACCTGCGCTGCGGGCTGACCGAGTTCCCCCGGGAAATCTTCGACCTGGCCGACTCCCTGGAAATCCTCAACCTCACCGGCAACGCCCTCAGCAGCCTGCCGGATGACCTGCACCGCCTGCCCCATTTGCGCGTACTGTTCTGTTCGGAAAACGCCTTCACCGAACTGCCCGAATGCCTGGGCCAGTGCGCGCAGTTGAGCATGATCGGCTTCAAGTCGAACCGGATCAGCCACGTTCCGGCGGCCGCCCTGCCGCCCTTGCTGCGCTGGCTGATCCTCACCGACAACTGCATCACCGAGTTACCAAACGAGCTGGGCGAACGGCCGTTGCTGCAAAAACTGATGCTGGCCGGTAACCACCTGGAGCACCTGCCGCAAAGCCTGGCCCAGTGCAAAAACCTCGAACTGCTCCGCATCGCCTCCAACCGCCTGACCCGCCTGCCCGACTGGCTGCTGACACTGCCGAGCCTGACCTGGCTGGCCTACGCCGGCAACCCGGTGGAGATGGCCGTGGAAGAGGCTCGCGTTGACGCGACGCCGAACATTCCCTGGTCCGAGCTGGTGCTGGGCGAAGTGCTGGGGGAAGGCGCTTCCGGGATCATCCGCAAGGCGTCCTGGACACCGCCCACCGGGCCCGCCAAAGCGGTGGCGGTCAAACTGTATAAAGGCAGCATTACCAGTGACGGCTCGCCGCTGCACGAAATGCACGCCTGCATCGCTGCCGGGTTGCATGCCAATTTGATCAGAGTGGAAGGCCGGGTCGTCGAACATCCCGATGGCCAGGCGGCGCTGGTGATGCAACTGATCGACCCGAGCTACCGCAACCTCGCGGCGCTGCCGAGCCTGGCGTCGTGTACCCGGGATATCTACGAACCCACGACCCGCTTCAGCGCCGAAGTGGCGCAGCGCATGGCCCGGGGCATCGCCTCGGTGGCGGCGCACCTGCACGAGCAAGGCATCACCCATGGCGATTTGTACGGCCATAACATTCTATGGAATGAAGCCGGTGAGTGTTTGCTTGGGGACTTTGGTGCCGCTTCGTTTCATGCCACTGCCGACAGCCTGGAAACCAGGGCGTTGCAGCGCATCGAAGTGCGGGCGTTCGGGGTGTTGCTGGGGGAGTTGCTGGAACGGATTGATACGGGGTTAAGCGAGGAGAAACGCTCGGCGCTGGAAGCCTTGCGGGATAACTGCTGCCAGCCGGATGTGCTTGCCCGGCCTGGATTTGCCAAGATAGAGGCTATTTTAGCTGCACGGTAAACCTTGCTTTGAAACTCGGCTCATGTGGGAGCTGGCTTGCCTGCGATGCGGTCACCTCGGTTTCTCTGAACAACCGCGGTGATGCCATCGCGGGCAAGCCCGGCTCCCACACAAGCCGAAGCGTTAGCCCGCCAACCCGACAAACATGTCCTGCACATCATCATGGTTGTCCAGGCCTTCCAGGAAAGCTTCGACTTCAGCCATCTGCTCATCGCTCAAACCGCTCACCGGGTTCTTCGAGATGTAACCCAGCTTGGCCGACAACACAGTAAAACCCTGCTCCGGCAAGGCTTTCTGCACGGCGTCCAGGTCGGTGGTCTCGGTGATGAACAGGGTCGTGCCCTCTTCTTCGCCTTCCTCGAAATCCTGTGCACCGGCTTCAATCGCGGCCATTTCCGGATCGGCGTCCGGGCTGTCCGGCGAAGCTTCGATCAGGCCCACATGGTTGAAGTCCCAGGCCACGGAGCCGGAAGCGCCGAGCTGGCCCTTGCGGAACGCCACGCGGATTTCCGCCACGGTGCGGTTGATGTTATCGGTCACGCATTCAACGATCAGCGGCACCTGGTGCGGGGCAAAACCTTCGTAGGTCACACGGTGGTATTGCACGGTCTCACCGAGCAGACCGGCGCCCTTCTTGATCGCGCGTTCCAGGGTTTCCTTGGGCATCGAGGCCTTTTTGGCCTGCTCCACCACCAGGCGCAAATGTGCGTTGGTGGAGGTGTCGGCACCGTTGCGGGCGGCAATGGTGATCTCTTTCACCAGCTTGCCAAAGATCTTGCCCTTGGCATTGGATGCCGCTTCTTTATGTTTGACTTTCCACTGTGCGCCCATGACTCACTCTCTTATGTCCATCGCGCCGAGACGTCTACTGGCCGGCGCTTTGGGGGCAGAGTTTATAGCGCTGAAACACTCTAATCCACCAAAAAACCGGCCATGCCCCTCAGGTACGCAAGGGATTGATTGCGCGCTCGCGGTCCGGCACGAAGTCGCCCACCTGCGCCAGCACCGCCGGCCTCGCGTTCCAGTAGGGCATCAACACCAGCGAGGAAAACAGCGCGGCGCCGGCAAACACGATAAACACCGTGACCGTGTCGAAGTAGCCCGGCAACAAGCCGCCGAGCACCGCGCCTACCGAGCCGCAGCCATTGACGAACCCCGCCGCCGTCGCACCGGCCTTGGCGGTGCCGAAGTCGATGGCCGCAGTGCTGCTGATCATCGAATCCGGCCCGTACAGGGTCAGGCCCATCACAAACAGCAGCGCCATCACCAGCACCACGCTGCCGGTGTGCAAGGCGCCCATGAACAACGCAAGGGCCACGGTCAGCGCCAGCAGGCTGAGGACACAGGCCGGCATGCGCCGGGCGCCGAAGAGTTTGTCGGAGGCCATGCCGATCATGATCGGCCCCAGCAACCCCGCCAACTCGAACGCCGTGGGCACAATCGCCGCGCCGACCTTGCCCACCGACGGCATCTGCTCATACACAATCACCGGCCCCCACAACAGGATGGCGTAGCGCGCCGGTTTCAACAGAAAGTACGCCAGCCCCAGGGTCAACACCGTGCGGTTGCGCAAGATGGCCCGCAACGGCTCCAGCACACTGGCGTTCTTTTCGGCGACGGTCTGCTCCGGCTCGGGCTCCACCGCCGGCAACCCCACATCTTGTGGCGTGTTGCGCTGGAAGATGAAAAACAGCACTGCCACCACCGCGACCACGGCGGCACTGGAAATAAACGCCGCGTGCCAGGTGCCGATCAGCGTATACGCCCACCATCCGGCAAACGGCGACGCCACCAGGCCGCCAAAGGCGTAGCACGAACTCCACAAGCCCAGCACCCGCCCACGCTGCTGCGCCGGGAAGAAACTGCCAAGGTTCTTGCACAGCCCCGACCACCCGGTGGACTGGGCCAGGCCCTGGATCAACATGCAGGTGACAAAGATCGGCAAGGTGGCAAATGTGCCCATCACCAGGGCGGCGGCGGCCGAAATCAGCAACCCGCCGAGCACCACCACGCGCGGCCCGAAGCGGTCGGCAAGCATGCCCCAGGTGAACTGGCCAACGGCGTAGGCCGCCAGGTAAATGCCATCCAGGTTGGCCATCATCATCTTGTCCAGCGGGAAACTCGGGTCGTCGACGATCCCCAGTTTGGCCACCGAAAAAGCTTTGCGGGTGAAATAGAAGGCCGCGTACGCCAGCCAGGTGATGGCGAAAATCTGCACGCGCCAACGCTTGATGTTACTCAAGGGAGTATTCATGGTGGTTCTGACCTCAGGTGTGAGTGTGCCGGCAGAATGGAAAGCAAACGCCTGTATTTTTATTGTTGAGCACTGCAGTACCGGCGCCTCGGAGGGCGCGGTACTGGTCAGATGAGTCCCGCTGGTAAGCACGCAAAAGACCCATGGCCGCCGAAGTTGTAGGACTCAACCTACGGCGACTGAGGGCTATCAAAGCAATGGCTGACTAATAGGTAAAATCGATTTATCGTATTTCAAATATAAGCTGAGCTTGTAAGAGGATTCGCGATGTCGGTGTCCCACGCCCAACTCAAAGCCTTCCATGCGGTGGCCGTACACGGCAGTTTTACCCACGCCGCCGAACGCTTGTTCCTCAGCCAGCCGGCCATTTCCGACCAGGTGCGCAAACTCGAAGAACGCTTCGGCGTGCTGCTGTTTCACCGCAACAAACGCTCGGTGCGGTTGACCGACCTCGGGGAGCGGCTGCTGAGTATCACCCAGCGCCTGTTTGCGGTCGCAGCCGAAGCCGAGGAGCTGCTGCAGGATTCCCGGGCCTTGCAGACCGGCACCCTGACCCTGGCGGTGGATGCGCCTGTGCACGTGCTGCCGCAGATTGCGCGCTTCTGCCAGTTATACCCGGGCATCAGCGTGAAGATCGAAACCGGCAACACCGATGAATCACTGTTTCGCCTGTACAACTACCAGGCCGACCTGGCGCTGCTGGGCCGCGATGTGGACGACGAGCGGCTGCTGTCACTGCCGTTGCCGGATGACCAATTGCTCGCGTTCGTCGCCCGCAACCACCCGTGGGCGGGGCGCGAGTCGATCTGCCTGGCAGACCTGGACGACACGCCGCTGGTGTTGCGGGAAATCGGCTCGGTGACCCGCCAGACCCTGGAGCAGGAAATGCACCAGGCCGGGTTGCGGATTCGCCCGGCGATCCAGGTGGAAGGCCGGGAAGCGGCGCGGGAGGCCGTGGTAGTGGGGATTGGCGTAGGCGTGGTGTCTGCCGCGGAATTTGGTGCGGATTCGCGGGTGTATGCGATGCCGATCCGCGACTGTACCCAGCGGATGAAGGAAACGTTGGTGTGCCTGAAGGAGCAGAGTTCACGGCGGGTGGTGGCGACTTTTCTGGAGATTGTGCGGGAAAGTTTGCGGTGAACTCAGGGGCCTCATCGCGGGCAAGCCCGGCTCCCGCATGTTGATTTGTGAACATCATTCAACTGTGCGAGCGGGCTTGCCCGCGATGGTGCCTACTCGATCTTCAGCCAACACCCACTCAGGGCGCCAACTCGAAAAACGCCTGAATCAACCGCAACTCCCGACGCCTTTCCATGCACCCGATCACATGCCGGTTCACCAGCCCGTCGCCCTGGATCGGAATCGCATGCACCCGTGGGTCCCGGCTGACCTCCATCGACGACACCACGCCCACACCCAATTCAGCCGCCACCGCTTCCGTCACCGCCTCGCGGCTGTCCAGCTCCAGCAACACCTTGGGCTGCACGCCGGCCATGGCGCAAGCATCGTCAAACGTGCGGCGGGTGATCGAGCTCGGCTCACGCAGCACCATGATCACCTGATCCAGCTGCTCCAGCCGAATCCCCTCAGGCTCTGCCAGCCAAGGATGCCCGGCAGGCACCAGCGCGCAAATCCGTGACTCGATCAACGGCTGCAGGTGCAGGCCCTTGCGCGGTTCCACCTCCGTCAACACCGCCACATCGGCCCGTTCCGACAACAGCGCCGCGAGGGTTTCCTGGGCGTTGCCCAAGCGCAAATTCACGGTAATCCCGGGGTAGCGCTCCCGCAGGCTGGCCAGCATCGGCATGACCATGTGCGGCCCGTCCGCCGCCACCTCCAGGCGCCCGGTGAGCAGTTGCCGGTTGGCCTCCAGCAAGGTCTGCGCCTCTTCCACCAGGCCGAAGATCGCCCGGGTGATGGCCGCAAGCTTGGTGCCCTCCTCGGTCAACTCCACCCGCCGCGCGGTACGCCGCAGCAGCGCAATCTGGTAGTGCTCCTCCAGCGCCTTGATATGCCCGGTCACCGCCGGCTGGCTGATGAACAGCCGCTCGGCCGCCCGGGTAAAACTGCTCTCCCGGGCCACGGCATCAAACGCACGCAGTTGAAACAGGTTCATAGCTATCGGCCTCACTGATAGCTCGCATAACAACAAACAATTTGATTGATGACAAGCCAAACTGCAATTTAGGCGCCGTAACTTCATCCCATTGTTTTGCGAGGACACAAGAATGAGCACTGCCGCGCCGATCCTGCTGACCCCCGGGCCCTTGACCACCTCGGCCCGCACCCGCCAGGCCATGATGGTCGACTGGGGTTCATGGGATGACCGCTTCAATCAACTGACCGCCAGCCTGTGCGAGCAACTGCTGGTGATCGTCAACGGCACCGACAGCCACCATTGCGTGCCCTTGCAAGGCAGCGGCACCTTCGCCGTGGAAGCGGCCATCGGCACCCTCGTCCCGCGTGACGGCAAGGTGCTGGTGCTGATCAACGGCGCCTACGGCAAGCGCCTGGCGAAGATTTGCGAAGTGCTCGGCCGCCCGTTCAGCACCTTTGAAACCGCCGAAGACGAACCCACCACCGCCGCCGACGTCGACCGCCTGTTGCAGGCCGACAAGGGCATCACCCACGTCGCGCTGATCCATTGCGAAACCAGCACCGGGATCCTGAACCCGCTGCCCGAGATCGCCCAGGTCATCGCCCGTCACGGCAAGCGCCTGATCATCGACGCCATGAGTTCCTTCGGCGCGCTGCCGATCGACGCCCGTGAAGTGCCGTTCGACGCACTGATCGCCGCCTCCGGCAAGTGCCTGGAAGGCGTACCGGGCATGGGTTTTGTGTTCGCTCAAAAGCAGGCATTGGCCGCTGCCCAAGGCAACAGCCATTCCCTGGCGATGGACCTGTTCGACCAGCACACCTACATGGCCAAGACCGGCCAGTGGCGCTTCACCCCGCCGACCCACGTCGTCGCCGCATTGCACGAAGCCCTGCTGCAATACAACGAAGAAGGCGGCCTGCCCGCCCGGCACCGGCGCTACGCCGACAACTGCCAGGCATTGCTGGACGGCATGGCCGAACTGGGCCTGCGCAGCTTCCTGCCCACCGCGATCCAGGCACCGATCATCGTCACCTTCCACGCGCCGAAAGACCCGCGCTACCAGTTCAAGGAATTCTACGAGCGGGTCAAGGCCAAGGGTTTCATCCTTTATCCCGGCAAATTGACCCAGGTGGAGACCTTCCGCGTGGGCTGCATCGGCCATGTGAACCAGGCCGAAATGCAAGCAGCTGTGGCGGCAGTCGCCGAGGTGCTGCAAGAAATGAACGTGCTCGACATCTGAGACTGAATCCCCCCTGTAGGAGCGAGCTTGCTCGCGAAAAACCTGAGGGCGCCGCGTTCATCCAGCATGCCAGCGTCATCGTTAACGACCTTCGCGAGCAAGCTCGCTCCTACATGAATCCCCTTTAAACAGGATCTGAACCATGAACTACGCAAACCCAACCCAGCTTCAAGCCGCGATCCTCGACTGGGCCGGCACCGTGGTCGATTTCGGCTCGTTCGCACCAACGCAGATTTTTGTCGAAGCCTTCGCCGAGTTCGATGTGCAGGTCTCCATCGAAGAAGCCCGAGGCCCGATGGGCATGGGCAAGTGGGACCACATCCGCACCCTGTGCGACCAGCCGCAGGTGGCCGAGCGTTACCGCAAGGCCTTTGGCCGCACGCCCACCGACGATGACGTCACCGCCATCTATCAGCGTTTCATGCCGCTGCAGATCGAGAAAATCGCCGAGCACTCGGCACTGATCCCTGGCGCCCTGGAGACCATCGCCAACCTGCGCCAGCAACGGATCAAGATCGGCTCGTGCTCCGGCTACCCCAAGCAGGTGATGGACAAGGTGGTCGAACTGGCCGCCACCAACGGCTACATCGCCGACCACGTGGTGGCTACCGACGAAGTGCCCAACGGCCGACCATGGCCGGCCCAGGCTTTGGCCAACGTGATTGCCCTCGGGATTGATGATGTAGCGGCCTGCGTGAAGATCGACGACACCGTGCCGGGCATCCTCGAAGGCCGTCGCGCCGGGATGTGGACCGTGGCGCTGACCTGTTCCGGCAACGCCCTGGGCCTGACCTACGAACAGTTTCGCGCCCTGGACGCCGGTACGCTGGCCAGCGAACGCACGCGCATCCAGGCGATGTTCGAAGGCTCGCGCCCGCACTACATGATCGACACCATCACCGACCTGCCTGGAATCATCGCCGATATCAACAAACGCTTGAGCGAAGGTGATATGCCCCAGAGCAGTTGATACCCAGCCAGCAGGTGAAAAGCGCTTGCAAAGCAAAAAATCTCACCTTGCCCCTGCAAGGTGAGAAATGAATCATTCATTCTTGCCATCGGACTCTCAATAAAAGAAGTCTCCAGCGAGTTGTAAGCAGTACAACTAAATCAATTCGAATGCACGGTGAGTGAATGACAGACCGCCATAGCCGTAAATGCTCAAATCCTTTAATTTGCTGGGTCCGAACATATCCACATAGCCTCCCTTCATCAGCCCCCCATCTTGCCCTATATCTACCACTCCAATACCACCTTTGGCTTCAAGCTCTTGCCACGTCACTTCACGCATCTGTCCACCCAAGCCTAAACGTTCCAACCCATGTGTAACTATCGAGTCTCCCATGCTATCCAACGCCCCTTCAAAACTTTTGCGCGTGTACTTGGAGCTTTCTATGTCCTGGACTCGTTTGGCGCTCACCGCAAACATAAACACCGTGTCCTGAATCATCCCCGGGTCCGTCCCTCGGAAGTCCAAGGTCAATCGAGCGTGTTCAAGCTCCTTTTTAGTCAAAGTAACTTTATAACCATCTCTCATTTCAATCACGTAAGCATCAGCAGATTCAGCTATGCTTTTATATATGCCAAGTGGGCTCTGGCCATACTTCTCCATCGCCGCCTTTATGCCTGCAAGGTAATGACTGGTACGCTTGACCCCTTCAGTCACCCCATGCCACACATCAGTGGGTTTCTCACCCACCGGCTTGCCGGAAATACCCGAGATTCGCTCGCTCTTCACATTAACTACCGGTACCTCTTTGCTCACCGGATTTATACCCACACTGTTATTATTTGAGTTCACCGAGGTTTTCTGATCAGTCCTCTTCTCGTCGCCTGGGGGTGAATTCTGCAAACGTTCAATAAGGGACATCAACAGAGTGACGAGGCTAACCAAAGTTTCTGCTATACCCGGCGTTGCCGCAGATGGCTGATTGACCAATGGTCCACGCAACACCTCCACATTAGAACTCATAGGGTTCACCGACGGCTTGCCAGGAACAGAAAATCCATGAGGACGTGAAAGACTTAAACATTCATTATTAACTGCCTGACTGGCAGTGCAGGACGTTGAAATACCACTCATTTTAACCTCGCATTAATTATAATACTTCTATTTTTTTTGCAAAACGACGTAGAACCGATCAAACAAGTTCAAAATATTTATGATTATTAAGAAAATTAGACGGCCTTGTACACCCATCCCTCTTTCCCTCGAACGCAAAATTTGTATTACCATCTACAACGATTCCCACACCGCCCTTCATGAGCTTTTCATAAGTAGTAGGACGCAAGTCCCCTTCCAACCCCAAAAGTTTGAAACCGAGCATCGGGTCCAGCCGGGCATTCATAAACTGGATTGCTTGATCATGGCCTTTTTCAGTATCACCGTACTTATTTTCAATTTGCGCTCGCTTGGTGCTCACCGCGTACAGGAAGGCCACGTCCCTGCCCATTCCCATATCAGAATAAGAGTACTTCGATGCCAGTCGCGCATGCCCAAGCTCCTGAAATGTGAGGCTGAGCTTAAACCCGTCTCTCATTACAATGTCATAACCCTTACTGGTAATTTCCACGCTTTTATATATCCCCAGCGGGCTTTGGCCATACTTCATCATTGCAGCCTTGATTACCGCAAGCGTGGATTCATTGCTCAACAAACCAAACATAACACCGTTCCAAATATTGTCTGGCACCTCCCCTACCTTTTTATTGGAAAACCCTGGATAATTTTCAAACTTAGGCGTCACTGGCGCTGTCTTGTCAATTGTTTCCGCCATCAACTTATCCTTCAGCAAGCGATTATTGACGGGCACATCTACCGCCTTCGGCTTACTGTTAAACGTCTGATTAAGGGACGCAATCAGTGCACTTAACAGGGGCAACAAAGAGGCGATTTGCTCCTGAGCCTTAATACTCCCAAGTTCCCCAGTCAATGGGGCATTAATCAAGCGCGACCCGACAGGATCAGCACTTTTTGCTGCTGAAGCAGACCAACCCTGCAACGCTGATTCGACTTTGTAGTTTTCAGCGGCATGCACCGACAAAGAATTAATCATTTAAACTCCAGAAAATAAGCAATATTAAGTTATGCATCACCTTGCGACAACGCCAGATGAAACTCACCTCACAGCAGGCAACAACTGCCGCTCTTACACCGTCCAAAGTAGGACACACCCACGATCCCACGAACTCGCTCTATCATCCAATTCATCTACTCAACAGAATATGTCGCCGTCCTACGCCTAAACGGGAAGCATCGTCACACCCAGAGAGATTTCAATTAAAATACTTAGTCAACAACTAACCATGGACAGTTTGCCAGAAGTACACGCCGCCCCCTCATTTCCGTAAAAAAAACGTCTGAATGCTCAGCATCTGCCGCCCCAGCACAAATCAAGAGAACATACAGACACTTTCATTTACTATATTTCCTTTCAAAAAAAACTTATCACACTAAAACTCGCCAACTTTCAACATCTGGAAACCCCGTACGACCACACAGTAATAAGGCAAGGTATTAACTCCTCCAATAGGTGGTTTATTTAATTCACGTTTAATAGAAAAAATCCTACAGGTTCGTATGAGTACCTGCCCATTTCTCAAGGCTCTTTTCCGACGCCGGCATTGCCCAACATGACAAAGCCTATTCACAAAAAACTGACCGACCCCGAGCAAACAAGCTAAAACAGGCTTACATTGAAAGGACTCCGTCGCGAAAGAACGGAGGTTTGCCCTGATGAGTGAGGAAGAAAGCGATGCCCTGGAAAAATTCCGATACGCGTTACAGCACCATGTCGATCGCATTGCACTGGCTGATGGTGGTGCTGCTGGCGGTGGTCTACGCCTGCATTGAGTTGCGCGGGCAGTTTCCCAAAGGCAGCGGCGGCCGTACGTTGATCGTGGAAATGCACTTCATGTTCGGCCTGACCGTGTTTGTGCTGGTGTGGCTACGGTTGTTCGCCCGCAGCCTGGGTGTGGCACCGAAGATCGTGCCGGCGCCGCCGCAATGGCAAACCCTCCTCGCCACCCTGATGCACCTGGCGCTGTACGCCTTGATGATCGGCATGCCCATCGCCGGCTGGCTGATCGTCAGCGCCGAGGGGCATTCGGTGATGTTCTACGGCATCGAGTTGCCGCCGCTGATTGCCGAAAACAAAGCCCTGGCCAAGGAGATTGAAAGCTGGCACGTGCTGTTCGGCAAGATCGGTTACTGGCTGATCGGGCTGCATGCGTTGGCCGCGATCGTTCACCATTACATCCTGCGCGATAACACCGCGCTGCGGATGATGCCGGGCAAGAGAGGGAGCATTCAGTAACCCCCGGATTGAATGTGGCAGCTGGCTTGTGTGGGAGCTGGCTTGCCTGCGATAGCATCACCTCGGTGCCACTGATACACCGCGGTGTCTGCATCGCAGGCAAGCCAGCTCCTACATTAACCGGGTGCAACAGGGAAACCCCGGCGGCCTTGCAAGCCGCCGGTGTGGACGAAGATCAGGCGGGTGCCGGGAGCGAAGTGCCCCGCCTCAATCCGCTGCTTCAACGCCAGTAACGCCTTGCCGGTGTACAGCGGCTCCAGCGGCAGGCCACAGGCTTGCTCGGTGGCGTCGATAAATTCCAGCAACTGCGGATCAACCTTGGCAAAGCCGCCCCGGCTGGCGTCCAGCAATTCATAACCATCCTGCACCAGCGCCTGTACCTGCTGCGCCACCCCGTGGTCGTCAGGCACCGCCAGCGCGCCATACACCGGATGCGCGCCCGCCTCCGCCAGCACCAATCCCGCCAGCGTGGTGCCGGTGCCCGCCGCCAGCCACCAACCGTGATAGTCCGCCCAGCCCAGGCCGCTTAATTGCGCCTGTGCCTGACTCACCAACACCCCGCAGCCCAACGCCCCCGCCAGGCCACCGCCACCTTCGGGCACCGGATGCAGGTGTGGATACTCCTCACGCCACGGCAGCCAGAAATCCGGCTCATTGCGTGCGCGATAGCCGCCATACCCCAGCCAATGCAACTGCATGCCAAAGGCTTTGAGGTCGAGCACTGTGGGGGTGTCTTGCGGGTGGCCACGCAGCAGGCCCACGGTCGGGAAACCAAAGCGTTTCCCGGCCGCCGCCAGTGCATGCAGGTGATTGGAGTAAGCGCCGCCCAGGCTGATGATCCCGCGGGCACCGGCTTCCCGGCCTTGAGCCAGGTGCTCGGTAAGCTTGAACCACTTGTTGCCGCTGATCAGCGGGTCGATACGATCCAGGCGCAACACAGCCACCTCCACCGACCCCATCCAGTCCAGCTTCAGGGGTTCAAGGGGCGCGTGAGGAAGCCAGTCGAAAGGACCCATGAGGGCAGTTCTGCACAAGAAAAGGGGCGGTAGTCTACCACCGCCCCTTGGGGGATTTTACAGCTCGGCAGCCAGGCGCGAACCCTGGTTGATGGCGCGCTTGGCATCCAGTTCGGCCGCCACATCGGCACCGCCGATCAGGTGCACATTCTGCCCGGCAGCCAACAGGCCGTCCTGCAGTTCACGCAGCGGGTCCTGGCCGGCGCAGATAACGATGTTGTCCACCGCCAGCAGCTTCGGCTCACCCTCGGCGCCGATGCGGATGTGCAGGCCTTCATCGTCGATCTTCAGGTACTCGACGCTGTTGAGCATTTGCACCTGCTTGTTCTTCAAGCCCGTGCGGTGGATCCAGCCGGTGGTCTTGCCCAGGCCGTCGCCGACCTTGGAAGCCTTGCGCTGCAACAGGAACACTTCACGTGCCGGCGCATGGCGCTCGGGCTTGATCCCGGCCACACCGCCACGGGCTTCCAGGTGGGTGTCGATGCCCCACTCTTTCCAGAACGCCTCGCGGTCCAGGCTGGTGGACACGCCCTGGTGCACGAGGAATTCCGACACGTCAAACCCGATACCGCCGGCACCGATCACCGCCACGCGATGGCCCACCGGCTTGCGCTCCAGGATCACGTCCAGGTAGCTCAGCACCTTGGCGTTTTCCACGCCCGGGATCGCCGGCGTACGCGGCGCGATGCCGGTAGCCAGGATGATCTCGTCGTAACCGCCCGCCACCAGTTGCCCGACGTCGACCCGGGTGTTCAGGCACAGCTCGACATGGGTGGTCTGCAACTTGCGTTTGAAGTAGCGCAGGGTTTCGAAAAACTCTTCCTTGCCCGGCACGCGCTTGGCGATGTTGAACTGGCCGCCGATCTCGCTGGCCGAATCGAACAGGGTCACCTGGTGCCCGCGCTCGGCGGCAACGGTGGCCGCCGCCAGACCCGCAGGGCCGGCACCCACCACGGCGATTTTCTTGATCTGCTTGACCGGCAAGTAGTTGAGCTCGGTCTCGTAGCACGCACGCGGGTTGACCAGGCAAGTGGTCAACTTGCCGCCGAAGGTGTGGTCCAGGCACGCCTGGTTGCAGCCGATGCAGGTGTTGATTTCATCGGCGCGGCCTTCGGCGGCCTTGTTGACGAAGTCCGGGTCGGCCAGGAACGGGCGAGCCATCGAGACCATGTCGGCATCGCCTTCGGCCAGGATCTGCTCGGCGATTTCCGGGGTGTTGATGCGGTTGGTGGTGATCAGCGGGATCTGCACCGCGCCACGCAACTTCGCGGTGACCTTGCTGAACGCACCACGCGGCACCTTGGTGGCGATGGTCGGGATGCGCGCTTCGTGCCAGCCGATGCCGGTGTTGATGAGGGTCGCACCGGCCTGCTCGATGGCCTTGGCCAACTGCACGATCTCTTCCCAGGTGCTGCCGCCTTCCACCAGGTCGAGCATCGACAGGCGGAAAATGATGATGAAGTTCGGGCCTACCGCGTCGCGCACCCGGCGCACGATTTCCACCGGCAGGCGCATGCGGTTTTCGTAGCTGCCGCCCCAACGGTCGGTGCGGTGGTTGGTGTGGGCCGCGAGGAACTGGTTAATGAAGTAGCCTTCGGACCCCATGATTTCCACGCCGTCGTACTCGGCAACCTGGGCCAGCAACGAGCAGGTGACGAAATCGTTGATCTGCTTTTCGATGCCCTCTTCGTCCAGCTCTTTAGGCTTGAACGGGTTGATCGGCGCCTGGATCGCGCTCGGTGCCACCTGTTTCGGGCTGTAGGCATAACGCCCGGCGTGGAGGATCTGCATGCAGATCTTGCCGCCCGCCTCGTGCACCGCCTGGGTCACGATCTTGTGCTTTTGCGCTTCTTCGTCGGTGGTCAGCTTGGCTGCACCGCCATACACCCCGCCTTCATCGTTCGGGCCAATGCCGCCGGTCACCATCAGGCCCACGCCGCCACGGGCGCGCTCGGCAAAATACGCCGCCATGCGCTCGAAGCCGCCGGGTTTCTCTTCAAGGCCGGTGTGCATCGAGCCCATCAGGGTGCGGTTACGCAGGGTGGTAAAACCCAGGTCCAACGGGGCCAGCAGGTGCGGGTAGGCAGCAGCGGTCATGGTACAGCTCCACAACGGATCATCACGGGACGTGGAAAGCTCGAATGGCCTTCCATCGGTTTATGTCCCACAGACTAAGAGGCTGCCGGTTGCCGCTCAATGACCGTAACTGACAACTTATTGATCCAAATGCGCAGCGCCCCTTGGCAACTGCGTACATGGGCCCTACCCTAGGTACCGAACCCTGCACCCGGTCCGTTGTCTTTTTCCCATGCGTAAACTTCTTGCCTTCACCCTCATCATGGCCCTGGTCGCCGCCGTTTCCGCCTATCTGGTCTGGACCCAGGAGCGTCCTGTGGGCCATTACCTGTCCGACCTGCGGATCAACCTCGCCGTCGACGAAGGCGTGCCCGCCGACCGCGGCAACCTGCTGGGCATCCAGCCGGAACTGTTCCCCGCCGACTATCAGAGCCTGGAACGCCTGCACCTGAAACTCGCGGCCTACCTGCAAAAAGCCCGGGACCAGGGCCTGGTCAACGACAAGACCATCGTGGTGCTGCCGGAACATATCGGCACCTGGCTGATGGTCAGCGGCGAAAAGAACGAGCTGTATCAGGCCACCAACCTCAAGGACGCGATGAACTGGCTGTCGGCGAGCAACCCGCTGCTGTTCCTGCGGGCGTTGATCAGCGCCAAGGGCGATGACCGCATCGACGACGCTTACCTGCGCATGAAGGCCCCGGCCATGGCCCGTGACTATCAGGTGCTGTTCGGCGGCCTGGCCAAGGAGTTCGGCGTGACCCTGGTGGCCGGCTCCATCGCCCTGCCCAACCCGAGCGTGAGCCAGGGCCAACTGCAGATCGGCCATGGCGCGCTGTACAACACCAGCGTGGTATTCGACCGCGATGGCTTGGCGGTGGGCCAGCCGCAACGCCAGCTGTATCCGATTTTCGACGAGCGCGGCTTTATCGAACCCGGCGACGAAAACACCGTCAGCGTCGTCGATACTCCAGCCGGGCGCCTGGGTATCCTGATCGGCAGCGACAGCTGGTACCCCGACAACTACCGCAAGCTCAACGAGCAAGGTGCGACGCTGGTGGCCGTGCCGGCGTTCGTGATTGGCCGCGAAACCTGGGACAAGCCATGGCGCGGCTTCAAAAGCGTGTCGACGCCGCCGGAGATCAGCCTCAAGCCCGAAGAGCTGAGCGAAGGCGAAGCCTGGCACCGCCTGACCCTGATCAGCCAGCAACCCATCAGCCAGGCGACTGCCGGCATGAGCGTGTTCCTGCGCGGGCAGTTCTTTGACATGGGCAGCGCCGGGCAAAGCTTCCTCAGCAGCAACGGCCAGGTGTTCGCCGACGGCAATGCCCGTGGCGCCCGCCTGCTGAACGTGTGGCTGTAACACGATGAAGCCGGTGCGGCTGGGGGATTTGTCGGTGGGCTTTGTCCACACCCTGGCCGATGCCATCCAGAGCCATGGCCTGGACCCGCAACCGTTGCTGCTGCAATACGGCCTCGACCCGGCACGCCTGGCCGAAGCTGGCGCACGCTTGTCGATCCCGCGCTATATGCGCCTGGGCTTTGCGGCCATCCAACTGACCGGCGACCCCGGCCTGGGCCTGCGCATGGGCCAGCTCAGCCGCTTGAGCCAGGCGGGCCTGGCCGGGGTTGCCGCCGCCCAGGCGCCCACCGTGCGCGAAGCGGCCCGCACCCTGACGCGTTTCGAAGCCTTGTACGGTTCCAACTATCGTGGCCAGTCGAGTTTTCACGAAGATGCCGACGGCGCCTGGCTGCGCTTCTATTCCATCAGCCCGTACAACGCCTATAACCGCTTTGTGGTGGACTCGATCATCGCCGGCTGGCTGCATCAATTGTCGAGCCTGAGCGTGCAAGCGGTGCAGGCGCAGCGCATCGAAATCGAGTTCCAGGCCCCCGACTACAGCGAGCGCTACAGCGTGCTGGGGGACTGCCCGATCCAGTTTGGCGCCGAGCACAATCAACTGCGCCTGAGCCAGCAGACCCTGGCCCTGCGCAACCCGGAACATTGCCCGAGTACCTGGCAGCTCTTGGTGCAGTTGTGTGAACGGGAACTGGAGCAGTTGACGCGCACCCGCAGCCTGCGCGAGCGCATTACCCGGTTGCTCGGGCCGATGCTCAATGGTGGCCGGGAACCCGACCTGGAAGAAGTGGCGGCACGTTTGAAACTGCCGACCTGGACCTTGCGGCGCAAGCTGGCGGAAGAAGGGACACAGTTTCGGGCGATTCTCAATGACACTCGCCGCGACCTGGCCATGACCTACATTCGCGATACCGAACTGGCGTTCGGTGAAATTGCCTATTTGCTGGGTTTTGCTTCAGCCGAAGCCTTTCAACGGGCCTTCAAGCGCTGGAACAGCCAGACCCCAGGGGAATTTCGCCGCAGTCAGCGGCATTCCGCCTGACGTCTGTCTTACAGCTCGGTGGCATCATCGGCCGGATCCAGCGGATCCAGTTCAAAGGCGTGGTACTCGAGCAGTTCTTCCTGGTAATCGTCCATGGTTGACTCCTTGTTTTATGAAAAGGGGTTGCCTAATGACCTGCACAACCAGCCTAAAGTGCCGTCATGACGAAAAAATGTCCGGGCCGTGACGTTCCTGCACTTCAAGATTAAACGTAGCAGTCTCGGCTGGATTTAGCCGGAGGAATTTTAGATGCAACCGCAATCATTGCAATTGCAATCACATGCAGGACTCCATTAGGGTATGGGCACCCGTTGCCATGCGACCCTGCCCATGACTGCCAGCACCGAACGCTCCGCCCTGCTCTGTATCGACGCCTTGAACGCCGCGCAGCAGCCTCGCTGCTCGCCGCTGTACAGCGTGATGACCATGGCCAACACCCTGGAGTCCAGCCGACAGGCGTGGGTGATTCGCGGCCAGTCGCGCTCGCGCCGCGCAATGAACTGGCCCACCTGGTTTGCGCGCAATACCGGGGAAAAGCCCCTGTTGTACCTGCACACCGCCGCTTCATCGGCGCAGCTGCGGGCGCTGTCCAGCGAGACCCGCCAGCGGGGCATCCTGTGCAACGACAGCGAAACCCGCCCCTTGCCGTCACTGCCTCTGTGGCTGGCCAGCAACCCGCATTGCACACCGTATGACCCGGCCTCCGGCGAGGAAACCCAGGCCATTGTGCTGGCGGGTTTGCAGGCGCTGTATGTAGACGGCCAGCCGGGGTTTTATTACCTGGCACTGCATGATCAGGGCGATGGGCCGGGACTGAGCCCGCAGGATTGCGAGGATGCGCTCAAGGGCATGTACCGGGTCCCGCGGGCGTATACGAGTGGGTTGAGCGTAAGCCTGCTGGGTGCGGGTCGGGCGTTTGACGAGGTGGTGCACGCGGCGCAGTTGCTTGAAGACGACTGGAACGTCGAGGCGCAATTGTGGAGTTGCCCCAGCTACACACGCCTGGCCCGTGAGGCCGAGGCGGCGCAACGCTGGAATCGGCTGCACCCCCTGGAAGCGAAGCGCAGCTGCCATCTGCGCGAGTGCCTGCCCGGGAATGACGCACCGGTGATCGCGGTCACCGGCTACCCGCAGCCCATCGTTGATCAGTTGGCGGGGCATGTGGATGCAAGGTTTGTAGCGTTGGGTGCGGGTTCGGTGGAGGCGTCAGCACCCAGTCGTTACTGGATAGCCGTGCTGGCGTTGAAGGCGCTGGCGGATGACGGCCGTATCGACACAACACAGGTGGAAGCCGCCCTGCTTCGATATCACCTGAGATGAAGTGGAATACGTTCAAGTGTGGGAGCTGGCTTGCCTGCGATAGCGGTGTGTCAGGGGCAGATACGCTGGCAGACAGTCCTTCATCGCAGGCAAGCCAGCTCCCACACTGGATCTGCGTCGCCTGGAAAACTGGCTTCAGGCCTTACGCCGCCCTCGGGGCTGCACGCCCGCCTCCATCGCCAGCCCGGCAGTACGCTCCAACGCCTCGGCAAAACCCCGGCGCTGTTCGCTGTCGAGCTGCGACAAAAACAACTCATCCACGCTGCTTTCGTAGATTTTCCACATCTTTTTGCGCAACACCCGGCCGGCTTCGGTGATCGAGACAAAGGCGGCCCGCCCATCACCGTCGCAGCGCGAACGCAGCACCAGGCCGTCCTTTTCCAGGCGGTCTACCAGGCGCGTGAGGTTGTAGCGTTCGATGGCCAGTACATCGGCCAATTCATGCATGCGCCGGGTGCCGTCGGGGCCGCTTTCCAGGCCCCACAAGGCGTCGTACCAGGCGTATGGCGGCAACCCGGCCTCGGCCAGGCGCCGTTCGATTTCACGGATGACCGTCCGGTGGGCCCGAACAAAACGGAACCAGACATCAGGCTCTTTCGACGACATGCAACACCATCCGGGGAATTTCAAGAAGGTTGCAATAGTAGCTCATCCCGCGCTAGATTCAGCCATGTAGTTGCAATTGCAACTACATTCGCAAAGCTCCCACAAGGAGCCCACACGTTGAAATCCGTCCACCCTGGAGCCTGACATGACCCCGAACACTGCAGTACGCCGCGACGACGATCCACAGGAAACCCGCGAATGGCTGGAGTCCATCGAATCGGTGCTGTCCACCGAAGGCCGCCCGCGTGCGCATTACCTGATTGATCAGTTGCTGGATTTCGACGTGGCGCGGCATGGCGACTTCTACGGGCGGGTGACCACGCCTTACGTCAACACCCTCCCGGTGGACCGTCAGTTGCCCTACCCCGGCAACCTGGCCACCGAGCGCAGGCTGAATGCGTTTATCCGCTGGAACGCCATGGCCATGGTATTGCGTGCCGGCAAGCACTCAGGCGTAGGTGGACATATCGCGACCTACGCGTCGGCCGCCGTGCTGTATGACGTAGGCTTCGACCACTTCTTCCGTGGCCGCACCGACAGTTTCGATGGCGACCTGGTGTACATCCAGGGCCATTCCGCGCCGGGCATTTACGGGCGCGCCTACCTCGAAGGCCGGATCAGCGAGGCGCAGCTGGACAACTTCCGCCGGGAAGCCGGTGGCGACGGTTTATCGTCCTATCCGCACCCACGGCTGATGCCGGACTTCTGGCAATTTCCTACGGTGTCCATGGGGCTCGGACCGATCACCGCCGCGTATCAGGCGCGTTTCATGCGCTACCTGGAATTCCGCGACCTCAAGCAGCATCAGGGCCGCAAGGTGTGGGCGTTCCTCGGTGATGGCGAGATGGACCAGCCGGAATCCCTGGCGGCCATTTCCCTGGCCGGGCGCGAGAAACTCGACAACCTGATCTTCGTGGTCAACTGCAACCTGCAACGCCTGGACGGCCCGGTGCGCGGCAATGCCAAGGTGATCCAGGAATTCGAAAGCCTGTACCGCGCTGCCGGCTGGAACGTGATCAAGGTGATTTGGGGCAGCGGCTGGGATGCGCTGCTGGAGAAGGACAAGAGCGGCTTGCTGCGCCAGCGCATGATGGAATGCGTGGACGGCGACTATCAGAACTACAAATCGCAAAACGGCGCCTACGTGCGGGAACACTTCTTCGGCAAATACCCCGAGTTGCTGGCACTGGTTGCCGATATGTCCGACGACGATATCTGGAAACTCTCACGGGGCGGCCATGACCCGGACAAGGTCTACAACGCCTATGCTGCCGCCGTGCGTCACAGCGGCCAGCCGACGGTGATCCTGGCGAAAACCGTGAAGGGCTTCGGCATGGGCGAGGCCGGCGAAGGCCAGAACATCAACCACCAGTTGAAAAAGATGGGCGCAGAGGCGGTCAAAGCCTTCCGTGACCGTTTCGGGCTGGAAGTGGCTGACGATCAACTCGCCGAAATTCCTTACCTCAAGCCTGCTGCCGACAGCGAAGAAGCCCGCTATTTCGCCGCGCGCCGTCAATCATTGGGCGGTTACGTACCGGCTCGTCATAGCGCGGTCGAGTCGTTGAAGATCCCCGAACTGGAGGCCTTCGCCACCCAGCTCAAGGACACCGGCGAACGCTCGATCTCCACCACCATGGCCTTTGTGCGCATCCTCGGCACGCTGCTCAAGGACCCGAACCTGGGCAAACTGATCGTGCCCATCGTGCCGGACGAGTCCCGCACCTTCGGTATGGAAAGCCTGTTCCGTCAGATCGGCATCCACTCGGCTGTCGGCCAGCTCTACACACCACAGGATGCCGGCCAGCTTTCCTACTACAAGGAGAGCAAGGACGGGCAGATCATGCAGGAAGGCCTGAATGAATCCGGCGCCATTTCCTCGTGGATCGCGGCGAGCACCTCCTACGCCAACCACGGGTTGATGACGGTGCCGTTCTACATTTTCTATTCGATGTTCGGCTTTCAGCGCGTCGGCGACCTGGCCTGGGCCGCAGGCGATGCGCGGGCACGGGGCTTTCTGCTGGGTGCCACCGCCGGGCGCACCACGCTGATGGGCGAAGGCTTGCAACATGACGATGGCCATAGCCATGTGCTGTCGTCGGTGATCCCGTGCTGTATTTCCTATGACCCGACCTTTGCCTTCGAGCTGGCGGTGATCATTCGCGAGGGCATGCGCCGGATGTACGTCGAGCAGGAGGACATTTACTACTACATCACCCTGCTCAACGAAAACTACCCGCACCCGGCGATGCCCGAAGGCGTGGAAGAAGGGATCCTGAAGGGCCTGTACCGGTTGAAAGCCGCTGAAGACAGTGCGCAACCACTGGTGCAACTGATGGGCAGCGGTTCGATCCTGCGGGAAGTGATCGCCGCCGCTGATTTGCTACGGGACGACTTCAGCGTGGCCAGCGATGTGTGGAGCGTCACCAGCCTGACCGAGTTGCGCCGTGAAGGCCATGCCGTGGAGCGCTGGAACCTGCTGCACCCGGAGAGCGAACCGCGCACCAGCTATGTCGAGCAGTGCCTTGAGGGGCAGGCTGGCCCGGTGGTGGTCGCCACCGACTACATGAAGATCTTTGCTGACCAGATTCGCCCGTTCGTGCCGGGCCGGCGCTTTGTGGCACTCGGCACCGATGGCTTCGGGCAATCGGATACCCGGGAAACCTTGCGTGAGTTCTTTGAGGTGGACCGCCACTTCATTGCACTGGCGGCCCTGAAGGCCCTGGCGGATGACGGCTTGATCAGCCGTGCCAGGGTGGCGGAGGCGATCAGCCGCTACGGGATCAACGTCGACAAGGCCAACCCCGTAGCGGTGTAGTTACTGCGCAGGCGTCGGCAGGGGCGGAATCGCTTCGGTCGGCGCCGGCAGCGCCGGGTTAGTAGCCTCCGGCGCAGCTGCCGGGGTTTCCTTTGGCGCAATCGGCGCAGGCTCGGCAGGCGGTACAACCGGCTCCGATGCAGCAGGCTCGACCGCAGGCGTCACCGGGGCTGCCGGTGTGGCGGGCACTTCTTTCGGCGCTTCTTTAGGCGCCTCGGCCTTGTCAGCCGCCGGAGCTGCCTTGGGTTCCGGGATGCCCAGGTCAGCCTTGGGCTTCTCTGGAATATGCGCAGCCTTTTTCACTTCCTGGGGCAGGAAAACGTCCACCAGCGCGAAATAACGCTCATAAAACTTCGGCGCAGACACGGTCTCGCTGGCCACCTTGACCATGGAGTCGTCGGTGGAGCCAATCGGCATCGACACCGAGCCCAACACACCCACACCAAGGCTGGCGGAGTTGTTGACCTTCTTCAGCGCGTAGCGGTCCTGCAAGGCGTTGGCGAACATCGTCGAGTGATGATCACCGCTGCCGTCGTCGGCACACACCACGTTGAAACTGATTTGCAGGTGAGTCTCGCCGGTCTGCTGGAAACTCTTGTTACCGACCACCAGCTTCGGATCGCTGCTGGTGATGATGTAACCCTGGCTCAACAGCGCACGCCGCGCCGCTTCGCAGGCTGCAGTGTCGCTGACCGGGTAATCACGGGAAAACGTACCGGAGTCGTCGAAGTTTTCATGTTCATAAATAGCGGTCTTGGGTGACGAGCAGCCCGCAGCGCCCGCCAGCACCAGCGCCAACCCGAGGCTACGCAAGTGAAATGATGTCGACATCGAAAATCCTGAGGAAAACAGTCAGGGCGGTATTGTGCAACAGAACGTGGCCTTGGCGCGCGAATTCCTGTCGGTAAAACGTCACAGTCTTACGGGACGGTGTCTGCAGGAAAAAGCCGCTCGCCCATATGGTCGATAAACACGCGCAATTTCGCCGAGGCGTGGCGACTTGATGGCCAGAGCATCCAGAAGCTGCCGCTGTGTTCCAGGTAATAATCCAGCACCCGTTGCAGCCGGCCCTGCTCCACCGACTCGCGGACCATAAAGTCCGGCAGGCAGGCAATACCCAAGCCTTCATGGGCCACGTGCATCAGTGATTCGATGGTGGTGGACACCAGCGGCGCCCGCAGGATCGGCTCGGGCATGCCCGGTTCCGGGCGCAGTGGCCAGGCTTCCAGCTTGCCGGTGGCGCAGAACTTGTGGCGCAGGCAGGCGTGGCTGTTCAGGTCCCGGGGCTGGCGTGGCGTGCCATGCAGGCGCAGGTATTCGGGGGATGCCACCAGTACCAGACGGTAGTAGCCGAGGTGGCGAGCCATCAAGCGCGAATCCTCGGGCTTGCCGGTACGGATCACGGCGTCGAAGCCTTCCTCGATCACGTCCACCATACGGTCGGAAAAGTCCACGTCCAGCTCGATCTCGGGATAGGCCCGCATGAAATCCGTCAGTACCGGCATCAGCAGGCCGCGCACTTGCGGCAGGCTGACGCGCAACTTGCCCCGTGGAGTGGCGCAGGCCTGGCTCAGTTCCTGTTCCGCAGCTTCGACTTCAGCCAGGATGCGCCGGGAGCGTTCGAGGAACAGCGCGCCCTCGCTGGTCAACGTGATGCTGCGGGTACTGCGATGGAACAGCCGCACACCGAGGCGCTCCTCGATGCGCGCGATGCTTTTGCCAATGGCCGAGGACGACACCCCCAGCACGCGCCCGGCCTCGGTAAAGCTGCGGGTTTCCGCCACCTGCACAAACACTGAAATACTGCCCAGGCTGTCCATCGTCTCGCTCCCCGAGGATTGCGGACGCTGACGTCCGATAAGTTCGGAACCTTAGCCTGTTTTTCTACACCGCGCAGCACCCTACTCTGGCTCCCTGCCCTTTCGTCCGAAACCGGAGCCAACAAACATGAGTGACAGCGCCTTACCTTCCACCACGCTTGCGGCAAGCCGTGAACGACTGCCCTTGAGCGGCCTGCTGGCACTGGCGACCGCCGGCTTCATCACCATCCTCACCGAAGCCATGCCGGCGGGCCTGCTCCCGCAAATGGGGGCCGGCCTCGGCGTGTCCGACGCCCTGGTGGGCCAGTTGGTGACCCTGTACGCCCTCGGCTCGCTGCTGGCCGCCATTCCCCTGACCATCGCCACCCGTGGCTGGCGCAGGCGGCCGTTGCTGATGCTTGCCATCGGCGGGTTTGCCTTGGTCAACAGCGTCACGGCGTTATCCAGCGACTACCTGCTGACTCTGGTGGCGAGGTTTTTCGCCGGGGTGTTCGCGGGGTTGCTGTGGGCGCTGCTGGCCGGTTACGCCAGCCGTATGGTTGCGCCGCACCTGCAAGGAAGGGCGATTGCCGTGGCCATGCTTGGCGCGCCGCTGGCGCTGTCGTTGGGGGTGCCCGCCGGGACATTCCTGGGCACCACGGTGGGCTGGCGCCTGAGCTTTGCGATCATGAGCGGCCTCACGGTACTGCTGCTGGCGTGGGTGCGCTGGCAAGTCCCGGACTTTGCCGGACAACAGGCGGGAAAACGCTTGGGGCTGCGTCAGGTATTGGCATTGCCGGGGATTCGTCCGGTGCTGTTTGTGACCTTCACCTACGTGCTGGCCCATAACATTCTCTACACCTATATCGCGCCATTGCTGGTACCTGCCGGGATTGCCGCGGACATTGATCAGGTGTTGCTGGTGTTTGGCCTGGCGGCACTGCTGGGCATCTGGATAGTCGGGGTGCTGATTGATCAGCGGCTGCGCGCCTTGCTGGTGATCAGCTGCGGGATGTTCGCCCTGTCAGCCCTGGCGCTGGCGTTCTGGATCACCTCGGCCCCCGTGATCTACACCACGGTTGCGTTGTGGGGCCTGGCGTTTGGTGGACTGCCGGCCTTGCTGCAAACGGCGCTGGCCAAGTCGGCCGGGGATTCAGCCGATGCCGCGCAGTCGATGCTGGTGACCGTGTGGAACCTGGGTATTGCCGGCGGCGGGCTGCTGGGCGGCATGTTGCTGCAGGGATGGGGCGTGACGTCGTTTCCCTGGGCCGTCGTCGCCTTGGTCTTGCTGGCGCTGATGGCCACGTTTCGTATAACCGATGTTTAAACAGAAACGTGACGTGATGTTTCTTAACTCTTATGATCGCACCGGGTGCGCTGCTGCATACGGCACAGCGCAGGTTAAAGGATAAGCATTGGTCGGGCCGCCAATGGAGACTTGTCGTGCCTGATAAACACCCTGCAATTCCTCGCCCCCAGGTTCTGGTCGAAGGCGCGCTGTCGGCGCTTGAGCGATTTTCACGTATCGAAGCGGTCAGCGGCATCGTGCTGCTGCTGGCGGCGATCGTCGCCTTGATCTGGGCCAACAGCCCGGTCGCCGATTCCTACGAACACTTCTGGAACACCCCACTCACTATCGGGCTGGGAGACTTCACGGTCTCGCGCTCGCTGCACTTCCTGGTGAACGACGGGCTGATGACCGTCTTCTTCCTGGTGGTGGGCGCCGAGATTCGCCAGGAAATCAGGGACGGCGCACTCGCCAACCTGAAACTGGCCACCCTGCCCTTGGGCGCCGCATTGGGTGGCGTGCTGATGCCGGCGCTGATTTACACCCTGCTCAACCATGGCACGGTAGCGGCCAGCGGCTGGGCAGTGCCCACGGCCACGGACATTGCGTTCGCCGTGGGTGTGCTGGCGCTGTTGGGCAAATCGATTCCGGCCGGCGTGCGCATCCTGCTGCTGGCGCTGGCGATCATCGATGACATCGTCGCCATCCTGATCATTGCGATTTTCTACACCGCCAGCCTGGATTACATGGGCCTGGTGATCGCGGCCTGCGGGCTGGCACTGGTGCTGATCTTTCAGCGGATGGGGATCGGCAAGGCCGCGGTGTACGTGCTGCCGGGGGCGATTGTCTGGTTTGGCCTGCTGAAGACCGGTGTGCATCCGACCCTCGCGGGCGTGATGCTTGGGCTGCTGACGCCGGTTACGTCCAGGCCCACTCGGGAACGTCCGCTGGACACCATCGGACGCACCTTTAACGAGCTGATGGATCGGCTTTCGCAACCGGCTGAAAGCGCCCATCAGGTCGCCAAACCATTGAAGCAGTTGCGAGAGGCCCAGCGGGAAATGCTGCCGCCGGTGCAGCGTATTCAGGCGGGCTTGCACCCGTGGGTAGCGTTCGGCGTGATGCCGCTGTTTGCCCTGGCTAACGCCGGGGTGAGCCTGCAAGGGTTCAACCTGGACGACCCGCTGCCCCACGGCGTGTTCATGGGCGTGATCCTGGCGTTGGTGCTGGGCAAGCCGCTGGGGGTGATGCTGGCGAGTGTTGCGCTGGTCAAACTGAACATCTGCCAACTGCCGGAGGGCGTGACCTGGAACGGCGTCGCCCTGGTGGGCCTGCTGGCGGGGATTGGTTTTACCATGTCGATTTTCATCTCGTCACTGGCCTTCTCCGATCCGACGCTGCTGTCAGCCGCCAAGCTGAGTGTGCTGACCGCTTCGTCCCTGGCAGCAGTGATTGGCCTGAGCTGGGGCAAGCTCAAGTTTGCGCGCTGACTCAACCGTTGGGTGATGGCTGTTGAGACAACTCGGAAATTGTGGCGACGACCTTCATCAGCATCTCGGCGACCGCGATTTCCCCGTTTAACCGAATGGCCGGTGTAGTCAGTTGCCTGAGCCACCGCTCATGCCTGGGCCGGCTGCGTCCGGCCCGGTTGCCTGCCTCATAGCTTTCTGCCCATAAGAGAAATTTCCGGTGGTTCTCGTGCATATCCCCGCCCGGCAAGATCCGCGCACCGAACCGTTGGGATTCCCGTGATTTCAAGCGCTCGATTCGCAGTGCCGTTGGCGTATCGATGAACACCACCAGGTCAGCGTTTTGAATCACCTCGGCGCCCCAGCCATCCATTGATCCGGACAGCACCCAAGGGGAGTCAGCCAGCGCCTGGGTCAACAACGCGACCCGCTCTTCAGGCGGGCGTGATTGCTCGAAGGGAGGGTCCGTGGGGTACCAATAGTAATCATCGACATCCACATGAGGCAGGTTAAGCCTGTCAGCCAAGGCGGCGCCCAACGTGCTCACGCCAGCACCCGAAGCTCCGCTGATATAAATCCATTTACTCATGGTTTGGCCTCCTTAACGTCCTACCTGAATATTACGTAAAAAAAAGACCCCGGCCTCTTCAGGCCGGGGTCTTTTTATTCAGGCTGGTAACGAGATCAGAACTTCTTGATCTCAGCCTTGGTTTCCAACTGCTTGCGATAGGCGGCGAAGTCTTGCTGGCCGACACGGGACGCGAGGAAGCGGCGATACTGAGCCTTCTCGTCATCGGTCGGTGCAGCGGCTTCATTGACCGCGTTCAAGCGCACGATCATCAGGCTACCGTCTGGCAGGGTCACGCTGGTGAAGGTCGGCTTGTCCTTGGCCGCAGGCTTAGGCATGCGGAACAAGGCTTGCAGCACGGCAGGCTCGACGCCTTCCTGGCCACGGGTAGCCCCTTCGGTGACTTTCCAGGCCTGGCCATCGACCGGCTGGTTCAGCGGTGTCTTGCCATCACGCAGGCTGGCAATCAGCTCGTCCGCGTGAGTCTTCGCCGCAGCGCTTGCGCGCTCCTTGGTCAACTGGGCACGGATGGCAGTGGCAACGCTTTCCAGCGGCAGCTGGGTAGGCTTCAGGTGCTCTTTGGCACGCAGCACCACGATGGTTTCCGGATCCAGCTCGATGGCGGTGCTGTTGGCACCTTCATCCAGGACTTCAGGGCTGAATGCAGCGGTCACCACGGCACGGTTGGCAGCGATGCCTTCGCCACCCTCACGGCCAAACGGCGCGGAGGTGTGCACGGTCAGCTTCAGGTCCGACGCCGGCTGGGCCAGGTCGGAAGCTTCGAACGCAGCGTCTTCCAGTTGCTTGGTGGCATCGACGAAGCGCTGTTCAACCTGTTGGGTCTTGAGCTCGCGGGTCAGCTTGTCTTTCAGGCTGGCAAACGTTGGCACTTCAGGTGCTTCAACGCCCAACAGCTTGATCAGGTGCCAGCCGAAGCTCGAACGCACCGGTGCCGAGACCTGATCCTTGTTCAGCGCGTACAGCGCTGTTTCGAAGGCTGGGTCGTAGACGCCAGGGCCAGCGAAACCGAGGTCACCGCCGTTGTTCGCCGAACCCGGATCCTGGGAGAACTCTTTGGCCAGGGCTTCGAACTTCTCGCCCTTGGCCAGGCGTGCCTGGATCTCTTCGATCTTGGCCTTGGCCTGCTCGTCAGTGGTCTTGTCGTTGACTTCGATCAGGATGTGCGCCGCGCGACGCTGTTCAGCGAGGTTGGCGGTTTCTTTCTGATAGAGGGCTTGCAGCTCATCGTCCTTGACCGCGACCTGGTCGAAGAAGGAAGCCTTCTTCAGCTCCAGATAGTCGATGACCACCTGGTCCGGGGTCATGAACTCTTTGGCGTGCTGGTCGTAGTAAGCCTTGACCTCGTCGTCGGTGAGTTTCACCGCCGCAGGGTTGGCCTTGACGCTGACGGTGGCGAAATCGCGGGTCTGTTTTTCCAGACGGGCAAAAGCCAGCACTTCGGCATCGGTGACAAAACCGCTGCCGGCAATGCCTGCACGCACCTGGCCGATCAGCATTTCCTGGCTCAGCATCTGACGAAATTGCATACGGCTGTAGCCCAGCTGACGGATCACCTGGTCAAAACGCTCGGCGTTGAACTGGCCATCCACCTGGAATTCCGGTGTCTGCAGGATCACTTGATCCAGCGCTGCTTCGGAGAAAGCGAATTTCGAATCGGCGGCGCCTTGCAGCAACAGCTTGCGATCGATCAGGCCTTTGAGGGCGGCGTCGCGCAGCAGCTTTTCGTCCAGCAAGGAAGCATCGAAGTCCTTGCCCAGCTGTTGCATCAGCTGACGACGTTGCATGTCGACGGCCTGGCCCAGTTCGCTTTGGGTGATTTCTTCACCGTTGACCTTGGCCACGTCCTGCTTGTTGTTGGTCGAAGCCTGAAAAATAGCCTCGATACCGGTGAACGCCATCAATGCGACGATGATCCCGATAATGGTCTTGGCAATCCAGCCTTGTGAATTGTCCCTGATATTCTGCAGCATGCGTCCCCCAGAAACGGTTGAACTTCAAAATTAGGCAACCGTGGAGCGTGGGTAGAGTCCGGATAGAAGAAAGGCGCATCCGAGGATGCGCCTTCTCGTAACTGGCGGAGCGGACGGGGGTTTGAACCCACACCCCCGGCGTGGCGACCCGATGGATACTTGGGTCAGCTGCCGCTCCGCTGCCAGGTCAGACCTGCGTCCGACCCGGATGGGTAAGGCTTGAACGAAGCTTAGTTAACGGCTTCTTTCAGGGCTTTACCGGCTTTGAAACCTGGTTTTTTGGCAGCGGCGATTTGCAGAGCCTTGCCAGTCTGTGGGTTACGGCCAGTGCGAGCTGGACGATCGGTCACAGAGAAAGTACCGAAACCAACCAGTACCACAGAGTCGCCGGCCTTGAGAGCGCCAGTGACGGATTCGATTACTGCGTCCAGCGCACGGCCAGCAGCGGCTTTCGGGATATCAGCAGATGCAGCGATAGCATCAATCAGTTCCGACTTGTTCACTCTAAGTCCCCTTATATCTATTGAGTATGATTCTAAGTTTTTTGGTGAAAGCAAAAACCAGTGCTGAATGGCCTACAGACACTTAAGAGCCGCTTTATAACAAGGGCTCTAAAAAGCTGTCAAGGAAGCCCCCAGGCTTAAACGTATTAATGCGTGCTAATTCTTTCCTTAGAGTCAGTCTCGCGTTTTTCGTCCTTCGCGACTATCTCCGGAGCCACATCCGGCAAGGGCTCCGGCGCGTATTGCAGCGCAATTTGCAGGACCTCGTCAATCCATTTAACCGGTTTAATCTGCAGATCCTGCTTGATGTTGTCAGGAATCTCCTTCAAGTCGCGAACATTCTCTTCAGGAATGATCACGGTCTTGATACCACCGCGGTGTGCAGCCAGCAATTTCTCTTTGAGGCCACCAATGGCCAGTACCTGGCCACGCAGGGTGATTTCACCGGTCATGGCCACATCGGCACGCACCGGGATCCCTGTCAGTGCTGATACCAGTGCCGTGCACATGCCTACGCCTGCGCTAGGGCCGTCTTTCGGCGTCGCCCCTTCCGGCATGTGGATGTGGGTGTCGTGCTTCTCGTGGAAGTCCAGGGGGATCCCCAGGCTCTTGGCGCGGCTGCGCACCACGGTCTGCGCGGCAGTGATGGATTCGACCATCACGTCACCCAACGAACCGGTCTTGATCAATTGCCCCTTGCCCGGGATAACGGCGGCTTCGATGGTCAGCAATTCGCCGCCCACCTGGGTCCACGCCAGGCCTGTGACCTGGCCCACCTGGTCCTGCTGCTCAGCCAGGCCGTAGCGGAATTTACGCACGCCCAGGAAGTGTTCCAGCAGGTCGGCGGTGACCTTCACCGAGAAGCGTTTTTCCAGCGCATGTTCCTTCACGGCCTTGCGGCAGATCTTCGCCAGTTGACGCTCAAGGCCCCGTACACCGGCCTCGCGGGTGTAGAAACGAATGATGTCGCGGATCGCGTCGGCATCAAATTCGATCTCGCCTTTTTTCAGGCCGTTGGCCGCAATCTGCTTGGGCGAGAGGTATTTGACGGCGATGTTGATCTTCTCGTCTTCGGTGTAACCCGGCAGACGAATCACCTCCATCCGGTCCAGCAAGGCTGGCGGAATATTCATCGAGTTGGAGGTGCACAGGAACATTACGTCGGACAGGTCGTAGTCGACTTCCAGGTAATGGTCGTTGAAATTGTGGTTCTGCTCGGGGTCGAGCACTTCCAGCAAAGCGGAGGCCGGATCGCCACGCATGTCGCTGCCCATTTTGTCGATTTCATCGAGCAGGAACAGCGGGTTGCGCACACCCACCTTTGTCATCTTTTGAATCAATCTTCCTGGCATCGAACCGATGTAAGTCCGGCGATGGCCACGAATTTCCGCTTCATCACGCACACCGCCCAAGGCCATGCGTACGAATTTACGGTTTGTTGCGTGGGCAATCGACTCCGCCAGGGAGGTTTTACCCACACCAGGAGGACCGACCAGGCACAACACCGGACCGCGAATCTTCTTCACGCGCTTTTGCACGGCGAGGTATTCGAGGATGCGTTCTTTAACTTCTTCGAGGCCGTAGTGATCGGCATCCAGAATGTCTTCGGCGCGGGCCAGGTCCAGACGCACTTTGGTCTGGGCCTTCCACGGCACCTGCACCAGCCAGTCGATATAGGAACGAACCACGGTGGCTTCGGCCGACATCGGCGACATCTGCTTGAGCTTGTTCAGCTCGGCAGTGGCCTTGGTCAAGGCGTCTTTCGGCAGGCCGGCGGCATCGATGCGCTTTTTCAGCTCTTCGATTTCGTTATGGCCTTCCTCGCTGTCACCCAGCTCTTTCTGAATGGCCTTCATCTGCTCATTCAGGTAGTACTCGCGCTGGCTGCGCTCCATTTGCTTTTTGACACGGCCACGAATGCGCTTCTCAACCTGCAGCAGGTCGATTTCGGCATCCAGCAGCGCCAGGACGTGTTCGACCCGGGCAGACAAATCGATGATTTCGAGAATGTCCTGCTTCTGTTCGATCTTCAGCGCCATGTGCGCGGCCATGGTGTCGACCAGGCGGCTTGGCTCATCAATGCTGTTGAGGGAAGAGAGGACTTCTGCGGGGACTTTCTTGCCCAGTTGCACGTATTGCTCGAACTGGGACAGCAGGCTGCGCACGAACACTTCGGATTCGCGCTCAGGGGCGTCGACTTCGTCGATCAGCGCCACTTCGGCGCGCAGGTGGCCGTCCACTTCCATGAAGCGCTCGACCGCACCGCGCTGCTCACCTTCCACCAGCACCTTGACGGTGCCATCAGGCAGCTTGAGCAGTTGCAGGACAGTTGCAACGGTACCAACGCGATACAGGGCATCTTCGCCCGGATCATCGTCAGCAGGATTTCTCTGGGCCAGCAGCAGGATCTGCTTGTCGCCCGTCATCGCGGCCTCGAGGGCTTCGATAGACTTCTCGCGCCCCACGAACAGCGGGATAACCATGTGCGGATAGACGACGACATCACGCAACGGCAGGAGAGGCAATTCGATGGTTGTCTTCATGATTTCGCCTCTATGACAGATGAAAGTAAGCTTGAAACCAAGATGGGGGCTGCCTGCAAAAAAAACAAGCGTAATGGCATCAGTTAAACGCAGTAAAAACAAAGGGGCCCCTTAAGGCCCCTTTATTTTGTACAACTCGGCGACGCAACGCTTACGCGTCTGGCGCAGCCTTGGCAGCCGGCTCACTGTTTTCGTAGATATACAGTGGCTTGGACTTGCCTTCTATAACGCTTTCGTCGATCACCACTTTACTCACCTCGGACTGCGAGGGGATTTCGTACATGGTGTCGAGCAGTACGCCTTCGAGGATCGAGCGCAAACCACGGGCGCCGGTCTTGCGCTCCAGTGCCCGCTTGGCCACCGATTTGAGCGCGTCAGCACGGAACTCGAGGTCCACACCTTCCATCTCGAACAGCTTGGCATATTGCTTGGTCAGGGCGTTTTTCGGCTCGGTGAGGATCTGCATCAACGCAGCCTCATCCAACTCGTCCAACGTCGCCAGCACTGGCAGACGGCCAACGAATTCCGGGATCAGACCGAACTTGACCAAATCGTCAGGCTCGACTTCACGCAGGGATTCACCGACTTTCTTGCCTTCTTCCTTGCTGCGTACTTCTGCACTGAAACCAATGCCGCCACGGGTGGAACGGTTTTGAATAACCTTTTCCAGACCGGAGAACGCACCGCCACAGATGAACAGGATGTTGCGCGTATCAACCTGAAGGAATTCCTGCTGTGGATGCTTGCGGCCGCCTTGTGGCGGTACGGAAGCAACAGTACCTTCGATCAGTTTCAACAGCGCCTGCTGCACGCCTTCACCGGAAACGTCCCGGGTGATCGACGGGTTGTCGGATTTGCGCGAAATCTTGTCGATTTCATCGATGTAGACAATGCCCATCTGGGCCTTTTCCACATCGTAATCGCATTTCTGCAGCAGCTTCTGAATGATGTTCTCGACGTCTTCACCTACGTAACCGGCCTCGGTAAGAGTGGTTGCGTCGGCGATGGTGAAGGGAACGTTCAGCAGGCGAGCCAGGGTTTCTGCAAGCAGGGTTTTACCCGAGCCTGTAGGACCGATCAGCAAGATGTTGCTTTTGCCGAGCTCGACGTCGTCACTTTTCTTGTCACGCTGGTTCAGACGCTTGTAGTGGTTGTACACCGCTACGGCCAGAACCTTCTTTGCACGCTCTTGACCAATCACATACTGATCAAGGATGCCGCTGATTTCTTTAGGCGAAGGCAATTTATGCGCGCTGCTTTCGGCCTGGGCTTCCTGCACCTCCTCTCGGATGATGTCATTGCACAGGTCGACGCACTCGTCGCAGATAAACACCGAGGGGCCGGCAATCAACTTGCGCACTTCATGCTGGCTTTTGCCACAGAAGGAGCAATAGAGCAGCTTGCCGTTGTCCTCGCCGTTGCGGGTGTCAGTCATTCGTTCGATCCAAATCCGATAGGCTTGCAACACAAGATGAAGGCTATTGAGGGCTTTTTCAAGCCCACTGGTGGTCGGACGTGCCGACCTGCCCTATTTTGAGCTGCTTATATTAAGCGGGGCGCTTTTCGATCACTGCGTCGATCAACCCGTATTCACGCGCGGCTTCGGCGCTCATGAAGTTGTCACGGTTGGTGTCGCGCTCGATCTCTTCCAGGGTGTGCCCGCTATGTTTGGCCATCAGCGTGTTGAGACGCTCACGAATGAAGAGGATTTCCTTGGCATGGATTTCGATGTCCGATGCCTGGCCCTGGAAACCGCCCAGTGGCTGGTGAATCATCACGCGCGAGTTCGGCAGGCAGTAACGCTTGCCCTCAGCACCAGCGGTCAGCAGGAAAGCACCCATGCTGCACGCCTGACCGATACAGGTGGTCGATACGTTCGGCTTGATGAACTGCATGGTGTCGTAGATCGACATGCCAGCCGTTACCGAACCGCCCGGGGAGTTGATGTAGAGATGGATGTCCTTGTCCGGGTTTTCCGCTTCAAGGAACAGCAGCTGCGCACAGATCAGGTTGGCCATGTAGTCCTCTACCGGACCAACCAGAAAGATCACTCGCTCCTTGAGCAGGCGCGAGTAGATGTCATAGGCGCGTTCGCCACGAGCAGATTGCTCGACAACCATCGGGACCAGGCCGCCAGCGGCCTGGATATCAGAGTTCTGCTGAATATACGAATTACGGAACATGCTCTGCAGTTACTCCCAAATAGTCATGTCTTGAATACGCATAAGCCAGCGCGAGGCTGGCTTATGGGTGTATTTTCAAACGAGTTGAGCGATCAGTCGGCTTGTGCTGCTTCAGCCGGCTTGACTGCTTCTTCGTAAGAGACCGCTTTATCGGTCACCTTAGCCTTCTGCAGAACAGTATCCACAACTTGCTCTTCCAGCACAACCGAACGCACTTCGTTCAGCTGCTGGTCGTTCTTGTAGTACCAGGACACAACAGCCTCAGGCTCCTGGTAGGCCGAAGCCATTTCCTGGATCATTTCGCGAACGCGGGTTTCGTCAGGCTTGAGGTCGAATTGCTTGACCACTTCAGCCACGATCAGGCCCAGCACAACGCGGCGCTTGGCTTGTTCTTCGAACAGCTCGGCCGGCAGTTGGTCAGGCTTGATGTTGCCACCGAACTGCTGAACAGCCTGCACGCGCAGACGATCCACTTCGTTGGACAGCAGGGCCTTCGGCACTTCGATCGGGTTGGCGGCCAGCAGACCGTCCATCACCTGGTTCTTGACCTTGGATTTGATGGCCTGACGCAGCTCACGCTCCATGTTCTTGCGAACTTCGGTGCGGAAACCTTCGATGCCGGTTTCCTTGATGCCGAACTGGTTGAAGAATTCTTCGTTCAGTTCTGGCAGCTTAGGCTCGGAAACGGTGTTGACGGTCACGGTGAACTCGGCGGTTTTGCCAGCCAGGTCCAGGTTCTGATAGTCAGCCGGGAAGGTCAGGTTCAGAACGCGCTCTTCGCCGGCTTTAGCGCCAACCAGGCCGTCTTCGAAACCCGGGATCATGCGGTTGGAGCCCAGCACCAGCTGAGTACCCTTGGCGGAGCCGCCAGCGAATGCTTCGCCGTCAACCTTGCCAACAAAATCGATGTTCAGCTGGTCTTCGTTCTGGGCAGCGCGGTCGGCCACTTCAAAACGGGTGTTCTGCTTGCGCAGGATTTCCAGCATGTTGTCCAGGTCCGAATCAGCTACATCAGCGCTCAGGCGCTCGATAGCGATGGATTCGAAACCGGCAACGGTGAACTCAGGGAACACTTCGAAGGTTGCGACGTATTCCAGGTCCTTGCCTTTTTCCAGCACTTTCGGCTCAACCGAAGGAGCGCCGGCCGGGTTCAGCTTCTGCTCAACCACAGCTTCGTAGAAGGAAGACTGGATAACGTCGCCTACCGCTTCCTGGCGCGCATCAGCTTCATAACGCTGACGAATCACGCTCATTGGCACTTTGCCCGGACGGAAGCCGGCAATCTTGGCCTTTTGGGCAGTCTGCTGCAGACGCTTGTTGACCTGAGTCTCGATGCGCTCAGCCGGCACGGTGATGCTCATGCGGCGCTCAAGAGCAGAAGTATTTTCAACAGAAACTTGCATGGATATTCCTCGTTGCACAGACGTTAGCCGGCCGTTTCCGACCCCAGAATCAAGGGCATGCATTCTAGTGGGTCAAACTCAAGAAGTCACCCTACTGAAAACGGGTAAAAAAGCAGCAGGCAATTTATAGGTGCGAATGCACGAATGCACCTCGCCCCGTTAGCAAATACATCCCATCACGCCAGGGCTCTGCGCCAACCCTTCTATATATAGAAGAGGCTGCCAATCATCTCCCTGACAACCGACCTTGCGAGCAAGGCCGGCGGGCAGCGCAGCATCATCGAGCAACATAAATACGACGAAACGCCCTGCCCTTGCAGCCCAGCACCTGCGACTGCGTTGAAACTTCAAACCGCTGAAACAAAAAAGGCGCCAGACTATTAATCTGGCGCCTTTCGAAATATGGGGTGGACGAAGGGGATCGAACCCTCGACAACGGGAGTCACAATCCCGTGCTCTACCAACTGAGCTACGCCCACCATATTGCGTGACCAAAAAGCCTGTCAAAACGGCTATTTGTTGAGCTTCGTGACGACCAGCCGGCCTTCTCGAAACTTTATTTGGTGCGGATGAAGAGACTCGAACTCTTACGCCTCGCGGCGCTGGAACCTAAATCCAGTGTGTCTACCAATTCCACCACATCCGCATGAAGCTCTTAAAGCAAAGGCGCCAGACTGTTAATCTGGCGCCCTTTGAATATGGGGTGGACGAAGGGGATCGAACCCTCGACAACGGGAGTCACAATCCCGTGCTCTACCAACTGAGCTACGCCCACCATATTGCGCTACTTGTGCCAAAGCTGCCTAATGGCGCACCCGGCAGGACTCGAACCTGCGACCATCCGCTTAGAAGGCGGATGCTCTATCCAGCTGAGCTACGGGCGCCTTATTAATCTGTACTCTTGGAGGATTACAAACTAACCAGTGCTAGGCTGTGCCCGACAAGTGCGACGAATAGTATAGATGCACCCGAAACCCGTCAAATCCTTTTTATAAAAAATTCATTTTATTTAAGGGGTTAGGGGAATTTGCAGACCAAGCGCCTTTGCCCTCACGCCACGACATGCGAGAATGCGCGCACTTTTCTTCCCCCTCTCGATGGTTAATCACGCGTAATGACTGCACAACTTATCGACGGCAAATCAATCGCCGCCAGCCTGCGCCAGCAGATCGCCAAACGAGTCGCCGAGCGCAGCCAACAAGGCCTGCGCACGCCGGGTCTCGCGGTGATCCTGGTCGGCAGCGATCCTGCCTCTCAGGTTTATGTCTCGCACAAGCGTAAAGACTGTGAAGAGGTCGGCTTTATTTCCAAAGCCTACGACTTGCCTTCTGACACCACCCAGCAAGCCCTCACCGACCTGATCGACAGCCTCAACGACGATCCGGCCATCGACGGCATCCTGCTGCAACTGCCGTTGCCCGAGCACCTGGACGCGTCCAAATTGCTCGAACGCATCCGCCCGGACAAAGACGTCGACGGTTTCCACCCTTATAACGTCGGCCGCCTGGCCCAGCGCATCCCGCTGCTACGCCCGTGCACGCCGAAGGGCATCATGACCCTGCTGGAAAGCACCGGCGTCGACCTGTACGGCCTTGATGCAGTCATCGTCGGCGCATCGAACATCGTCGGTCGCCCGATGGCCATGGAACTGCTGCTGGCTGGCTGCACCGTGACCGTCACCCACCGCTTCACCAAGGACCTGGCTGGCCACGTCGGCCGCGCCGACCTGGTGGTAGTCGCCGCCGGCAAGCCGGGCCTGGTCAAAGGTGAGTGGATCAAGGAAGGCGCCATCGTGATCGACGTGGGCATCAACCGCCAGGACGACGGCAAACTGGTAGGCGACGTGGTGTACGAAACCGCCCTGCCCCGTGCTGGCTGGATCACCCCGGTACCGGGTGGCGTCGGCCCAATGACCCGCGCCTGCCTGCTGGAAAATACCCTGTACGCAGCCGAAACCCTGCACAGCTAATAACCAGCCGCTCTGAAAAAGCCCTGCCTTATCGCAGGGCTTTTTATTGGCCGGATAAAAAGTACTTTTTTCTTTGTTTTTAAGGGGTTTCATCTGTTTTCAGAAGAACATTCGACAGTTTCTGATCCATACTCCTAAAATGTAACGGCATTTATCAGAAAGTCCGTGCAGAACGGTATATCCCTACTTTTTTAGCGAGTTCATCCGCGTGAAAATTCATCTTTCCATTGTCAGCCTATTTTTTGCATTTACAGGCACCTTCGCGAGCGCAAGCGAAACCACTACCGCTCCCCGCGACATGTCCACCCTGCACATCGCCTCCGGCAGTGCGATGGTGGTAGACCTGCAGACCAACAAGATCATCTATGCCAGCAACCCGGATGTCATCGTGCCGATCGCCTCAGTGAGCAAACTGATGACCGGCCTGATCGTGCTGGAGGCCAAGCAGAACATGGATGAATACATCGACATCAACATCAAGGACACGCCAGAGATGAAAGGCGTGTTCTCCCGGGTCAAGATCGGCAGCGAAATGCCGCGCAAAGAGATGCTGCTGATTGCCCTCATGTCCTCGGAAAACCGCGCCGCCGCCAGCCTGGCCCACCACTACCCGGGCGGCTACCCGGCATTTATCGCGGCAATGAACGCCAAGGCCAAGGCGCTGGGCATGACCAGCACCCATTACGTCGAACCCACCGGCCTGTCGATCCACAACGTGTCCACCGCCCGCGACTTGAGCAAGCTGCTGGCCGCCGCGCGCAAATACCCGATGCTCAGCCAGTTGAGTACCACCAAGGAAAAGACCGTATCGTTCCGCAAACCCAACTACACCCTGGGCTTCTCCAACACGGACCACCTGATCAACCGCGCCAACTGGGACATCAAGCTGACCAAGACCGGCTTTACCAACCAGGCCGGCCACTGCCTGGTGCTGGTGACCAGCATGGGCAATCGCCCGGTGTCGCTGGTGATCCTCGACGCCTTCGGCAAATTCACCCACTTTGCCGATGCGGGCCGCATCCGCAGCTGGGTCGAGACCGGCAAGAGCGGTTCGGTGCCAGACGTCGCATTGCGCTACAAGGCTGACAAGAACCTGAAGAACCGCCCACGGGCGAATGTTCAGGTGACCGAGTCCCGCTGAACAGCGACATGAAAAAACGGCGCCCTTGAGCGCCGTTTTTTTATTTGGCCTGACTGGCCAGGGCCTTGACCGCCTGGGCCGCCGCCTGCTCCTGGCCCGCCTGGGCCGTGGCACTGGCCGCCTGCTGCCAGCGCTGGGCGTCGACCTTGACCGGTAACTGGGTAGGCCGCTGAATCAGCACGGCCCACTTGCCGCCGTCTTTCCAAGCCGACTCAAAGGCGCCGAAATCCATCGGCATGCGTCGCGCCAACCCCGTACGCAACAGCACCATGCTCTTCTGCTTGTTGTAGCCCACCACCACGACATACCGCGCCCCGGCCCAGAAGGTCGAACCCTGGGTGATGCGCGCCATCACCGGGTAGCCGGCGGCGACCTGCGCCAGCATCGCCGGCAACTGGTCGTCCAGCGGGTACACCAGCATCCCGTATTCACGGGCCAACACCTGCATGTTGCGCTCAAGGTCCGCTTCGGCGCCCGGCAGATGCAGCGGCTTATCCAACAGGCCCGGTGTAATCACAATGCCTTGTTGGGACAGCATGCTGGCCAGAGCGGCCGGGCCACCGAGGTAGGTCTCACCGCGAAAAGCCGGCACGCCCTTGAGCTCGACGCTCTCCGGCAGGCCCGGGATGCTCGTGGGTTTGGGATGCGAGGAGCAGGCCGCCAGCCCCATGAAACAGGCTGCGACCCACCAGGAGGTTTTAATGTTCGAGGGAAACCGCAACTTCGTCACTCACTTGATCAACGGCCAACGTGGGCCCTGATCATAGGATGCTCCGGGGCGCGGGTATAGCCTTGCAGCGCAGTAAAAGGCCCGCCATAGAGCAAACAAGTTGGACGCACACGACCATTGGTCAATAGCAGGCAACCTGCGGATAGCTAGACTGTCCATTGAGAAGACAGTGTGTGCCCTGTACCGGGCGAAAGGAGGCACTTATGAGCCTGACAACAACGATTCTGCTTTTGATCTGTGGCTGGCTGGCAGTGGCCGCCGCCATGCTCTGGGGCGTGATGCGCGTGACCCGCCGGCACCATCACCCACAGGTAAAACCCGCAGCACCCGGCAAGCTGCACAAACCCGCCGGGCATCACGCCTGAGGCCTTAGCCAGGCATGCAACTGAAGTCTTCGGTCTGCGCCAGTTCCTTGCCGTGGCTGTCCTTCAACTCGGCGCGTACCGTGGTACCAAGGCTGGATTCCACCAGGGTGTAATGCTCGCCCGCCTTGAAGTTGCCGTAGGTGACATGCCCGCGACAATCCTGCTGGTTGTCATCCCCCGCCTCTTCTTCAAACAAGGTGACATCCAGGCGATGAGCGCCGGGTTTCACTTCGAAGTAGCGACCATCATCAATGTTTTTCCCGTCTACCCGCTCGGCCATCAGGTCGTTGGGCGCCTCTTCTTGCAGGCCGATCCAGGCTTCGCTCGGGTCCGCTTTCGGAATCGGGCCGGCGCACGCCGACAACAGCAGGACCGCACTCAAGGCCGGGATCAACAACAAGGGTTTAAGAGACATGGCAGAACTCCAAATGGATAAAGAGTGAACGGGCAAAACGACTGCCGTTCGATCGGTATCCAGCTTGGTACTGTCACCATTATTGAACAAATGAATACATATGAAAGGATCTTCAGCCGTTAACTAAATGTTCCTTCACCTGGCTGAAAGGTGCGTGTTAGGTGGGTCCGTCAAGACTGCGAGCGTTTGCAATCCAACTCCTTTGGAGGTTACGGCATGCTCGGGCTGGTAAAGACCGCACTGCTCAAGCCCTACACGTTTATCGTGCTGGCAATTTTCATCTGCATCATTGGGCCCATGGCGGCCTTGCGTACCCCCACTGACGTATTTCCCGATATTGGCATCCCCGTCGTCGCGGTGGTTTGGCAGTACAACGGCCTGTCTCCGGACGCCATGGCCGGTCGCGTGATCTACACCTACGAACGCTCCCTGAGTACCACCGTCAACGACATCGAACACATTGAATCGCAGTCGTTACCCGGCATGGGCATCGTGAAGATTTTCTTCCAGCCCGGCGTGGATATCCGCACCGCCAACGCCCAGGTAACAGCGGTGTCACAAACCGTGCTCAAGCAGATGCCACCGGGCATCACGCCACCGCTGATCCTCAACTACAGCGCCTCCACGGTGCCGATCCTGCAGATGGCGTTCTCCAGCCCCAGCCTGTCGGAAGCGAAGATCCGCGACCTGGTGCAGAACAATATCCGCCTGCCTTTGAGCGCCCTGCCCGGCCTGGCCATGCCCACGCCAATGGGCGGCAAGCAACGCCAGATCACCCTCGACCTTGACCCGCAGGCGCTGGCTGCCAAAGGCCTGTCGGCACAAGACGTGGGCAACGCCCTGGCCTTGCAGAACCAGATCATCCCCGTGGGTACCGCCAAACTCGGCCCCAACGAATACACGATTTTGCTCAACAACAGCCCCAAGGCGATTGATGAGCTCAACGACCTGCCGATCAAGACGGTCGACGGCGCGATCATCACCATCGGCCAGGTGGCCCACGTGCGTGACGGCTCGCCGCCGCAGACCAACATCGTGCGCGTCGACGGCCACCGTGCAGTGCTGATGCCGGCCCTGAAAAACGGCAGCATCTCCACCCTGTCGATCATCGATGGCATCCGCCAGATGCTGCCGCGCATCAATGAAACCCTGCCGCCTTCGCTGAAGACCTCGCTGCTGGGCGACGCCTCGGTGTTCGTCAAACAGTCGGTGGGCAGCGTGGCCCAGGAAGGCATCATTGCGGCCCTGCTGACCAGTGCGATGATCCTGCTGTTCCTCGGCAGCTGGCGCTCGACCATCATCATTGCCGCCTCGATTCCCCTGGCGGTGCTGTCGGCCATCGCGCTGCTGGCAGCCACCGGGCAAACCCTCAATGTCATGACCCTCGGCGGGCTGGCGTTGGCGGTGGGGATCCTGGTGGACGACGCCACAGTGACCATCGAGAACATCAACTGGCACCTGGAACAAGGCAAGGCGGTGAAGGACGCGATCCTCGACGGCGCCAAGCAAATCGTCGGCCCGGCGTTCGTGTCCCTGCTGTGCATCTGCATCGTGTTTGTGCCGATGTTCATGCTGCAAGGTATCGCCGGCTACCTGTTCCGCCCGATGGCGTTGGCGGTGATTTTCGCCATGGCCAGCTCATTCATCCTTTCGCGAACCCTGGTGCCGACCCTGGCGATGTTCCTGCTCAAGCCGCACGTGCCGGAGCAAGGCGAAGGTCATCACCCGGAAGATGAATTCATCAACCACCACGAGGGCGACCAGCACAAACCCCAGCGCAATGCCGTGCTGCAATCGGTACTGAATTTCCAGCAGGGTTTCGAGCGTCACTTCTCCAACGTGCGGGACGTTTACCACGGCCTGCTGACCCTGGCCCTGGGTGCGCGCAAGCGCTTCATCGTGGGCTTCCTGGCGTGCATCCTGGCCTCATTCCTGCTGCTGCCAAGCCTGGGCCAGGACTTCTTTCCGGCCACCGACGCAGGCGCCATGGCGCTGCACGTACGCTTGCCATTGGGCACGCGGATTGAAGAAAGCGCCGCGGCGTTTGACCGGATTGAAGCGCGGATTCGCGAGATTGTGCCGGCAGACGAGCTGGACACCATCGTCGACAACATCGGCATCCCGCTGAGCGGCATCGACATGGCCTACAGCAGCAGCGGCACCATCGGCCCACAGGACGGCGATATCCAGGTCACCCTGAAAAAAGACCATGCGCCCACCGCCGATTACGTGAAAAAACTGCGTGAAGCCCTGCCGGAAAGTTTCCCCGGCAGCCAGTTCGCGTTCCTGCCGGCCGACATCAGCAGCCAGATCCTCAACTTCGGTTCACCGGCGCCGCTGGACGTGAAAATCTCCGGGCGCAGCGACGAAGAAAACCGCGCCTACGCCATCGAACTGGAACGTCGCCTGAAACACATACCGGGCATCGCCGACCTGCGTATCCAGCAGTCCACCGGCTACCCGTCGCTGCAAGTCAACGTGGACCGGATGCGCGCCAACGGCCTGGGCATCACCGAGCGTGACGTGACCAACAGCATGGTCGCGTCCCTGGCCGGCAGCTCGCAAACCGCGCCGACCTTCTGGCTCAACCCGGCCAACGGCGTGTCGTATTCGATCGTGGCTGCAACGCCGCAATACCGTCTCGACAGCCTGCCATCCCTGGAAGCGCTGCCGGTGACCGGTGCCGATGGCCAGTCGCAGATCCTCGGCGGCGTGGCGACCATCTCCCGCGTGCAAAGCCCGGCGGTGGTGACCCACTACAACATCGAACCGACCCTGGACCTGTACGCCAACGTGCAAGGCCGTGACCTCGGCGGCGTCGCCAGTGACGTGCAGAAGGTGCTGAATGACATGGCCCCGATGCGCCCCAAAGGCGCGACCATCAGCCTGCACGGGCAGATCGATGCGCTGCATGAAGCGTTCAACGGCTTGAGCTTCGGCCTGCTCGGCGCGGTGGTGCTGATCTACCTGCTGATCGTGGTCAACTTCCAGTCCTGGACCGACCCGTTCGTGATCATCACCGCACTGCCGGCGGCCCTGGCGGGCATCGTGTGGATGCTGTTCCTCAGCGGCACCTCGTTATCGGTGCCGGCACTCACGGGGGCCATCCTCTGTATGGGCGTGGCCACCGCCAACTCGATCCTGGTGGTGAGCTTCTGCCGAGAGCGCCTGGCCGAACACGGCGATGCCCTCAAGGCCGCACTGGAAGCCGGCTACACCCGCTTCCGCCCGGTGTGCATGACCGCCCTGGCGATGATCATCGGCATGTTGCCGCTGGCCTTGTCCGAAGAACAAAACGCGCCGCTGGGACGTGCCGTGATCGGCGGCCTGATCCTTGCCACCACTGCCACTTTGCTGTTTGTACCCGTGGTCTTCAGCCTGGTCCACGGTCGTCACCCTACTCGCGCTGCTGCTGGAGAAACCCCACATGTCGTCTGATCACAAACCCTCGCGCAAGCGTCTGATGCTCATGGGTGTCGGCGGCCTGACACTGGCCGCCCTGTTGGTCGCCAACGGCCTGCACGCCCGTACGATGCATGAAAAATCCGTCACTGCCTGGACCGAAACCGCCGCTGTGCCGCAAGTGCTGGTATTCCAGCCAAAACAGAACGCAGCCGGCGACACCCTGCGCCTGCCCGCGCACCTGGAAGCCTGGAGCAAGGCACCGATTCATGCGCGGGTCAGCGGTTATCTGAAAGACTGGAAAGTCGACATCGGCAGCCAGGTCAAGGCCGGGCAGATCCTGGCCGAGATCGACAGCCCCGACCTCGACCAGCAAGTGGCGCAAACCCACGCACGCATGGTGCAGGAACAGGCCAACGCACGCCTGGCGGAAACCACCGCCACCCGCTGGAAAAACCTGCTGGACAGCCATTCGGTATCGCGCCAGGAGGCCGATGAAAAAACCTCCAACGCCCTGGCCGCCAAGGCCAACGCCCAGGCCGCCGAGGCCGACTATGCGCGGCTCTCGGCGCTGGAAGACTACAAGACCATCCGCGCACCGTTCGCCGGTGTGATCACCGCGCGCAACACCGACATCGGCCAGTTGATCAAGGCCGACAGCGACAGCGATCCGGAACTGTTCGACATCGCCGACACCCACCAACTGCGCCTCTACGTGCCAGTGCCGCAGAACTATGCAGCGGTGATTCATCCGGGGCTGGCCGCCCAACTGACGGTGCCCGAGCATCCCGGCGAACACTTCAGCGCCAAACTGATGGGCGACTCCACCGCCATCGACCGCCGCTCCGGCACCCTGCTCGCGCAGTTCGTGGCCGACAATCCCGACGGCAAGTTGCTGCCCGGCGACTACGCCGAAGCCACCCTGGCGATTCCGGCGGACACCCACGGCGTCAGCATCCCGGCCAGCGCCCTGATCTTCCGGGCCCAAGGCACCCAGGTCGCGGTCCTGGATGCGCAGAACCACGTGCACCTGCAAGACATCCACATCGGTCTCGACCTCGGCGAACGCCTGGTGATCGACCAGGGCCTGAAACCCGCCGACCGCGTGGTCGACAACCCGCCCGACGCCCTGCGCGAAGGCGACGCCGTGCAAATGGCCGACGCCGGAGGTGCCCATGCGCCCAAGGCTTAAGCCCCTCGCGGCCTTGGTATTGGTGGCACTGCACGGTTGCTCGCTGGCGCCCACCTACAAGGCGCCGACCATCGACCTGCCTGCCAAGTACCGCGAACAGACCAGCGACGGCCCGTGGCACAGCGCACAGCCGTCCGACCAACTGGCGCCCAAATGGTGGCAGCTGTATCAGGACCAGCGCCTGGATGACCTGCAGGAACAACTGCTCAAGGCCAACCCGGACCTCGCAGCGGCGCTGGCGCATTTCGATGCGTCCCAGGCCTATGCCAGCCAGTTGCATGCCGGGTTGTTCCCGCAAATCACCGCCAGTGCACAACCGTTGCGCCAGCGGCAATCGGACAGCCGGCCGCTGCGGGGTGATACCCAGCCTTCGGTGTACAACAGCAACACGGCCGGTTTTGCCCTGAGTTTTGATCTGGACCTGTGGGGCAAAATCCGCAACCAGGTGGCAGCGGGTGACGCCCAGGCACAAGCCTCCGGGGACGATTTGGCGGTGGCACGCCTGAGCCTGCAGCATCAGTTGGCGACGCTGTACGTACAGCTCAACGGGCTGGATGCCCAGAGCCGGATCCTCAGCAGTTCGCTGGACGATTTTGGCCAGGCGCTGCAACTGACCCGTAGCCGGTATGAAGGGCAGATCGCCTCGGAACTCGACCTGACCCGCGCGCAGAACCAACTGGCTGAAGCCGAGGCACAGCTGGATGATGTACGCGGTCAGCGCAACCTCACCGAGCACGCGATTGGTGAACTGGTGGGCGTGTCCGCCAGCGAATTCCAACTGCCGCCGAGCAAACAATTGATCGCGTTGCCAGGGATTCCGCAACAGCTGCCCAGCCACCTGCTGCAACGTCGCCCGGATATTGCGGCGGCGGAGCGGCGGGTGTTTGCAGCCAACGCGAACATCGGCGTGGCGAAGGCCGCGTGGTACCCCGACTTCAGCTTGACCGGGTTGATTGGCGGGCAGACCCAAGGCGTCGGCAACCTGTTCTCGGCGGCCAATCGGTACTGGGCGCTGGGGCCGCTGGTCAACCTGCCGATCTTTGATGGCGGGCGGTTGAGCGCCAATGAGCGCCAGGCCAAGGCCGAGTTTGAAGAGGCTTCGGCGCATTACCGCAGCCAGGTTTTGCGGGCGGTGCGTGAGGTGGAAGACAACCTTGGGCAACTGCGTGATTTGCAGCAGGAAGCGATGGACGAACAGGCCGCCGCGAACGCCGCCGAGCACACGCAGGCGCTGGCGATGAACAGTTATCAGGCGGGTGCCGTGAGTTACCTGGATGTGGTGACGGCGCAGACAGCGGCGTTGCAGGCACAGAGGACTTTGCAGGCGGTGCAGACGCGGCAGTTGCAGGCGAGTGTGGGCTTGGTGACGGCGCTGGGCGGCGGCTGGAAGCCCGACGCCTGATACAAGTCTCGAGCCCACCCTGGATCAAATGTGGGAGCTGGCTTGCCTGCGATGACGGTGGATCAGTCAAACATATCTAGACTGAGCCACCGCCCATTTCAGCCTTCCGGCCGACTATTCAAAAAAACACTCACCACGGTGTAATCACTGCCATTGGCATGTCGATACAGCGTACTGCTGTGATAGTCAGATACCTCTCCCGCCACGGACACAGTAATCGCAGCGCCCTGAACATCAATCTTTGCCGCTGCGTCACTCGTAACGAGAAATGGACTGGCATCCCTCAACGCAGCCAATATTTCACTATCGTCCTCCAGGTTGCGGTAAACGTAATATCGATAGCTGAACGGAACAGTTGCACCTCCACGATCATCCTTGACGCCATAAACGGCCCCATCACCGCCAAGTGGCACTCGCAGCACAACCTCTGTCAATTGCGGGCGCCCCGGAGAAAGCAGCCATTCACCGCCGATATACACCATGCACAGCGCCAGCAAGATCGTAGTGACAACGGAGTAAACCGACTTTCTAGTAGTTCCTGAACCTGGCATACCTGATTCCTTCCTTGATCCAATATTGGTCGACGCTCATCGAGCGATTTCCCCGCACTTAGATACTCGCGTGGCGGAACCTAACACTGAAAGGCCGGGATGATGAGAGATCAAGGAACAAAAGAGATGTCTTACAAAAGAGCAGGACACACCTTACAACGCACCCTCGAAACGACATATTTCCTACGTTTCTTTCGGATTGCTGGTCGGAACGGGGCCCACTAGTCTTCGTCGGTCGCTGCCAATTCAGCGACCGGACGTGAGAAATCCGAATGACTCCATTGGCGCAAAAGCGCCCGCCGTATACAGTGCAGGCGCTTTTTCTGTGCTCGCTGTTATGGCGGCTGTGCGCGGGCACGCTTCGGCGTGGCCAAGCTCCTGGGGTCTTGGTTTTCTCACTCCGCGTACAGCTGCCACCTTCAATGTGGAAGGCGTGCAATTGCTTGTAGATCGGGTGGTGGATGTGACGGTAGCCGTGAGCTGACCCTTTAACTGTGGGAGCCGGGCTTGCCCGCGATGACGGAGTGTCAGGCACCGCTACTGTGTCTGAAACACTGCTATCGCGGGCAAGCCCGGCTCCCACAGTTGGGAGGAGTGAAGCCGGATGGCTCAGGCGGCGAGCTTGCCGCTGGCAATCGCCTGTGATGCCGCCACCATCGCGCGCAACAACACCGCACACCCTGCCGCCAGATCATCCGGCGCGGCGTTCTCGATTTCGTTATGGCTGATGCCACCCTCACACGGCACAAAGATCATCCCCGCCGGCCCCAGTTCCGCGACGAAAATCGCGTCATGCCCTGCCCCGCTGACAATGTCCATGTTCGACAGGCCCAGACCATTGGCCGCATCACGCACGGCATCCACGCAGCCTTTGTCGAAGTACAACGGCGGGAAGTCAGCGGTGGGTGTCATCTCGAACGTGAGGCCGTGCTTGGCACAGGTCGCGTCGATCACTTTGCTTACCTGCGCAATCATCGAGTCCAGCCGCGCCGGTTCCAGATGACGGAAGTCCAGGGTCATGCGCACTTCGCCGGGAATCACGTTGCGCGACCCCGGATACGCTTGCAGGCAACCGACGGTGCCACAGGCGTGTGGCTGATGGCCCAACGCAGCGGCGTTAACCGCAGCCACCACGGCAGCAGCGCCCACCAAGGCATCCTTGCGCAAGTGCATTGGCGTCGGTCCCGCATGTGCCTCAACCCCGCGCAGTTTCAGGTCGAACCATTTCTGCCCAAGGGCGCCCAGCACCACGCCGATGGTTTTCTTTTCATCCTCAAGAATCGGACCTTGCTCGATGTGCGCCTCGAAATACGCGCCCACCTTGTGCCCACTCACCGGGCGGGAGCCGGCGTAGCCAATGGCGTTCAGCGCATCGCCTACCGTCACGCCGTCGGCGTCGGTCTTGGCCAGTGTATCTGCCAGGGTAAATTTCTCGGCAAACACGCCGGAGCCCATCATGCAGGGCGCAAAGCGCGAGCCTTCTTCGTTGGTCCACACCACCACTTCCAGCGGCGCTTCGGTTTCCACTTTCAGGTCATTGAGGGTTCGCAACACCTCAACGCCTGCCAGCACACCAAAACAGCCATCAAACTTGCCGCCGGTTGGCTGGGTGTCGATATGGCTGCCGGTCATCACCGGCGGTAGCTTGGGATTGCGCCCCGGCCGGCGGGCGAAGATATTGCCCACGCCATCGATGGTCACGGTGCAGCCAGCCTCCTCGCACCACCTCACAAACAGGTCGCGGGCCTGGCGGTCGAGGTCGGTGAGGGCCAGGCGGCACACGCCGCCTTTGGGCGTAGCGCCGAGCTTGGCGAGCTCCATCAGGGACAGCCACAAACGGTCGCGGTTGATGTGCTGATGGGTGGATTGCAGAACGTCTACGGCAGCGTTCATGGGGATCTCCTCAGGCTACTTTTTTATATGAGTCGACTCGGTCAACTGTGGGAGCTGGCTTGCCTGCGATGCGGGCGACGCGGTCTTTCAGTTGCACCGGGTCGATGCCATCGCAGGCAAGCCAGCTCCCACATTGACCGTGTTCACAAAGGTGTCTTTACGGCGACTACGCGGGCGCCGCGCTTCATGCACAGGGCGTAATACAACAACCCGCCCAATGCCGAGCCGGTGAACCAGCCATAGCTGTAGAACCAGCTGAATGCATCGCTGCCCAGCGACAACAGTGTCAGCACCACCGGCACCCCAAACGCGAGGAAGCCATGCCAGTTCCACGCCGGGTACACGTCATCGCGGTACAACCCGGCAAGGTCCAGTTGCTGTTTCTTGATGATGAAATAGTCCACCACCATGATCCCGGCTATCGGGCCCAGCAGGCTTGAGTAACCCAGCAGCCAGTTGGAATAGACGGTCTCCAGGCTCACGTCGGAGATGATCAGCCCGAGCTTTTTCAGCAGTTCATGGGCCATCAATGCAAGGCCTACCAGACCGGTCAACACCACCGCCGTGGTGCGGTTGATCAGCTTGGGCGCGATGTTCTGAAAGTCGTTGGTGGGCGAGACGATGTTCGCCGCGGTGTTGGTGGACAAGGTGGCGATGATGATCAGCGCCATGGCCACGGCCACCCACACCGGGCTCTGGATATGGCCGATCAGGGTCACCGGGTCGGAGACGCTGACGCCCACCAGTTTTACCGAGGCGGCGGTCATGATCACACCGAGGGCGGCGAACAGGAACATGGTCAGCGGCAGGCCGAAAATCTGCCCGAGGATCTGGTCTTTCTGGCTCTTGGCGTAGCGGCTGAAGTCGGGAATGTTCAACGACAAGGTGGCCCAGAAACCCACCATCGCCGTGAGGCCCGCCATGAAGTAGCCGGTAAGGCTCGCGCCTTCGGGGCGTTTGGGCGGGATCGCCATCAGCTCGGTCAGCGAGACATTCGGCAACGCCCACACCAGCAGCCCGATACCCACCGCCACCAGCAACGGTGCCGACAGGGTTTCCAGCCATTTGATCGATTCGGCGCCGCGCAATACCACCCACAGGTTCAGCGTCCAGAAGATCATGAAGCCGATCACTTCACCGGTGCCACCGAGGGATTTCCAGCCCTCGAAAATCGAACCCAGGAACAGGTGAATTGCCAGGCCGCCAAACATCGTCTGGATACCAAACCAGCCGCACGCCACCAGGGCACGGATCAGGCATGGCACGTTGGAACCCAGCACGCCGAAGGACGAGCGCAGCAACACCGGGAACGGGATGCCGTACTTGGTGCCGGGGAAAGCGTTGAGGGTCAGCGGGACCAGCACCACGATATTGGCCAGCAAGATCGCCATCAGCGCCTCGCCCACCGACAACCCGAAGTACGCGGTGAGCACGCCACCCAGGGTGTAGGTCGGCACGCACACCGACATGCCGATCCACAGCGCGGTGATGTGCCACTTGTTCCAGGTGCGTTCGCGCACCTTGGTCGGTGCCATGTCGTGGTTGTAGCGGGGGCTGTCGAGGACGTCGGGGCCGGCGTCGAGTTCGTACAGGCCGTTGCGCTCAATGACTTGCGATCTGTTCTGTTGCATGGCCGCTCCACGGTTTTTTCGAATTATTTTTGCTCATCCCGTGACACGCACAGGATGGCCGGAGTACCTCGTTGACAACATGACATCCAGGACCCGGCCAACCGCCACCGCACTCAATAACCGTGCCGTAAACCGTCGCCCTGCCCGCACCGCTTATATAACTCGCTGATGTTTATCAGCTTTATTGTCTCGACCGAAAAGCCCTTCGTTACTTTCAGCGTTACTCAGGCCAAATAACGCAGAAGTTGTCCGAACCATCAGGACTCAATCTGGTGCAACACAATTATTTTTATTTCCTGCCCCCGTCAAGAGGCATGTCTCAAGCGTCTGATTTGCAATAAGAAATGTTGCTCATATTGGGAACCTGTCAAGTGCGTCAAAATGGTGAGAGGCCGCTACATTTTGGTGATTTTGATTTTTTATCGTTTAAATTCAACAAGTTAATACAGATATAAGCTTATAAAAAATATTCTTGCTCATTCGAAAAACTCGGGCTAGTTTCTATTCCTGTCACCGCTGACAGGAATTAACTTCCCGGCGGCGCGATGCATTACAACACTTAGAACTGGCACAAGCCGGTCAAGCCTGTGAGGAACTCGACATGTCGCTGTTGATCCGTGGCGCTACCGTTATTACCCATGATGAAAGTTATCGAGCCGATGTTTTATGCGCAGGCGGTCTAATCCGCGCCATTGGCACCGACCTGGATATTCCCGCCGGCACCGAGATACTCGATGGCAGCGGCCAATACCTGATGCCCGGCGGCATCGATCCCCATACCCATATGCAACTGCCCTTCATGGGCACGGTGGCCAGTGAAGACTTTTTCAGCGGCACGGCGGCGGGATTGGCGGGCGGCACCACCTCGATCATCGACTTTGTGATTCCCAACCCGCAGCAATCCCTGCTGGAAGCTTTCCATCAGTGGCGCGGCTGGGCCGAGAAGTCGGCGTCGGACTACGGTTTTCACGTGGCCATTACCTGGTGGAGCGAGCAGGTTCGCGACGAAATGGCCGAGCTGGTCAGCCACCACGGCATCAACAGCTTCAAGCACTTCATGGCGTACAAGAACGCGATCATGGCCGCCGACGACACCCTGGTGGCGAGCTTCGAGCGCTGCCTGGAACTGGGCGCGGTGCCGACAGTGCATGCCGAAAACGGCGAGCTGGTGTATCACCTGCAACGCAAGCTGATGGCCCAGGGTATTACCGGGCCTGAAGCACATCCGTTATCGCGGCCTTCGCAGGTGGAAGGCGAAGCCGCCAGCCGGGCGATCCGGATTGCCGAGACCATCGGCACGCCGTTGTACCTGGTGCACGTTTCCACCAAGGAAGCGCTGGATGAAATCACCTACGCCCGCAGCAAGGGCCAGCCGGTGTACGGCGAAGTCTTGGCCGGGCATCTGCTGCTGGACGACAGCGTGTATCAACACCCCGACTGGCAGACCGCTGCCGGCTACGTGATGAGCCCGCCCTTCCGCCCGCGCGGGCATCAGGAGGCGCTGTGGCATGGCCTGCAATCGGGCAACCTGCACACCACCGCCACCGACCATTGCTGCTTCTGCGCCGAGCAGAAAGCCGCCGGGCGTGATGACTTCAGCAAGATCCCCAATGGCACTGCCGGTATCGAAGACCGCATGGCGCTGCTGTGGGACGAAGGCGTGAACACCGGGCGTTTGTCGATGCAGGAGTTTGTGGCGCTGACGTCCACCAACACGGCGAAGATCTTCAACCTGTACCCGCGCAAAGGGGCGATTCGCGTGGGGGCCGATGCAGACCTGGTGCTGTGGGACCCGGAAGGCACCCGGACGATATCCGCGAAGACGCACCATCAGAAAGTCGACTTCAACATCTTCGAAGGCAAGACCGTGCGCGGCGTGCCGAGCCACACCATCAGCCAGGGCAAGCTGGTCTGGGCCGATGGGGATTTGCGCGCCGAGCGTGGTGCGGGGCGGTACATCGAACGGCCGGTGTATCCGGCGGTGTTTGAGCAGTTGAGCAAGCGGGCGGAGCGTTCCAGGCCGGTTGCTGTGAAACGCTGACAGCGGCCTTCGGCCTATCGCGGGCAAGCCCGGCTCCCACATTTTTGAGCTGTGAATACTTCCAAATGTGGGAGCTGGCTTGCCTGCGATGAGGCCGGTACAGGCAATAAAAAAACCACTGCCCACCAGAGGCAGCACCTCAAAAACCGTGAGGCCAATACCGTGATCCAGACCCTGAACCATCTTCCACACCCCCATGAAGATGCGGCCGCACTCGCCGCGCATTTCACCGACCTGGCGCCGCCGCTCAATGCCCGGCAAGCCCAACTGGAAGCCTCGCGCTGCCTGTACTGCTACGACGCACCCTGCGTCAACGCGTGCCCCAGCGAGATCGATATCCCCTCGTTCATCCGCAATATCCACACGGAGAACGTCCAGGGCGCCGCGCAGAAGATTCTCTCGGCAAACATCCTCGGCGGCAGTTGCGCCCGGGTCTGCCCGACGGAAATCCTTTGCCAGCAAGCCTGCGTGCGCAACAACGCCGAAGAATGCGCCCCGGTGCTGATTGGTTTGCTACAGCGTTACGCGGTGGACAACGCGCACTTCAGCGAACACCCATTCCAGCGCGCCACGCCCACCGGCAAGCGCATCGCCGTGGTCGGCGCCGGGCCGGCGGGGTTGTCCTGTGCCCATCGCAGCGCCCTGCACGGCCACGACGTGGTGATTTTCGAAGCCCGGGAAAAAGCCGGCGGCCTGAATGAATACGGGATCGCCAAGTACAAACTGGTGGATGACTTCGCGCAAAAGGAACTGGATTTCCTGCTGCAGATCGGCGGCATCGAAATCCGCCACGGCCAGCGCCTGGGCGACAACCTGACCTTGAGCGAGCTGCATCAGCAATTCGACGCGGTGTTCCTCGGCCTCGGCCTGGCCGCCAGCAAACAGCTCGGCCTGCCGCACGAGGACGCCCCCGGCCTGCTCGCCGCCACCGACTACATCCGCGAACTGCGCCAGGCCGACGACCTCAGCCAACTGCCCCTGGCCGACCGCTGCATCGTCCTTGGCGCCGGCAACACCGCCATCGACATGGCCGTGCAAATGGCCCGCCTCGGGGCCCGCGATGTGAATCTGGTGTACCGCCGTGGCCTGGCTGAAATGGGCGCCACTGGCCACGAACAGGACATCGCCAAAGCCAACCAGGTGCGTCTGCTGACCTGGGCCCAGCCCGAAGAAGTGCTGCTCGACGACCAGGGCCATGTGCGCGGCATGCGCTTCGCCCGCACCCGCATGGTGGATGGCCGCCTGCAAGCCACCGGTGAGACCTTCGAACTGGCCGCCGACGCCATCTTCAAGGCCATCGGCCAGGGCTTCGATGACGAGGCCCTGCACGACCCGCTGGCCCACCAGCTGCAACGCCAGGGCGATCGCATCTTCGTCAACGAACAACTGCGCACCAGCATCCCCGGTGTGTATGCCGGCGGCGATTGCGTCAGCCTCGGCCAGGACCTCACCGTCCAGGCCGTGCAACACGGCAAGCTGGCCGCTGAAGCCATGCACGCCCAACTCATGCTGAATGTGGAGGCTGCGTAATGGCCGATCTCTCGATTGTGTTCGCCGGTATCAAAGCCCCCAATCCGTTCTGGCTGGCCTCCGCGCCGCCCACCGACAAGGCCTACAACGTGGTCCGCGCCTTTGAAGCCGGCTGGGGTGGCGTGGTCTGGAAAACCCTCGGCGAAGACCCGGCCGCGGTCAACGTCTCGTCACGTTATTCGGCACACTTTGGCGCCAACCGTGAAGTGCTCGGCATCAACAATATCGAGCTGATTACCGACCGGTCGCTGGAGATCAACCTGCGGGAAATCACCCAGGTGAAGAAGGACTGGCCGGACCGCGCGCTGATCGTGTCGCTGATGGTGCCGTGTGTTGAAGAGTCCTGGAAACACATCCTGCCCTTGGTGGAAGCCACCGGTTGCGACGGCATCGAGCTGAATTTCGGCTGCCCCCACGGTATGCCGGAACGCGGCATGGGCGCGGCCGTGGGCCAGGTGCCCGAGTACGTGGAACAGGTGACGCGTTGGTGCAAGACCTATTGCTCGCTGCCGGTGATCGTCAAGCTCACACCAAACATCACCGACATTCGCGTCGCGGCCCGGGCGGCTTATCGCGGCGGTGCGGATGCGGTGTCGCTGATCAACACCATCAACTCCATCACCAGTGTCGACCTGGAGCGCATGGTCGCCCTGCCGATGGTGGGCACCCAAAGCACTCACGGTGGCTACTGCGGCTCGGCGGTGAAACCGATTGCGTTGAACATGGTGGCGGAAATTGCCCGGGATCCGCAGACACAGGGCTTGCCGATCTGCGGGATTGGCGGGATTGGCAACTGGCGCGATGCGGCGGAGTTCGTGGCCCTGGGTTGCGGCGCGGTGCAGGTGTGCACGGCGGCGATGCTGCACGGGTTTCGGATTGTCGAAGAGATGAAGGACGGGCTCTCGCGGTGGATGGACAGCCAGGGTTACAGCAGCCTGCAGGAGTTTTCCGGGCGCGCGGTGGGCAATACGACGGATTGGAAGTACCTGGATATCAACTATCAGGTGATCGCCAAGATCGATCAGGAGGCGTGCATTGGCTGTGGGCGCTGCCATATTGCTTGCGAGGATACGTCGCACCAGGCGATTGCCAGCTTGAAGCAGGCGGATGGGACGCATAAGTACGAGGTGATCGATGATGAGTGCGTGGGGTGCAACCTGTGCCAGATCACCTGCCCGGTGGCGGACTGTATCGAGATGGTGCCGGTGGATACCGGGAAGCCGTTTTTGAACTGGACGCAGGATCCGCGCAATCCCTACCGGGAAGCGGTGTAACACTCCCAATGACCGTAGCAGCTGTCGAGCTTAAGCGAGGCTGCGTAGGGCGCACCACGGTCCGAGACTGAGTCGCGCCCTACGCAGCCTCGCTTGGGCTCGACAGCTGCTACGGGGGGAGGTTAACGCACGATAGGGTTTTGCCTCGTGTGCTCAAGGCTCCAACCCGATCCCCCGCAAAATCACACTCGTCACCGTCTGCACCGCCCGCTCAAACTGCATGTCCGACAACGGCTGATGGTCATTCAGGATGTTCACCTGATGATCAAAGTCGGCATAGTGCTGGGTCGAGGCCCAGATCATGTACAGCAGGCTCGACGGCTCCACCGGCAAAATCCGCTTGTCTTCCACCCACTGGCGAATCTTCGCCTCTTTCATCTTGGCCCAGTCGTACAGGCTGACGTCCAGCGCCTCACCCAGGGTAGGCGCGCCGTGGATGATTTCATTGGCCCAGACTTTGGAGCCATACGGCCGGCTGCGCGAATGTTGCATCTTGGCGCGGATGTAGCTGCTGAGCACCACCCGCGGGTCGTCGAACATCTCGAAGCACAGGGCGTCCTGCTTCCACACTTCCAGCAGGTCGAACAACACCGCGCTGTACAGCTCGCTCTTGGTGCTGAAGTAGTAATGCAGGTTGGAGCGCGGCAGTTGCACTTCTTCAGCGATGTCGGCCATGGCGGTGCTGCCATAGCCCTTCTCGGCGAAGACTTTTTCAGCCGCCAGCAGAATCTTTTCGACGTTGACCCGACGAATACCGATCTTGTGATTGCCCATACGGGCTCCCTGACAACAACATTGCCTCAAGACTAACATCCGCTCTAGACCGCGGCGACACGCCACTGTGAAACTTCGTACAAGCACCTTCCCCGTGGAAAGCGGATTGGTTAGCATCGCCATCCCCTCGAAGGATCATTCCAATGACTATTCGACAGCGAGACGCGTGCGACGACCCGGTGCTGGGTGCACTGTGGGAACGCTCGGTGCGCGCCACCCATGACTTCCTCAGCGAAGACGATATCCAGCGCCTGCTGCCCCTGGTGCGCGACTGCTACCTGCCGATGCCCGCCCTTGAAGTGTGGGTGTACGAAGACGCCGAAGGGATTGCCGGCTTTGTCGGCACCGGCGGCAATAATGTCGAGATGTTGTTTATCGACCCGAGCCGCCGCGGCCAGGGCATCGGCCGCCAGTTGCTGGACTTCGTGCGCGCCCGCCACGACACCCTGCGCGTCGATGTAAACGAACAGAATCCACAGGCCGTGGGTTTCTACCTGCACTATGGTTTTATCCAGACCGGCCGCTCGCCCGTCGATGGCGAAGGCAAACCCTTCCCCTTGTTGCACATGGCTCTACCGAACGACTGACTCTCACCTGAAGGTATTGAACAATGTTGATCAAGAAGACCGTTACCACTGTCGCCCTGCTGGCTTCCTTGCTGGGCGCCTCGGCCGCATTTGCCCACGCCCATTTGAAAAGCTCGGAGCCCGCCGCCGACAGCAGCGTCGCCGCCCCCAAAGACCTGCGCCTGACGTTCAGCGAAGGCGTTGAAGCGACCTTCACCAAGGTATCCCTGAGCAAGGACGGCACCGAAGTGGCGATCAAGGGCCTCGAGACCCCGGACGCCGACAAGAAAGTCCTGGTGGTGACACCCGCCGCACCACTGGCCGCCGGCAACTACAAGGTCGTGTGGAACGCGGTCTCGGTTGATACCCACAAGAGCAACGGTGAATACAGCTTCAAGGTCGGCCAATAATCCATGGCCACCCTGCTGGTGCTGTGCCGCTTCCTGCATTTCATCGTGGTGCTGTTGATGTTCGGGGCCTGTGTGTTCAGGCCCTGGCTGCTGGGCGCTGGGCCGCAACCGGTGCTCGACCGTCAACTGTCGCGCATCACCCAAGGGTTGGCGTGGCTGGCACTGGTGTCGGGGGTGACGTGGTTGCTGTTGATCAGCGCGAGCATGGCCGGGGTCGGGCTGGGCGCGCTGGAGTGGTCGACAGTGCAGTTGGTGCTGGGTAAAACCTTCTTCGGCCAGGTCTGGACCTGGCACCTGGTGTTGAATGTGCTGCTGGTGCTCGGCCTGCTGACCCCGTGGAAAGCCGTGCGCCTGCCGCTTTGCGCACTGCTGCTGGCGACGCTGGCACCGGTGGGCCATGGCGCAATGCTCAATGGCCTGGCCGGGCAATTGCTGATCCTCAACCAGGTGGTGCACCTGCTGTGTGTCGGCGCCTGGCTCGGCGGCTTGCTCATGCTGGTGTTGATCCTCCGGCAATCGCCCCGCCCTGCATTGGAACCGATCCTGCAGCGCTTCAGCGGCGTCGGTTATGCCCTGGTCACGGGTTTGCTGGTGACCGGCCTGATCAACGTGCGGGTACTCACCGGGCAGTTCTGGCCAACGCCCTTGTTCAGCGGGTTCGCCCTGATCCTGCTGATCAAGGTGCTGCTGGTGTTCGGCATGCTCGCACTGGCGCTGTTGAACCGCCTGCGGATCCATAACTGCGAGCAGCGACTGCCGGCGTTGAAGGCCAGTGTGAGGCTAGAACTGTTACTAGGTATTTCAGCGGTAGCTGCGGTTTCGTTGCTTGGCACCTTGCCGCCCATGGTTCTGAACGGCTGAAAAAAATAGCGCGGGCACGCTCAACGTAGGAGCTGGCTTGCCTGCGATACTGGCAACTCGGTCTCTCAGGTACACCGAGGTGATGCCATCGCAGGCAAGCCAGCTCCTACATTTGATCGGTGGCGCCACCCAAGTCATCGCACAACCTCTCCTTGACAACCCCCTTAAACCCCGCAAATATCGCCCCAATGTTGTACGACAACGTATGACAGAAAAATAAAAACAACAAAAAAGACAAGGGAGCGTCACTGTGAGTCAACTCGTCCGCACTTTCTCCTGCACCACCCGCTTCGCCGCCATCGGCTTGAGCGGCCTGGCCTTCACCCTTCCCGTCACCGCCTCGGCGGAAGGCTTTATCGACGACACCAAAGCCACGCTGAACCTGCGCAACGCTTACTTCAACCGCAACTTCACCAACTCCGCCCATCCCCAGGCCAAGGCCGAAGAGTGGACGCAAAGTTTTATCCTCGATGCCAAGTCCGGCTTCACCCAAGGCACTGTCGGTTTCGGCCTGGACGTGCTGGGCCTGTACTCACAGAAACTCGACGGCGGCAAAGGCACCGCCGGTACCCAGTTGCTGCCGACCGGCAGCGATGGCCGCCCCGTGGACAATTTCGGCCGCCTGGGCGTGGCGTTGAAAACCCGATTGTCGAAGACCGAACTGAAAGTCGGCGAATGGATGCCAGTGCTCCCGATCCTGCGTTCGGATGACGGCCGCTCACTGCCGCAAACCTTCCGTGGCGGCCAGGTCACTTCCAGCGAGATTGCCGGCCTGACCCTGTACGGCGGCCAGTTCCGCGGCAACAGCCCGCGCAACGACGCGAGCATGGATGACATGTTCCTCAACGGCAGAGCCGCGTTCACCTCCGACCGCTTCAACTTCGGCGGCGGCGAATACACCTTCAACGACAAACGCACCCAGGTGGGCGTGTGGTACGCCGAACTCAGCGACATCTACCAACAGCAGTATTTCAACCTGACTCACAGCCAGCCGGTGGGCGACTGGACCCTGGGCGCCAACCTCGGGTTCTTCACCGGCAAGGAAGACGGCAAGGCCCTGGCCGGCGATCTCGACAACAAGACCGCGTTCGCCCTGCTGTCGGCCAAATACAAAGGCAACAGCTTCTATATCGGCCTGCAGAAACTCACCGGCGACAGCGCCTGGATGCGGGTCAACGGCACCAGCGGCGGCACCCTGGCCAACGACAGCTACAACGCCAGCTATGACAACGCCAAGGAAAAATCCTGGCAGGTACGGCACGACTTCAACTTCGTGGTGCTGGGCATTCCCGGGCTGACCATGATGAACCGCTACATCAGCGGCGATAACGTGCACACCGGGGCGATCACCAATGGCAAGGAATGGGGCCGCGAGTCGGAACTGGCCTACACGGTGCAGAGCGGCGCGCTGAAGGACCTGAATGTGCGGTGGCGCAATGCGACGATGCGTCGGGATTTCAGCACCAACGAGTTTGATGAGAACCGGATATTCATCAGTTACCCGCTGTCGTTGTTGTAGCGGTTTACAAACAACAGGAAAGGCTTTTGTGGTGAGGGAGCTTGATGTGGGTGGGGCAGCTTGTTGTGGCAAGGGAGCTTGCTGTGGCGAGGGAGCTTGCTCCCGCTGGAGTGCGAAGCGCTCCCGAGATTTTGGGGCCGCTACGCAGCCCAGCGGGAGCAAGCTCCCTCGCCACAGCAAGCTCCCCCCACCAAAGCAAGCTGCCCCACCACATCAAGCTCCCTCACCACAGGAAAGCGATGAACCTCAACCAACTTCGACCAATAGCGCGTTGACAAGTACAGGAAACCCTAACGATACTTCGGACTAGTCATACGACAACCTACAACAATAACAGGACCACCATGACCACCACAAACGCTCCTACCCCGTTCAACCGCCTGCTGCTCACTGGCGCCGCCGGTGGCCTGGGCAAAGTCCTGCGCGAACGCCTGCGCCCTTACGCCAAGGTGCTGCGCCTGTCGGACATTGCCGACATGGCCCCGGCTGCTGACGACAGAGAAGAAGTATTGCCCTGCGATCTTTCCGACAAACAAGCGGTGCACCACCTGGTGGAAGGCGTCGACGCAATCCTGCATTTCGGCGGCGTGTCGGTGGAGCGTTCCTTCGAGGAAGTGCTGGGGGCGAATATCTGCGGGATCTTCCACATCTATGAGGCTGCCCGCCGTCATGGGGTCAAGCGGGTGATCTTCGCCAGTTCCAACCACGTCATCGGCTTCTACAAACAGGACGAAGCCCTCGACGCCCACTCCCCGCGTCGCCCGGACAGCTACTACGGCCTGTCCAAATCCTATGGCGAGGACATGGCCAGTTTCTACTTCGACCGCTACGGCATCGAGACCGTCAGCATCCGCATTGGCTCTTCGTTCCCGGAACCGCAGAACCGCCGGATGATGCACACCTGGCTGAGCTTCGATGACCTGACCCAACTGCTCGAACGCGCGCTGTACACCCCAAACGTCGGCCACACCGTGGTCTACGGCATGTCGGATAACCTCGATGTGTGGTGGGACAACCGCTTCGCCGCGCACCTGGGCTTCACGCCGCGGGACACCTCCGAAGTGTTCCGCAAACAGGTGGAAGCCCAACCGATGCCCGCTGCCGACGACCCGGCGCGGGTGCACCAGGGCGGCGCGTTTTGTGCCGCCGGCCCGTTCGGTGACTGACCACAGACCAACCCAAGGGAATGAGTGGCCATGCAAGCAGAACTGATTGTCGACGCCCGCAATGCCGTGGGTGAATGCCCGGTATGGGTGCCCGAGGAAAACGCCCTGTACTGGGTGGATATTCCCAACGCCGAGCTGCAGCGCTGGAGCGCTGCCAGCGGCCAGGTGCAGGCCTGGAAAACCCCGCAGATGCTGGCCTGCATTGCGCGTACCCGCGCCGGCAGTTGGGTCGCGGGCATGGAAACCGGTTTTTTCCAGCTCACGCCCCATAACGACGGCAGGCTCGACACCAGGCTTTTGGCCAGCGTCGAGCACGCCCTCCCGGACATGCGCCTGAACGACGGTCGCTGTGATCGCCAGGGCCGGTTCTGGGCCGGCAGCATGGTGCTGAACATGGGCGCCAATGCTGCCGAGGGCGCGCTGTATCGCTATGAAACCGGGCAACCCGTGCACACCGCACTCAACGGTTTCATCACGCCCAACGGCCTGGCCTTCAGCCCCGACGGGCGCACGATGTACCTTTCGGATTCACACCCGCTGATCCAGCAGGTCTGGGCCTTCGACTACGACATCGACAGCGGCACGCCGTCCAATCGCCGGCTGTTTGTGGACATGCACCAGTTCCTCGGCCGCCCCGACGGTGCCGCCGTGGATGCCGAAGGCTGCTACTGGATCTGCGCCAACGATGCCGGGCTGGTCCACCGTTTTACCCCCGATGGCCGCCTCGACCGCTCACTGGCCGTGCCGGTGAAAAAGCCCACCATGTGCGCCTTCGGTGGCAGCCGCCTGGACACTTTGTTCGTCACCTCGATCCGTGACGATCACAGTGTCCAGTCGCTGGCCGGTGGCGTGTTTGCCCTCAACCCCGGGGTTACCGGATTGCCGGAGCCCACCTTCATCCTCTAGCTGCATCGCTGTGCCTTGAATAAAACAATAACAAGACTGGAGAGACACCCCATGGACTTCAAACGCACCTTGCTCCTTGCTGCACTCCCCTTCACCTTCGTGTTCGCCGGCGCCGCCCACGCGCTGGAAATCAAATTCGCCGACATCCACCCCGCCGGCTACCCCACCGTTGTCGCCGAAGAGCAACTGGGCAAAACCCTGGTCGCCGAAAGCAAGGGCGGCCTGACCTTCAAGATGTTCCCCGGCGGCGTGCTGGGCTCGGAAAAGGAAGTGGTCGAGCAGGCCCAGGTCGGCGCGATCCAGATGGCCCGGGTCAGCCTCGGCATCGTCGGGCCGGTGGTGCCGGACGTGAACGTGTTCAACATGCCGTTCGTGTTCCGTGACCAGGTGCACATGCGCAAGGTCATCGACGGCGAAATCGGCGATGAAATCCTAGCCAAGATCACCGACTCGGAATTCAACCTGGTGGCCCTCGCCTGGATGGACGGCGGCACGCGCAACATCTACACCAAGAAACCGGTGCGCAAGATCGAAGACCTCAAAGGCATGAAGATCCGCGTGCAGGGCAACCCGATCTTCATCGAAACCATCAACGCCATGGGCGGCAACGGCATTGCCATGGACACCGGCGAGATCTTCAGCGCCCTGCAGACCGGGGTGATCGACGGCGCCGAAAACAACCCGCCCACCCTGCTGGAACACAACCACTACCAGAACGCCAAGTTCTACAGCCTCACCGGCCACCTGATCCTGCCCGAGCCCATCGTGATGTCGAAAATCACCTGGAACAAGCTCACCCCGGAGCAACAGGTGCTGGTGAAAAACACCGCCAAGGCCGCGCAGATTCAGGAGCGTGAACTGTGGGACGCCAAGTCCGCCAGCAGTGAAGCCAAGCTCAAGGCCGCCGGCGTGGAGTTCATCGACATCGACAAAAAACCGTTCTATGAGGCCACCGCCTCGATCCGCGACAAGTACGGCGCACCTTACGCCGACCTGATCAAGCGCATCGAAGCCGTCGAGTAATCCGCCCTCCCCTTATAGACAAGGCCCGGCGCGGTCAGTACCGACGCGCCCGGTCACGGTGAACGCCATGAAGAATTTACTGCTGCGCATCAACGACCGCATCTACATGAGCTGCATCTGGGTCGCCGGCCTCGCCGTCCTCGGTGTCGCCCTGATCATCCCCTGGGGCATCTTCGCCCGCTATGTCCTCGGCACCGGCTCCAGCTGGCCCGAGCCCACTGCCATCCTGCTGATGCTGGTGTTCACCTTTGTCGGCGCCGCCGCCAGTTACCGTGCCGGGGCGCACATGTCGGTGGCCATGGTCACCGACCGCCTGCCGCCGGGCCAACGCAAAGTCGTGGGTATCGTCTCGCAATTGTTGATGGGCACCATCTGCCTGTTCATGGCGATCTGGGGCACCAAGCTGTGCCTGTCCACCTGGAACCAGTTCATGAGCGCCATGCCGACCTTGCGGGTGGGCATCACCTATATGCCGATCCCGGTTGGCGGCCTGCTGACGCTGATTTTTGTGCTGGAAAAACTCCTGCTCGGTGACCAGAGCAACCGTCGGGTCGTGCGCTTCGACCTGGTTGAAGAAAGTGAAGGGGCTGCCTGAATGGACGCATTGATTCTGTTGGGCAGCTTTATCGCCTTGATCCTGATTGGCATGCCAGTGGCCTACGCCCTGGGGCTTTCTGCGCTGATCGGCGCATGGTGGATCGACATTCCGTTCCAGGCCCTGATGATTCAGGTGGCCGGCGGGGTGAACAAGTTTTCGCTGATGGCGATCCCGTTCTTCGTGTTGGCCGGGGCGATCATGGCCGAGGGCGGCATGTCCCGCCGGCTGGTGGCGTTTGCCGGGGTGCTGGTGGGGTTTGTGCGCGGTGGCTTGTCCCTGGTGAACATCATGGCCTCGACGTTTTTCGGGGCGATCTCCGGCTCGTCGGTGGCCGATACCGCGTCGGTGGGTTCGGTGCTGATTCCGGAAATGGAACGCCAGGGGTATCCCCGTGAATTCGCCACCGCCGTCACCGTGAGCGGCTCGGTGCAAGCCTTGCTGACGCCACCCAGCCACAACTCGGTGCTCTACTCCCTGGCGGCCGGCGGCACGGTGTCCATCGCCTCGCTGTTCATGGCCGGCGTGGTTCCGGGCCTGCTGATGAGCGCCTGCCTGATGGTGCTGTGCCTGATCTTCGCGAAAAAGCGCAACTACCCCAAGGGCGAAGTGATTCCCCTGAAACAGGCACTGAAAATCTGCGCCGACGCCCTGTGGGGCTTGATGGCGATGGTGATCATCCTCGGCGGGATTCTGTCGGGCATCTTCACCGCCACCGAGTCGGCGGCGATTGCGGTGCTGTGGGCGTTCTTCGTGACCATGTTCATCTACCGCGACTACAAGTGGAGCGAACTGCCCAAACTGATGCACCGCACGGTGCGCACGATTTCCATCGTGATGATCCTGATCGCGTTCGCCGCCAGCTTCGGCTACATCATGACGCTGATGCAGATCCCGGCCAAGATCACCACGATGTTCCTGACCCTGTCAGACAACCGCTACGTGATCCTGATGTGCATCAACGCCATGCTGTTGTTGCTGGGCACGGTGATGGACATGGCGCCGCTGATTCTGATCCTCACGCCGATCTTGCTGCCGGTGGTCCTGGGCATTGGCGTCGACCCGGTGCACTTCGGCATGATCATGCTGGTGAACCTCGGCATCGGCCTGATCACCCCGCCGGTGGGCGCGGTGCTGTTTGTAGGGGCGGCGGTGGGCAAGGTCAGCATCGAGAAAACCGTGAAGGCGCTGCTGCCGTTTTATGGCGTGCTGTTTTTGGTGCTGATGGCCGTGACCTACATTCCGGCGTTATCGTTGTGGTTGCCTGGGTTGGTGCTATAACCCCCGCACTGCGTGTGGCGAGGGAGCTGCTGTGGCGAGGGAGCTTGCTCCCGCTGGGCTGCGCAGCGGCCCCAAAATCTTGGGAGCGCTTCGCACTCCAGCGGGAGCAAGCTCCCTCGCCACAGCAAGCCCCCCTCACAACAACAAGCTCCCCTCACCGCAACAAGCTCCCCTCACCACAGAAGCATTCATCATCCAATAGGTCTGCTGACACTCATGATGCTTGAACTCGAAGACAACCTGACCCACCTGACGCTGGCACCAGCGTTAGGTGGGAGTATCGTCAACTGGACAGTACGCAGCAGCGGCCAACCCTTGCTGCGCCACACTGATGAACCAGCCTTGGCCAGCGGCCTGCCGGGCAAGCTGGGGTGTTTCCCGCTGGCGCCCTGGTCGAACCGGATTGCCGAGGGTGGCTTCGATAATCCCTCCGGATGGCTGGCCCTTGAAGCCAACAGCCCGCTCGACCCATTGCCAATTCATGGCAGCGCCTGGCAACAGGCGTGGCAGGTCATCAGCCAGTCGGCAGACGAGGTGCTGCTGCAACTGGACAGCACCACACCGTTTGCCTATCGCGCCGAGCAGCGTTTTCAGTTGAAGGACGGCAGGTTGAGCATCAGCCTGCGGGTCACCCATCTGGCGGAGCAGGCGGCGTGGCATGGGCTGGGGTTGCATCCGTATCTGCCACGCAGGCCGGGCACCCGGTTGCAGGCCAAGGCTTCGCAGGTGTGGATGAGTGATGCAACGAAACTGCCGACGGGCCTGGCTGCCGTGCCCGCCGAGTGGGATTTTCAGCAGCTGAAATCGCTACCCGAGGCGCTGGTGGACAATGGTTTTTGCCAATGGGACGGGCGTTGCCTGATCCAGCAACCGCAGCTGGGTTACACCCTGGAATGCCAGGCCACCGGCAGAGACTACTTCCTGCTGTACTGCCCGCCGGGGTTGGACTTTTTCTGCTTCGAGCCGGTGAGTCATCCGGTGAATGCCCATCACCTGCCGGGCAGGCCGGGGTTGAAATTGCTGGAGAAAGGTCAATCGGCAGAGCTGGGTTTCAGCCTGCAATACAACCCTCTCTAACCACACAAAACCCATGTGGGAGCTGGCTTGCCTGCGATGCAGGCAACTCGGTCTTTCAGGCACACCGAGGTGATGCTATCGCAGGCAAGCCAGCTCCTACATTGATTGCATTCCACAATGGAGACTTGCGGTGTGTCAGGGCGGGGTGTTTTTCAGGCGCCCCGCCGTGTCGATACTCACCACCACCGACAACCCCGGCCGCAGCCGCTCACTCTGTTCCTGCCCCGGGTCCACGGTGATCCGCACCGGCACCCGCTGGGCGATCTTCACGAAGTTGCCCGTCGCGTTATCCGCCTGCAACAAGCTGAACTCGGAACCGGTCGCTGGCGAAACACGCTGCACCGTGCCATGAAACTTGCGGTGGTCCAGGGCATCAACGGTGAAGGTCACCGGCTGGCCTACCTGCACGTTGTCCATCTGGGTTTCTTTCATGTTGGCGATCACCCACAGCTGGTTCGGCACCAGCGCCATCAACTGCGCACCGCTGTTGACGTAGGCCCCGAGGCGCACGCCAATCTGCCCCAGTTGCCCGTCACGCGGGGCGATGATCCGGGTGTTCGACAGGTCGATACGCGCCAGTTCCACCGCCGCATCGGCACTGGCCACCGCCGCTTCCAGCGAACCACGATTGACGATCACCGTCTGCAAATCCTGCCGGGCGATTTCCAGGTTGGCCTGGGCCTGGGCCACGGCGGCAATGGTCTGCGCGTTGGCGGCGCGGGTCACGTCCAACTCGCGCTTGGACACCGAACCGTCGCTGATCAACTCTTCGTTGCGGCGCAAATCTGCGGTGCTCTTGCGGGCCTGGGCCTGGCTGTCCATCAAGGCCGCCTGGCGCAGCTTGATGGTCGCCTCGGCACTGTTGCGTTGCTGCACCACATTGCCCAGCGACGCCTGCTGCACCGCCAGTTGCGCCAGGGCCTGGTCGAGGCGCTGCTTGTAGATGCGGTCATCGAGGCGCACCAGCAAATCCCCGGCCTTGACGTACTGGAAGTCCGTCACCGGCACTTCATACACGTAGCCGCTGAGCTGCGGCCCGATGATCGTCACCTGGCCGCGCACCAGGGCGTTCTCGGTGGTTTCCACGGCGCTGCTGAAGGGCGGCAACTGCCAGGCGTAGAGCACGATCAGCACGCCGACAATCGCAATCGCGGCAAAGCCCATGGAAGAGATGATGCGCACCCGCAACGAGCGGGGTTCGGTGGCCGGCATGCTCGGTGGCGCGGTGCCTTCCGGCGTGGAAGCGATGGCGTTGGTGGTAGTCGTCGTCGGTTCGGTCATGAAGAAAGTGCGCCGCTGGGTTGAACGGAAGGCGCTGCGCTGGCGGCAGCTTTAGTGGTACTCATCAGCCAGAGGCTGCGGATAAAAATCCAGATCATGGTGAGGATGGCGATGATCGCGATCAGCATGAACACATCGTTATAGGCCATCACATTCGCCTCACGGGTGGCCGCCGTGGCCAGGCTGCGAATGCCCATCAGGTTACGCAACTCGGGGTCGGCAATCACCCCGCCATAGGCCGAGCCGCCGCTGGCCACCCGCGCCGCCACGCGCGGGTCGAGCAAGGTCAGGTGTTCGACGATCATGCTGGAATGGAATTTCTCCCGCACGATCTGGAACGTCCCCAGCAATGCCGCGCCGATCAGGCCGCCGAGGTTCTGGCAGATCCCGAACAGCACCGAGAAGCTCACCAGGTTCCTGGGGTTGGTCAGCACGTTTTTCGTGCCCAACACCATGGTCGGCCCGAGGAAAAACGTGCCGCCAAAGCCTAGCAGGAACTGGCTGATGTACATGTTTTGCGGGCGCGTGAGGTTGCTGGAGAAACTGTCCATCACCGAGCCTGTGGCCATGAAGGCCAGGGAGATGATCAGCGGCATCAGCAAGTGCGAGGGGTTGATGGTCAGCGCGCTGACGGCCAGGCCGGCAATCGCCCCCGCCAGCATCACCCAATAGAGCGTGCGCATCTGCTCGTTGCTCATGTTCAGCATCTGCATGAAGCCCACGGCGCCGGTGGACTGCTCCGAGAGCACCATGCGAATCAGGATTACCGCCAGCGCCAGGCGAATCATCGCCCCGCTGCCCAGCCAGCGGGTCATCAGCAACGGGTTGGCGCGGTTATGCTCGATCGCCAGGCCGGCCATGATCAGCACCAGCGAGCAGGCCGAGGCGATACCGATCCACGGCGCCTCCAGCCACCAGTCGATTCGGCCCAGGGACAGCACGGCGCAGAGCAAGGCGACGCCGGTGGCGAGGATCGCGAAGGTGAGAAAGTCGAGTTTTTCGAAGGTCTTGAAGCGGTCGCCCGGAGGCAGCTTGAGCAGGAACACACAGCCCAGGCAGGTCAGGGCCATGCCCAGTTCGAACAGATACAGGCCGCGCCATTCGGCGATTTGCAGCAGGTCTTCGGAGAATAACCGGGCCAGGGGTAACGCGAGCTGTGCGGTGCCCAGGCCGAGTACCAGGGCTTTCATCCGCCATTTTGCGGGGAAGGCCTGGATCATATAGTACAGGCCCAGGGAACTGAGGGCGGCGCCGACCATGCCATGGGCGGCCCGTACGGCGATGGCGGAGCTGAGGTCGTTGACGAACAGGTGGCCGAAGGTGACCAGGGCGTAGAGCACCAGGAACACTTCGGTGAAGGCCCGCAGGCCGAATTGCTGGCGGAACTTCACCAGCAGCAGGTTCATCGAGACGTTGGTCATCACGTAGGCGGCGGGGAGCCAGGCCATTTCTGCGGTGGTGGCGCCCAAGGCGCCTTGCAGGTACACCAGGTTGGCGATCACCAGCGAGTTGCCGAGGCCGCCGGTGATTGCCACCAGCACGCCGACCAGGGCATAGGCCCAGCGCTTGCGGGTGGAATGCAGCGGCGTCGACGGCGAGCCCGGCAGGCTCGGGCGTTCGTGGGGCTGCCAGGTGTGGGGGGTGTATTTGTCCATTCGGTGACCTTGATGAACCGACGTGCAAGGTCGGTGAAACCATTACTCATAGAGTAGTTAACCTGAGTCCGGTTCATCTTGCCATCTTGGGATGGGGGATTGGTTGGTGTGTATATCCGTTGCTGCGGTCAGGGCCGCTATGGGTTCCGCCCTTACGGCGGCTCACTTTTGAACAGCGTGTACGGACCGGACACATGGTGGACACATGTGCGGGGACATGGTTGACACATTATGGTCCGTAATCTGGCTTATTCACGTCGATAGTCCGC
>NZ_JANUEW010000026.1:0-86178 GCF_024807515.1 Pseudomonas sp. BIGb0558
GCGGGGGTAGTTCCCCCCGGGTGTTGGGCTCCCCCCCCCAAAAACCGCGGGCCCCCCCCCCCCCCCCCGCGCCCCCCCCCCCCCCCGCCACAGCAAGCTCCCTCGCCACAGTGTTGCACCCCATGCGGTTCAAACTGACCGCCTTTCGAGCAATCCCCGTATAATCGCCGTTTTTCTCGAAGGCACCCTCTCCCGTGGGCAATAAACGCTACAGCTGCATCGGTCTGTATAACCCCAAATCCCCCGAAAACGTCGGCTCGGTGATGCGCGCCGCCGGCTGCTACGGCGTGGCCTCGGTGTTCTACACCGGCAAGCGCTACGAGCGGGCCCGGGACTTTATTACCGACACCAAGAAGGTCCACCACGACATTCCGCTGATCGGCATCGACGACCTGAAAAAGATCCTGCCCCTGGGCTGCATCCCGGTCGCCGTCGAGCTGGTTGAAGGCGCCCGCCCTCTCCCCGAGTACACCCACCCGGACCGCGCGCTGTATATCTTCGGACCGGAAGACGGCTCCCTGGACAAGGAGATTCGCGACTGGTGTGAAGACGTGATCTACATCCCGACCACCGGTTGCATGAACCTCGCTGCCACCGTCAACGTGGTGCTTTACGACCGCCTGGCCAAGGGCAACAACACCCGCTCGGGTCCCAAGTACTGATTTTTTGGGAACATCCACGGCCTGTGCGCAGTCAGCTGCATATCACTAAGCCCTTGTTGGAGACAGATCATGAGCGACAGCAAAACCCTGCGACCCGTTATCCGGTCCACGCCGTTCGAGCCTCAACCCACGCAAAACGTCCAGGGCTGGGAACGCATCGGCTCCCTGGCCGGTGGCGTGGTGATGATGGGCAAAGGCCTGCGCCGTGGTGGCTTTTTCGGTTTGATTCAGGTGGCGATTGGCGGCGTGGCGCTGGCACGCGGGATCAGCGGGCACAGCTCGGCGAAAGAGTTGCTGGAACGCAGCCGTCAGGAAATGAACACCGTGCGGACCAAGATTGAACGCGCCGGTGAGGAACTGAAAAACCTCAAGACCAAGGCTGAAGTGGCGGCAGAGAACGCCAGCAAAACCACAGGTTGAACCCGATACTGTAGGAGCCCGGCTTGCCGGCGATGGCGTCCTCAAGGGCCTCATCGCCGGCAAGCCGGGCTCCTGCAGGGATCAGCGCAGCAGCTTGCTGTCGAGCACCACCGACGACTCCCCGATAATGCTCTCCCCCAGCTGCACAAACTCCTTCGTGCTGATGCTGTTCATGCGCATCACCGCCTGGGTCAGGTCATCCAGCGAACGTTTGTTGTGGGTTTTCACACGAATCTCGCGGTCCAGCTCCTGCAACAACACCACCGCCCGTGCCACCGTCGCGCTGTTGGCGTGTTCAACCCGCAGGCTGGTCACGTCCTTGCCTTCCTGGGCCAGCTTGGCCTGGATAGCAGTGTAACGATCGTCACTGATCCCGCCGGCACGACGCATCAGTTCAATGGCGTAATACTGCGCCAAGCCCTCGCTGATCCAGTCGCTGCCCTGATGGTCGTTGAAGCGACCGATGGCCTGCACCACTTCACGGAGCAACGGGCTGCTGCCGTTTTCGCTGACCAGCGGCGTGCGGCTGTTGAGGTAGATCGAATCCCGCGCCGAGAACGCACCGCGACGCATCGGATCACTGGCGCCCACCACCAACAGTTTCGCCGGATGCCGCGGGAAGGCCGCTTGCACTTGAGGCCAGACAAACGTCAGCAAGGTCAGCACGTCCATGCGGTGCATGCCCTGCCCCTTGGGTGACGCCACGGTGATTTCAGTCTCGCCCAGGCGCATCCTGCGGCTGCCCAGGTTGCCGGCGAGCATCCAGCCGGTGGGCCGGTCAAACAGGCGGGACACGTTGTCGATGCGGAATTTATTCTTGCCGATGCGCGGCCAGGCCGTCTCGACGCTTTTCCAGCCGGTGGGCAGTTCAAACACCAGGCGTGACACCAGCTCAATGCCGTCCTGCTGGTCGAGACGCGCAGCGGGCACCAGGTCCTCACCGCGAAACAGCGCCCAGCTCGGGGTCATGCGGGCTTCGTAGACTCCCTTCTTGCGCGCATGGCTCAGGCGTACACGGTAGGTCAGGCTGGCCTTGTCGGCGCTGGGTTGCCACAGGCCACGGCTGTCACCCGGCGTATTGCCCGGCAGTACTTGCCACTGGCCATCGGCCTTGAAGTCGCTGTAGTCACCGTCGCGGCCCAGGTCGAAGTTGAGGCTGCGCACCGCCGAGCCCTGGGACAGGCTCAGGCGTACTTCAGCCTGATCACTTTGGGGCAACAGCTTGACGTGATAGTCCAGGTCGACTTTCTTCGCCCACGCCGACGTACTCAATGCCAACAACAGCAGGCTTGCCGCCAGCCTGGCTCCAACCGTCATACACACTCCCTCTCAACCTGCGCGAAAAATCAGGTAATCCTCCCAGTCATCCTCGGGCACGCTGCCTTCGGCCAGCATGCGCCCGGACTGGGAAATGCGTTCGTGGTGCACCGCGTCGCGATCGCCGCACACCAGGTGGTGCCACAGCGGCAAGTCCTTGCGCTCGCTGACCAGCCGGTAGCCGCAGGTAGGCGGCAGCCATTTGAACTGGTCGGCCTGGCCCGGGGTGAGCTGGATGCAATCGGGCACCGAGTCCCGACGGTTGGGGTAATCGGTGCACTGGCAGGTTTTGAGGTCGAGCAGTTTGCAGGCGATGCGCGTGTAATAGACGCTGTTGTCGTCTTCATCCTCGAGCTTTTGCAAGCAGCACAGGCCGCAGCCGTCGCACAACGACTCCCACTCATCCTGGTCGAGTTGTTCGAGGGTTTTACGGATCCAGAAAGGTTCGACTTTGGCGGCCATGGCTCTACATCAATATCGGTATGTTAAAAGGCCGCCAGTCTAGTGCCCATGGCCGCCGGGGCCAAGCGCTTACGACTGTCGGTAGAACAAGACTTGTCAGTCGACCGGCGGCGAAGTAGCTTTGAGCTCCGGTTTTTTCATCAGGATCAGCCCAATGAGCAGCAACCCACGCGTCGCCGACTACCCGATCCACCCACAATTCACCGACCGCTGGTCGCCGCGCGCCTTCACCGGCGAGAGCATTCCGGTGGACACCCTGTTGAGCTTCTTCGAAGCGGCCCGCTGGTCGCCGTCGGCCTACAACTCGCAGCCGTGGCGGTTTCTCTACGCACGCCGTGACACGCCGAACTGGGAGCGCTTCCTGGGCCTGCTGAACGAATTCAACCGTGGCTGGGCGCAGCATGCGTCGGCCCTGGTGATCGTGGCATCGAAGACCGACTTCCAGGTGCCCGGCGCCGCCGAAGAAACCCCGGCCCTGTGGCACACCTTCGACACGGGTTCCGCCTGGGGTCACCTGGCATTGCAAGCCAGCCTCAGCGGCTGGCACACCCACGGCATGGCCGGTTTCGACCAGGAGCTGACCCGCAAGGAGCTGAAGATCCCCGAAGGCTACGCCCTGCACGCGGCCGTGGCGATCGGCAAGCTGGGAGACAAGTCGACCCTGGCTGATTACCTGCAAGCCCGGGAAACTCCGAGCCCGCGCAAGCCGTTGAGCGAGTTGGTGGCCGAAGGCGATTTCAGCCTCTAGGCAGAGCCTGGGAGTTACCGGGTCCTGGAAGACGCCGGTAACTCGCAAACACCCCGCTACCTGACAAGCAAACCGAAGTCCCTGAGCAACTCTTTCTTTCTACTGTTGTACGTCTTCATCTCCCACTCATACAGACCATCACCGGGCACCATGTCTTCAAGGGACAACGACTGGATATCCACCGGGTAGACTCTTTTATCCGCCGCGGAATACAGAAAGTTCTTAAGCTGCAAGTCCTGATGGCGTATGCCCTTTTCCTCCATCCCCTTCAATGCGTCATCCAGCCAGGTTCGTGCCTCTGGCGTCAAGCTGCGCCGTTCGACCGTGGCCAGGTTGACCCCATCCAGTTTGCCCATCTTGATATAAGCCCGGCCGTTCTCAACGACTGCCGTCGCGAAACCCTCGCCATAATATTTATTCAGGCAGTCCCGCTCCTGCGTTACATAATCGGGAATGCGCGTGGCGTTTGTAGTGTTGAAGTCTTTATAGACGCTTTTGCCATCCAGGCTTTCGTAGACCACGCCCTCACCGCCCCGGCCAATTTCAGGCCCAAGGTCAGAGGCGACCGACTGCGGGCTACCACCCCGGGCGCCCAATCGTTGCCACTGATCACCCTGAACATGCTGGACCAACACCGGCGTCTGCCGGTTGTTGTGATAAATCCGCGCCTGGACCACGCCGTCGGCGGTTCGGGTCGCCTCCCGCACCTCATAGACGGCGCTTTGGCCGGTACTGTCGGTATGGCGTATATGCGACACGTGCCCGTCTGCGGCCACATAGAGCCCCTGGCTGTTACGTGAAAGCCCGGCGATTTTCGATTCAGGCACCTTGAATTCAGTCAGCAGTCGATTGCCTAGCTCAGTGCCCTCCATTGTCGCTGCGCCGCCCCGGCGTATCAGCCGGGCGCCCCCCAGCACCAGATCGTCCAGGCCATTGAGCGGATTGAATTCGCGGATAAGCGTGGTGCCAATAATCCTCGATACCTTGGCCGCCTTGGCAGCCGTGCCGGCAAGCCGGGTTCCGGCCTTCGCCACTTTCCCCGCAACCCCCGCCCCGGCAGTGAGGAAACCAAAGGCATCCATGGCCAGGTCCATTGCGCCGTCGACATAGTTACCGTTCTGAAAATTGACGATGGCGGACCGAAGCGGAACCAGGTCCAGAAAGAAATTCGTAACCTTCCACTCCTGTTCCATTTGTCGGTCCAGGGGAGTGATTCCCTTGGCCTGCTTCACCACGTCCTGGTTGTCGATATTCAGGTGCTCGACAAATACATCGGCAATGGCCTTGGTACGCGCCGTGGTAAAGCTTGATGGTGGCAATGAACCCTGCGGCTGCCCTCGACCCAGGTCCGAAGTACCGGCCTTGGTCGGCGTAAAGGTTTCTGTCTTGTAAGTCTTGTTGGCATTACGCGGTATCTGCTCCGTCAACACTGAGGTGGGTACCGTGGTTATCTCTGCATTTTTCAGATCGATTTTATAAACGACAACACCGTTGGCACCCGAGGCTTTCAGCAGCAGGTTTTCATCGGTGTGATGCAGGGTTTTAGACGTGAAATCCATCCCCAGTGCGTAGGTCTTTTTTTGAAAGAACTCAAGCTGGCCCTGTTCAAGCTTTCGCCTGTCGGCCAACGGAAGCTTGGCCACCATGTGTTTGATGGTGGTCGCAATCCCTTGCTTGCGTGAGTCGATGGCCTCGCTGAACTGTGCGTCGAAGGTTTTATTCACCTCCAGTTTCAGCGGAGCATTTATCGCCGCAACAGGAATGCGCCGGTCGCTGGTTTTCCAGCGGTAGCCATTCAGTTCCATCATGGCGATATCCAGCATCGAATAAAGCCCGGCGGGTGCGCGGTTTGGGTTGTAAAGCGGCTCGATGCCCGGCTGCCGTGGATCATCGACTTTCAGGAGTTTTTCTTCAAATGGCAGATCGTTCCCAAACTGCTCTTTGAGCTTGGCCAATGCAATGTCTTGGCGACTCGGGATTTCTACCTCCAATAACCGCGAGGCGACTATCCGTTCCTTTTGCTGCTGATTGAACGCAGTCCTTGCACGCTCCACTTCATCAGGGCTGTAGTGATCATCGGCTTTTCCCGGGACAATCCCGTTGACCACGCCCCAGTCAATCAGCGCCGCCACTTGGGCCTGCTCGGTCACCGCACGATCATCCAGGCCAGCACTTTCAGCGGCCGACATCACTTGGGCGAAGGTCATGTTCGGCACCTTCCCCGGCGCCTTGGCTTCAATGGTCGCCGCCGCGATGGCCAGGCTGACCCAGGCGGGGCTGCCGTAGGTAACGCTGTCGGGGATGTCCTTGATCAGAAACACCGGGGCCTTTCTTGCCAGCAGCAGGTAAGCGCCGGTCGCGGCCATTGCCGGGCTGGTCTTGCCATTGCTGCTCAGGTGCTCGCTCAAGGCCGCCAGCACCGCCGAAGCCGGCTTGCCCCAGTGGTCCGGGTGCGCCAGGTTGAATCCTGCCACCCGGTTTCGCAGGGGCTGGGCGATGGATTCCGGGTCTAGCGTCAGATTGATGGCGGCCAGTGTGTATTCATTCACACTGGTATCGGTGGCGAGGCCATTCAGTTCGGTTTGAATTACCTGGCCCAGCGCCCGCCCGCGCGCGGAGTTAACGAGGGTTTCCAGGGTGCTGGCCGGGTCATCGAGTGGCGGTTGATTGCGGTGCAGATACTCCAGCACCCCGAGGCTTGCGCCGATCTGTGGCGGGTTCGGGTTCTGGCTGCCATGGCGCAACGCGGCGGCGAGAGCCTTGCGCTGATCATTGGCATGCATCGGGACCGGCCAGGACAAAGCGCCACCGAAATTTCCCAGGGGGTGCTCAAGGGCCTTGAAGCCGGAATGTGCGCTGACCACCGGGGCATCCTGCGTCAAGGGCGTGTTTGCGGCCGACACCGTTGCACGATCAGTGGGCAGTAACGGAATAACGCGGGCAGGTGCAGCGCCAGTATGAAAATTCAACATCGGACCAGTTCCATTGGAAAGAAGGGTCCAAGCCTCACATAGGCACTGCCAGGGGAGAATTGCAGGAGTGTTTACAGAGATTTGTCAGGGCCAGTCATCAGGCCCTGCCGAGCCGCTCCAGAGAACCCGGAACTGCTCGCCAAGCCTCGTATTTTCAGTAGCCGCGCTCGAAACTCACTTCGCCGCGCAACACTTCGTTTGCCTGGTACGCCCGTAAATTTTCGACAAACAACTGCACCATCATCCCCGGTGAGGTCGGCGCCGAGCTGTGACCGGTCAGCAGCAAACCCCAGGCGGTCCAGAACGGATGGCGCTGTGGCAACGGCTCCTGACGGCAAACGTCGATCACCGCGCCCGCCAGATGCCCTTCCTTCAAGGCTTCCACCAGGTCCGCATCCACCACTGCCACCCCGCGCCCGACGTTGATAAACAACCCGGTCGGCTTGAATTGCTTGAACAGCGCCGCATCGTACAAGTCATGGGTATTGGGCGTGTTAGGCAGCAGGTTGACCACGTAGTCCACCTCGCCCACCAGGCGCGGCAACTCGTCGAGCCCGGCCACTTCGATAAACGGCGCCTGTTCGCGGGCTTCACTGGCGATGCCATACAGCTCAACGCCAAACGGCTGCAAAAACTGCGCAACGCTACGGCCGATATCACCAGTGCCGACGATCAGCACCTTGCGCCCCGCCAGGCTCTGGCCCATGCGGTTGTCCCACTTGCGCTCGACCTGGCTGACCAGCCGCGCCAGTACTTCTCGCTCGTGGCCAAGCATGTAGGTGAGCACGTATTCAGCCATCACCTGGCCAAAAATGCCCACGGCGCGGGTCAGGCGGTAATCCCGCGGCAGGCCTTCAGCCAACAATGGCGTGATGCCAGCCCAGGTGGATTGCAGCCATTGTGGCTGGTGGCCCTGGCGCAACAAGGTGGCCAGCAGGTCCGGTTGGCCCAGCCACACCGGGCAATCGGCCGCCAGGCGCGACAATTCAGCGGAGTCGCCGCTGGTCATGACCTCAAGGTCCGGCGCCGCTTCGCGCAGCAGTCGGGCGTACAGCGGGTGATCGTGTTCAGCAATCAGAACGCGCATGGTTCAAACCTTTCAAAAACACTGCAGGCGGCCGCCGGCCCAATTCACTGTCCGTTGCGGCCACCGCCAAAAATTGAATTCCATTGATGAATGTGCCCCGGACGGGGCACTGACCGATCACATCGGGTCATTACGTCGCAGCAGCTCTTCGGGCAAGTGTTCGATGTACTCGTCCTCGGCCGGCGGCATCTGCAGGTGGTAGCCCTGCTTCTCGAGGTTGTCCAGGACCACGGTGATGTCCTCGCGGGACAGCTTGCGCTCCGGGCTCAACACCAAGTCAAAGGCGTGGTGCGGCTTGCCGAAGGCGGCCAGCAGGCTTTCCGGCACGCGCTCCAGTGCATCGCTTTTCAGCACGTAGAGGTACATCTCGTTGCGTTTGAGGCTGCGATAGATGGAGCAAATACGTTTCAAGGCTGTTCTCCGGCAGTGGCCAGGCTGTCCAGCAGCGCCTGGCCCATCAATTCGCGGCGCCAGCCACGCAGCGAATCTGGCAATTTGTAAGGCCCCTCGGGGTAGCCGCTCTTGACCAGGGCTTCGAGGGTTTTCTTGCGCAGCATCAGTTCCGGCGCCATGTCCAGGCGCTCAGCCTCGGCCTGGCCCAGGGCGCGCAGTTGCTTGATCAGCGTGGCGGCGTCCACCGGCAATGGCTCGGCAACTGCCGGCGGCCATTGGTCCATGGAGACGCTGCCGGCACGCTTGATCAGGCCCAGCAGGAACTCGCCGTCCTGGCGCACGGTGCGCGGGTGCATGTCTTCGATCTTGCCCAGCGCGGCGAGGTTATCCGGCTGGGATTTGGCCAGGGGCCATAACGAGTGTTCACGAATGATCCGGTTGCGCGGCAGGTCGCGGGCACGGGCCTGCTGCTCGCGCCAGGCGCACAGTTCACGCAATACGGCGAGCTGGGCACGGGACAGTTTCCAGGCCAGCTTGGCGTCGCGATAGACCTCGTACGGGTCGACTTCGCGGCGCAGGTTGGCCACCAACTCGGCACCGTCTTCCAGGACCCAGGTGTATTTGTCGTCGGAAAGCTTCGGGCGCAGGCGTATGTAGACTTCCGCCAGGTGCACCGCGTCTTCGGCGGCGTAGCTGACTTGCGTCTCGGACAATGGCCGCTGCAGCCAGTCCGAGCGGGTCTCGCCCTTGGGCAGCTCGATATCGAGCACGGCTTGCACCAAGCGCGAATAGCCCATGGAAAAACCGAGGTTGAGGTAGGCCGCCGCCAGTTGCGTGTCGAACAACGGCACCGGCAGGCTGCCGGTCAGGCGCAGCAACACTTCCAGGTCTTCGCTGCAGGCGTGCACCACCTTGATCACCGCTGGGTTTTCCAGCAAGGCGGCCAAGGGTTGCCAGTTGTCGATGGTCAGGGGGTCGATCAGGTAAGCGCGAACGCCATCACCAATCTGGATCAGCCCGGCAATGGGATAAAAGGTGTCGACCCGCATGAATTCGGTGTCGAGGGCGACGAATGGCAACTGCTGCCATTCGGCGCAATGCTGGCCGAGGCTATCGTTGTCGCAGATCCAGTGAATATCGATGGCCACACGGCTCTCCCTTGAAGAATGGCGCGCAGTATATATCGCGAAAGGGAGTTGCGAGCATTCGCAGTGCACCTGCGACCATGAAAACTCCTATAGGCTCTGAAGAATAGTCCGACAGGCGGGACTTATCCTCTCTTACGCAGGACGTAGACCCGCCACATGGCTGAGCCGGGCATGAATTCCTGTTGGTTGAGGACCTTGAAACCGGCCTGGCGAAACTCCGCCTCCACCTGTAACCGATGGCTGGCAACCGCCGCCAGGGCGGGCTGCGCAGCGCGGTAGCCGCTGTCGCTGTTGACCGAGACGATCACCGTGTCGCGGCTCACCCGGTGAAACTCCCCGAGCAGCGCCAGGCGCCCTTCTGCCGTCGGCACATGACGAAACAACTCCAGGCAAAAAATGCAGTCCACCGCGTTGGCCGACAGGCCGATGGAAAAGGCCGAGCCCTGGAAGGTCTTGATCCGCTTGAGCAAGCCCGGCGCGTGATGGGTGCGGGCATGGTCAAGCATGTCCTGGGAGTTGTCGGACGCGAGGATCACCCGGTTGCTGTGCTCGGCCAGCACCGGCCAGAAGCGCCCCGAGCCGCACGCCAGGTCGAGGATCAGCCCCGGTTCGCCGGCGATTTTCAGCGCACGGCGTACCAGTCGCTCATCACGCCACAGCGCCAGGCGCCGCAGCAACTTGGGCGGGCGCGTGTCAGCACAGACCCGGGCATGCTCCTGGCCTGCACGTTCGGCAAATTCAATCTCGATGGAAGACGGCAGTTGCGACGGCATCACACGACTCAGTTAATGGATCAGACATTCGCAGCTTAACCACCGTCTCGTGAAAAAAAGGTCGAAGGATTGTTTACCGCGCATGCAGGGCCAGTATCCGGCGCGCAGCCTGTCGGTTAACTGTCTGTGATCAAGGCTTCATCTTCAGGCCTGGTGCAAATACCAGCGCCAGTCCTGCTCCCCCACTTCACCCATGAACTGGCGATACTCGGCCCGCTTGACCGCCAGGTACACGCCGAGGAATTCACCACCAAAGGCTTCCCGGGCCCAGGACGAACCTTCGAGGGCGCGCAGGGTGGTCAGCCAATCGGTGGGCAGTAACTCCTTGGCCTGGGCGTAACCGTTGCCTTCCACCGGCGCGCCGGGGTCGCGCTGTTCGCGGATGCCCCGGTGAATACCCGCCAGGATCGCCGCCGCCGCAAGGTAGGGATTGGCGTCGGCGCCGCAGATACGGTGTTCGATATGCCGGGAAAACGCCGGGCCGCCGGGCACCCGCAACGTCACCGTGCGGTTGTCCACGCCCCAGGTGGCAGCCAGCGGCGCATAGCTGTTGGTCTGGAAGCGCCGGTAAGAGTTGGCGTTCGGGCAGAACATCAGCAACGAGTCGAGCAAGGTGCTGAGCATGCCGCCCACCGCATGGCGCAGCAGCGGCGTGCCGTCGGGTGCTTCGCTGGCAAACAGGTTGTTGCCGTCGCGGTCCGCCAGGCTGACGTGCATGTGCATGCCGGTGCCGGCCAGGTCGTCGAAAGGCTTGGCCATGAAGCATGCGGTCATCCCGTGCTTGTGGGCCACGCCCTTGACCAGGCGTTTGTAACGCACTGCTTCGTCCATGGCTTGCAGGGCATCACTGCGGTGCTCCAGGGTGATTTCCACCTGGCCCGGGGCGTATTCGGAAATCGCCGTGCGCGCCGGTATGCCCTGGAGTTTGCAGGCGCTATAGAGGTCGGCGAGGAAAGGTTCGATCTGCTCCAGTTCCCGCAGGCCGTAGACCTGAGTCGAGCGCGGGCGACCACCATCCACATCCCGCGCTGGTTGCGGGCGGCCGTTGCTGTCGGGTTTCTGGTCGAGCAGATAAAACTCCAGCTCCGCCGCCATCACTGGGTAATAGCCGTCGGCCTTGAGGTCGTCGATCACCTTGGCCAGCAGGTGCCGCGGGTCGGCCACCGTGGCGGGCATACCTTCGGTGGGGTGCATGCTGACCTGCACCGCCGCCGTCGGGATCAGGCGCCACGGCATGCGCTGCAAACTGCCGCTGACCGGGTAGGCGCGGCAGTCGATATCGCCGACTTCCCAGACCAGCCCGGAGTTCTCCACGTCGTCGCCATTGATGGTCAGGCCGAGGATGGTACTCGGCAGCGGCCGGCCACTTTCGTAGACCGCCAACAGCTCATCGCGGTGCAACAACTTGCCCCGGGGCACTCCGTTGTTGTCGAGGATGAACAGCTCGAACATCTCGATATCCGGGTTCTGGGCAAGAAAGGATTGGGCTTCGTGCAGGGTGGCAAAGGGCGTGCTCATGGGCATTCTCATACGTTCGCGTCAGGCAGGCGCGTGGGCGCTGCCAGGCAGATGCGCGGGGCATCCGGTTGGGCAAATCAACGTGTGAGAACGATGTCCGGTGGGCGCGCGTGGCGGCAGTGCCAGAGCGCCCAGAAGGCGAGTTCGGAGGGAAGTGCATCAGCGGTGATCCGACGACGGTCCGGACGGCTGGACGCGTTGGCGCCTGGCGATGTCTCAGGGTGTGTGTCGGGGGAACCGTCCATGCGGGAATCACAGTAAAGAGATGCCGGGCAGCCTCACACGCAAGGTTAAGCCGTTAAATCCAGTCTTGACGGAGTTTGGTTGTGCCACGGCTAAACATTTGCAAATAATGGCGGCCCTGCTCATGCCCAAGGACCCGACCGCATGAAAGCTTTGCTGACCCTTTCCCTGCTGGCCGGCCTGTCGACCCAGGCCCTGGCCGACAGCCCCGTATCGCGCCTGGATGAAGTGCTCCAGCGCGGTGAAATGAGCGTGTGCACCACCGGCGACTACAAGCCCTACAGCTATTTGCGCCCGGACGGCAGCTACGAAGGCATCGATATCGCCATGGCCCAGTCCCTGGCCAAGAGCCTTGGGGTGCAGGTGAAATGGGTGCCCACCACCTGGAAAACCCTGATGCCGGACTTCCTGGCCCAGCGCTGTGACATTGCCCTCGGCGGTATTTCGGTGTCGCTGGAACGGCAGAAGAAGGCGTTTTTCAGCCAGCCATTGGGCGTCGACGGCAAGATCCCGCTGGTGCGCTGCGCCGACGTGCAGCGCTATCAGACCGTGGAGCAAATCAATCAGCCGCAGGTGCGGGTGATCGAGCCTGCGGGCGGTACCAATGAAGTGTTTGCGCGGGCGCATCTGGGCAAGGCGCAACTGACGCTGTTCCCGGACAACGTGACGATCTTCGAGGAACTGTTGGCCAACAAGGCCGACGTGATGATCACCGACGCCAGCGAGGCCCGTTATCAGCAGAAGCTCAAGCCGGGACTGTGTGCGGTGAATCCCGAGCGCTACATGCAATACAGCGAGAAAGCGTTTTTGCTGCCGCGTGATGATGTGGCCTGGAAGAGCTACGTGGACCAATGGCTGCACTTGAGCACGGTGACCGGTGTGTATGACGGCATCATCAACCAGTGGCTGGCTGCGCCCTGACCAGTTCGACAAACGCCCGGCACGCCGCGCTGCGATAACCTCCCTTGCGACTGAGCAGCGCGGCCGTGCGTTGCGGCAACGGCGGGCTCAGCGGCACCGCCTGCAAGCCTGTCTGCACCCGGGCAATCGCGCTGGGCAGGATGGTCGCCAACTGAGTGTTCCGTACGATTTCGATAATCGCGCTGATGGAATTGGCCTCCATGGTGATCAGAGGCTTCGCCGCCTGGCTGCGAAAATACTCATCGATATAGCGGCGAGTGGCGAAGCCTGAGTTCAGCAGCACCCATGGCTGCTGAAGCCACGACTGTTGGCCAATACCCGGATGGCCGTCACTCACCACCACGCTCAGCGCCTCGACAAACACCCCTTCACACTCGATATCCGGCAAATGCTCGCCGGTGAAACCGATGCCGATATCCAGCAAATCCTCGGTCAGCGCCGCCTCGATGCGGTCCTGCGTCAGTTCCTCGACGCTGACGGTTATTCCCGGATACAAGCCGCTGAACCGCGCCAGCAGCGGCCCGATCAGGTAGGCGGTAAACGTCGGCGTCATGGCCAGGCGCACGCTGCCGCGGCTCAGGTCCTGCACGTCATGCATGGCCCGGGTGCCGGCCTGCAAATCCTGCAAGGCCAGGCGCGCAAACCGCACATAGGCCTCACCCGCGTCGGTGAGGCTGACGCTTCTGCCGGAGCGATCCAGCAACGCTGCGCCGAGGGTGTCTTCCAGTTGCTTGATCTGCTGCGACAAGGTCGGCTGCGACACATGCAGTGCCTCGGCCGCCCGGGTGAAATTGCGGTGCTCGGCAACAGCCAACAGGTAGCGGATATGACGCAGCAACATGAATGGCGCTCCAACTATAGGCATGACTTATGGAAACCATAATAAGCCGGTCTTGGACGCTATAGCTGAAAACTTCCATCCTTGCCCCATCAGCGACGCAAGGAGAACCACCATGCAAGATCTCATCGACGGCTTTCGCAAGTTCCAGGGTGAAGCCTTCACCCAACGCAGCGATCTGTTCAAGCACCTGGCCACCACGCAAAACCCCGGCACGCTGTTCGTGTCCTGTTCCGACAGCCGCGTAGTCCCGGAACTGCTGACCCAGCAGGAACCCGGTGACCTGTTTGTGATCCGTAACGCCGGCAACATCGTGCCGTCCTACGGGCCGGAGCCTGGCGGCGTGTCGGCCACCGTCGAATACGCAGTAGCCGTTCTCGGCGTCAGCGACATCGTGATCTGCGGCCACTCCGACTGCGGCGCCATGACCGCGATTTCCACCTGCAAATGCCTGGATCACTTGCCTGCCGTGGCCAACTGGCTGCGCCACGCCGAGTCGGCCAAGGTGATCAACGCCGCCCGCACTCACGCATCAGACGCCGACCGGTTGAACTCACTGGTACGGGAAAACGTGGTCGCACAACTGGCTAATCTCAAGACTCACCCTTCAGTGGCACTGGCCCTGGAACAAGGCCGGTTGAGCCTGCACGGCTGGGTCTACGACATCGAAAGCGGCGGCATCGACGCCCTTGACGGCCGCAGCGGGCGCTTCGTCTCGCTGTTGGACAACCCGAACACCCGCGCCCACGCCGCCTGAAACCTATTAAACCCCAAGAGGAAATCACCATGCTGCAATCCCAATTTGCCCAAACCCCACGCCTGGCCCTGGCCGACACCGTTATCGACATCAAGGCGCGCAAGAACCTGTCGTGGCAGGACCTCACCGACGGCACCGGCCTGAGCCTGGCGTTCGTCACCGCCGCCCTGCTCGGCCAGCACCCGTTGCCGAAAGACGCTGCCGACGTGGTCTGCGACAAGCTTGGCCTCGACCAGGACGCCAGCCGCCTGCTGCAAACCGTGCCCCTGCGCGGCTGCTTCCCCGGTGGTGTGCCGACGGACCCGACCATGTACCGCTTCTATGAAATGCTGCAGGTCTACGGTTCCACCCTCAAGGCCCTGGTGCACGAGCAGTTTGGCGACGGGATCATCAGCGCCATCAACTTCAAGCTGGACATCAAGAAGGTCGAAGACCCGGACGGCGGTTCCCGCGCGGTAATCACCCTGGACGGTAAATACCTGCCGACCAAACCGTTCTGATTTATCGGCAAACCGTCTACGCTCTTGGCACACCAACAAGAACGAGGGACGGGTAATGAAAGGACTGCTCCGAGCCACCTGGCTATTGCTGTTGTGCCTTGGCCAGGTGCACGCCGCGACCACTCAGGATGAGGACGCCCAAGCCGCCAAGGCCCTGCTGGAAAGGGCCTTGGCGTATTACCAGAGCAATGGCGACAAGGCCTTTGCGGCATTCAGCCGCCAGGGTGATTTCGTCGACCAGGACCGCTACGTATTCGTGGTCGACACCAAGGGCGTGCTGCTGGCAAGTGGCGGGCCCTCTTCGGCATTGATCGGGCGCAATGTGTCCGAGGTGCTCGGGCCGGATCTGAAGAAGTCGTTCAAGGACGCGCTGGCGGTGCCGGAAGGCAGTGGCATCCAGCAGGCCGAGTACCGGTGGCAGAACTGGAATGACGGCAAGGTCGAGCGCAAGCACGTGTATTACCAGCGCGTCGGGCAGCGGATCCTGGCCGTGGGTTATTACTTGCCACGGGCGACCCCGGAGCATGCCAGGGCCCTGCGCAATAAAGCGGTCAAGGCGCTGGAGAAGGACCCGGTCGGGACACTCAAGGCGATCAACGACATGCAGGGTGGTTTTCTGCAGGACGACCTGTATGTGTTTGTGGTTGACCTCGACACCCACCGCTATGTGGCCCATGGCACGACTCCGCGCTTGGTGAATACGGATTTCAGCAAGATCAAGGATCCCGACGGGAAGCCGGTGGGTGAGCCGATCCTGGCGGTGATGGCGGAGCAGGATCAGGGGGAATACAAGTACCGCTGGAAAAACCCGGTGACCGGAAAGGTCGAGAACAAGCATGCGTATTTGCGTAAAGCTGGGCATTTCATGGTGGCGGTGGGGTATTACAGTCCTTGATACGCCTTCGTAACGGCCTGATTTTTTTAGCCGGAAAGCTTCTTTTGCCGACGGCGGAGTATTTCCCTGATCCGCTTGCGCCTGTAGCGAAGCTCGAGAAACTTTCCACGCATTTCCCGGTGGCGCTTGCTGTTAAGTATCAGCAGGCCCAATAACGGCCAAAATAGACTTTCTGCATATAAAAATGGGTGCAGGGAGAATTGAATGGCCGGCAAAGCCATGAGCAGACAGACCACAAAAAAAACCACCATGCCCCACACCCATTGGGGCCGTCCATACATCATCATAAAATTGCAGAGGGTGATAATGCAGGCGAAGAAAGTAGCAGCGCGCTCACCAAATGTTGTCCATAACGCCAAAGGCGCCACGCGAAAATAGTAATGTTCCATCAGGAAAACTATTGCAGAGCCTCCCAGAAAACCGCAAAAAATGGCGGCCATAAAGGTAGGAAAGTAGCGTTTCAGAAATGGCTCCAACGGCATCAGATGGATCATTCTGAAACCTCCTCGTAAAGCCCAACCGCAATGGTGCGGATGTTCCCAGACATCGCACTGCCCGCAACACTCAATGCGGCGCCAAGAGCATCTTGAATTTGAGCGATAGTTCCTTGGCGGATTTCAGAGGATGTGTAGCGCTTGGGCATATCTCCCATCTTTTGCTTTAACTTGATCAATTTTCGAGTCATTTCCGGACGATTGATGCTCAGCAGCTCGTTGGTGAGCCTTACCCGCTCCTGGCGATTCAAACCTTTAAGGACCTGGCGCAAACTCTTACCGGTAGTTTTCCTGAGCACATTAACGAGTCGGATGGTTGCCATTGAAGTCACTCCAGCGCCTAACAATGAAGCTGCATCGAGACCGGCTGTGACAGTTTGGTACCACTCATCACTGTCCAAATAATCATTCTGGGCAGAATTAAAAAGTTCGTTACGAACCCGAACAAACCCGTTAAGACATTGAACGCTACTTGCCAGCCCGGCGGAAACACCAATGGCAGCGACCACGCCCGAGGCACCGCCACTGAATGGAATCAGTGAAGCGCCACTCATCGCAACCCTCCAACTAATCCATGCCGCCGTGCAGGCCAGCGCCATATTCACCAACTCAAACACCACCTGCGATTCCCGCGGCTCATGCTCCAGGCGCCGAATAAACTCCACTCTCCCGACAGACCGCGGTGCCTCGCGCAAAATCACCTTCTTGGGCACGATGCTGCAAATCGGCTGGAACTCACGCAACACAACCGCCCGTAAATTCCCATCGAGATACACCACCCCGGCCCCGACAATGGCGGGGTCGGCGTCGATGGCAGCAAACAGGCGGCGCACGTCGATACTGCTTTCCACCCGCTGCCGGGTAGTGAGATGGGCACTGGGAAAGCCGTCTTTCATTACGCTGGAAGTCATCCCTTCACTCCTTGGTCTTAAAGAGCGCAGAGCGTAAAGATTGAATCCCCTCGAAGAATGTCAGAAAACTCCTCTTTTCCAGACAGGCACTTCCTGATCACGTCCCACGGTCTTGTGGGCAATATCCGAATAAGAAAAGGTACGTCCCCCCGCCACTACCGGCGAAACATAAGAGAGGGAACGACGATGGCAACTGATATGTTTTTGAAGCTGGGAGACATCAAGGGAGAGTCAAGGGACCAGGTCCATCGCGACGAGATCGATATCACCGAGTGGAACTGGGGCATGTCCCAATCAGGGTCCATGCATACCGGCACTGGTGGCGGTGCCGGCAAGGTCAACATCGATAACCTGATGCTCACCAAGCGTATGGATAAATCCTCGCCCAACCTGATGATGGCCTGCTCCACCGGCAAGCATTATCCCGAAGCCAGGCTGGTAGTACGCAAGGCTGGGGGCGACAGCGCCGTAGAGTATCTGGTGATCACCTTGACGGAAGTCATGGTCACCTCCTACCAAGCCGATGCAACGCAAACGGCGGATGTACTGACCGAGGTTATCGGCCTGAATTTCGCCAAGGTCGAAGTCGGCTATCAACCGCAAAAAGCCGACGGCGGCAAGGATGGCGGCGCCGTCAAGTACGGCTGGAATATCCGCGAGAACATCAAAATGTGACCGAATGTGGGAGCGGGCTTGCTCCCACATTCAATCTTCATTGCTCCAACTATTTCGCCTTGTCTTCCCGCCCCCGCAGCACGCGGTTAGGCATCGCAATCGCGGCCGCCAAGCCCAGCAACGATACCCCGGCACTGACCATCAGCAAATGCCGGAACGTGATCAGCAACTCCCCCCGCAACGCGTCCTGCGCCGGCCCAGGCGCTGCATTCAAACCATCCAGCAGCACATTCCCCGAACTCCCCTCCGCCACCAGCGCCCCGCTGGCCAGGTGCGCAAAGCTGGAGTCCTGCAACAACGCCAACAACAGCGCCGACATGCACGCCACCCCGACCGCACCACCCAGGGAACGAAACAGATTGGTGGTGCTGGTCGCCACGCCAATGTCCCGCTGCTCCACCGAGTTCTGCGTACCCACCAGGGAAGTCGGAAACTGCATCCCTGCGGCAATCCCGCAGAGCAACATGAACAGACTGGTAACCGCCACAGCCTGGGGCGCACTGAGGGCCATGCCCAGAATCGCGATCGGGCTCAGCAAGGCGCCAATCAGGATCATCGGTTTATAGCGGCCGGTCACCGAAGTCATGCGCCCGGCGAAATACGCACCCATCGGCAAGCCAATCGCCAGCGGCAACAAGTGCAAGGCAGCGCTGTCGGCACCCGAGCCGGTAACGGTCTGGTAACGCAGCGGCATCAATACCGTGAGGGAAATCGCCTGGAAACTGGTAAAGAAAATCGTGCACCAACACAGCACCGCGCTGCGGTTGGCAAACAGGTGCATCGGCAACAACGGCTCCCGTGCCCGGCGTTCGTGCCACACAAACAGCGTCAACGCCACCAGCGCACAGGCCAGCAGCCCCAGCACTTCATTGTCACGCCAATGATGACCCTGGCCGATCTCGGTGATGCCCAGCAACAACGCAGTCAAGCCGACGATCATCAGCACGGTGCCGAGGTAGTCGATCACCGGCTTGCGCTGCGGCACCGGCAGCCCCACCAGCGTGCGATGGGCCACCCACCAGGCGCCCGCGCCCAATGGCAGGTTGATCAGGAACACCCAGCGCCACGACAGGTACTCGGTCATGTAGCCACCCAGCACCGGCCCGGCCACGCTGGCCACTGCGTACATGCTGCTGAAATAACCCTGGTAACGCCCACGCTCACGGGGCGGGATGATGTCGCCGATAATCGCCTGGCTGACCGAAATCATCCCGCCGGCACCGATGCCCTGGAGGATCCGCGCCAGCACCAGTTGCTCCATGCTCTGGGCCATGCCGCAAAACAGCGAAGCAACGGTGAACAGGCCCATGCCGATCAGCATCATCGGCCGGCGCCCGTACAGGTCGCCGAGCTTGCCGTAGATCGGCACCGCCACGGTCATCGCCACCATATAGCCGGAGATTACCCAGGCCAGCAGGTTGACGTCGTGGAACTGGGCAGAAATGGCCGGCATGGACACGGCGACGATGGTCTGGTCCAGCGCTCCGAGAAAGATCGCCATCATCAAGGCGACAAGGACACTGCGAACGGCGGGTGTGGCGGGCTGATTGAGGTTGGTCACGGCAGAACCTGCGAGCAAGGGCCCACGGGAAAAGGAGGCCCGCGGGAATGCTCGTCAGTGTACTAGATAGCTGGCTATTCGATAGCCTCGTAAGGAAGTCCGACGTAATTTTCTGCAATGGTTTTACGCCCGGCTTCGGAGTCGACGAAATATTCCAGTTCGCTCTGGGCGATGCGCTGGCTGAAGCCATCCGCCTCCGGAAATTGGTGCAACATCGAAGTCATCCACCAGGAAAACCGTTCGGCCTTCCAGATCCGCCGCAGGCAAATCTGTGAGTATTTTTCCAGCAACTCCACCCGGCCCTCGCGGTACACCTTGAGCAGGATGTTGAACAAGGTGCTGACATCGCTGGCCGCCAGGTTCAAGCCCTTGGCGCCGGTGGGCGGCACGATATGGGCGGCATCACCGAGCAGAAACAGGCGGCCGTACTGCATCGGCTCCACCACGAAGCTGCGCAGGGGCGCGATACTTTTTTCAATCGACGGGCCGGTTATCAGTTGCTCGCTGAGTGCCGTGGGCAAGCGGGTTTTCAGTTCGTCCCAGAAGCGCTCATCGGACCAGTCCTGCACCGATTCATCGGCCGGCACTTGCAGGTAATAACGGCTGCGGGTCGGTGAGCGCATGCTGCACAGGGCAAAACCGCGCTCATGCTTGGCGTACACCAGCTCATCATGGATCGGCGGGGTGTCGGCAAGGATGCCCAACCAGCCAAACGGATAGACCCGCTCAAAGATTTTCAGCGCCTCAGCCGGAATCGACTGACGCGCCACACCGTGAAAACCGTCACAACCGGCGATGTAGTCGCAGTCCAGGCGATACTGCTCGCCTTCATGCTCGAAACTCAGCCACGGCTCCGCGCGTTTCAAATCATGGGGCTGTACGTTACTGGCTTCGTAGAAAGTGACAGCACCGCTGGCCTGGCGCGCGGCCATCAGGTCGCGGGTGACTTCGGTCTGGCCGTAGATCATCACCGTCTTGCCGCCGGTCAACGCCTTGAGGTCGATGTGGGTCAGTTGCCCGTTCAACGCCAGCTCAAAACCCTCATGCACCAAACCTTCGGCATCCATCCGCGCACTGACGCCGGCCTGGCGCAACAGGTCGACCATGCCTTGCTCCAGCACCCCGGCCCGGATGCGCCCTTGCACGTAATCCGGCGTCTGGCGCTCAAGAATCAGGGTTTCAATCCCGGCGTTGTGCAGCAGTTGGCCAAGCAGCAGTCCCGAGGGACCGGCGCCAATGATGGCGACTTGGGTTTTCAGCGTTTTCATTATTTTTATGGCCCGCAAGCTTCACCGAACGTATTCGGTGAAAGAGTTGTCATTGATGGTGTTGCTGGCATTTTTCACTTGAGTGCCCGGCATAAGAAGGTGAAAACTGAGCCCAAAGCTGCGCTTTTCGCCAATTGGGGCGATTACCGCACAACTCTCCCGAAGTATCGGATGAAGCCATGACCAAAACTGCCAGTGCAGCGATTCCAGTGTTCAAACTCTACGGAGAGAGCCAGCAATGGCCGACCCCGGATTTGTTGCACTGTGAAACCATCTCCCGGCGCAGCCGTGAGTACCAGTGGGAAATCCAGCCCCACCGGCATGCGGACTTGTGCCAGTTGCTGTACGTGCACAAGGGCCAGGCGCAACTGGAGATCGAAGGCCAGCGCAGTACCCTCAGCGAATCGACGCTGCAGGTGCTGCCGCCGTTATGCGTGCATGGCTTTCGGTTTTCCGAAGACGTCGAAGGGTTCGTGGTCACCCTGGCCGCGCCGCTGATGGCGCATTTGCAGGAACAACTGGGCGCGGCGCTGGATGGCCTGAACGCCCTGGGCAGCTACCCCGCCGGCAAGGACAGTGACTACCTCAACAGTTTGTTCGCCCGGTTGCAGGAGGAGTACGCCAGCGACCAACCGGCACGGGACATGATGATGCACGCGCTGGTCAGCGTGCTGCTGGTGTGGATCAGCCGCCAGGCGACCCAGCGTCGTCATCCGCGCGCGCCGCGAGGCCGCGAATACTTCCGCCGGTTCACCCAGTTGGTGGAGCAGCATTACCGCGAACACCCGAAAATCGAAGACCTGGCCCACAAGCTCGGTATCTCGGTCTCACACCTGAACGGGACATGTCGGGAATTGGGCGGGCAGCCCGCCTTGCAGATCATGCACGACCGCCAATTGCTGGAAGCCAAGCGCCTGCTGACTTACACCAGCATGACCATCAACGAGATGTCGGAAGTGTTGGGGTTTTCCGACCCGACCAACTTCTCGCGGCTGTTTCGCCGGCGCGTCGGGTTTTCCCCGAAAGCGTTTCGGGAACAGTTGAAAGCCGATCAGGACGTTAGCGCAACGAGCTGAAGGCGGCCATGTGGCCAACGCATTGGCCGTGATTGCAGCTGGCGGCGTAGCTCGGCTGCATGCGGGCCTGTTCAACGCGGTAGGCGGCAGTGCCATAGAGCGCTGTAGCGGCGGCGCACAGGGTGAAAATCATCAGGTACTTTCTTGTTTTGATCGACATGATGCTGACCTCTGATCGGATCAAGAAGGTGCTTGTATAAGCATAGGTCAGCGTGGGCATGTCGCCATTATCGGGCGCCATTCAATCTGTTTATGTCGGCTTAGAGACCGACGTCCCATTCAGGCTCTTCCGGAAACCTCAGCACCAGGAAATCCAGCAGGCTGCGCAGTGCCGCCGGCATGTGCTTGCGCGAGGCGTACACCGCATAGATGTTCATCTGCTGCGGCTCGGCCTCGGGCAGCAGGCGGATCAGCTCGCCACTGCGGATGTAGTCGCCGGCCTGATAACTCGGCAGCCGCGACACCCCCGCCCCCGCCAGCGTCACCCGCAACAAGGTACTCGCCTCATTGGCGCTGATATTGCCCTGCACCGGCACCGACACTGGTTCGCCGTTTTCCACGAAGTGCCACAGGCTTTTGCCGAAGTAGGAATGGGTCAGGCAATTGTGCCGGGCCAGGTCCTGCACGCGCCGGGGTTGCGGGTGCTCGTGCAGATAGGCGGGCGATGCACAGATCACCGAACGGCACAGCGTGAGCCGGCGGGCGATCAGGTTCGGGTCCAGTTCATAGCTGGTGCGGATCGCCAGGTCGATGCGTTCATCCACCAGGTTCACCGTGCGGTCGAGCATCTGCATGTCGATACTGACCAACGGGTAGCGCTTGACGTATTCGGCGATGGCGTCGGCCAACTGGGCCTGGCCAAACGAGGTGCTGACACTCAGGCGCAGCAGGCCGCGGGGCGCTTCGTCGGGCTCGCTGACGGCGGCCTGCATGTCGCTGCACAATTCCAGCATCTGCCGGCAACGGGGCAAGGTTTCACTGCCGGCGGCGGTCAGGCTGAGCTTGCGGGTGGTGCGGTGCATCAGCCGCGCACCGACCCAGTCCTCCAACTCCGCCAGATAGCGCGACACCACCGGCCGCGACAGGTCCAGGTGGTCGGCCGCCGCTGACTGGCTGCCCAGGTCCACCACAGCCACGAACACCCGCATTGCTTGAAGACGATCCATGATTTGCCCGCTTTCAGAAACAAACTATGTCCCAGCATCGCATTTTTTGTAGCGTTTGGTGCAACTAAGCTCTGTCCACACCTTAGCGATGACTGGAGCTGCACATGTTTGGATTCTCCCCGCTCAAGCGCGTGGCCCTGGCCGCCGCTACCCTGGCCTTTACCGCCCACGCCGCGGCTGCCGACTTGACCCTGGACGCCTACAACCCGGGCGAAACCGCGATGATGCCGGTCACTTCGGTACTGGTCAGCGGCGACAAGGACGCGATCCTGGTGGACGCCCAGTTCGGCAACACCCAGGCCGAACAACTGGTGCAGAAAATCCGCGCCAGCGGCAAGCGCCTGACCACCATCTACATCAGCCACGGCGACCCGGACTACTACTTCGGCCTCGACACCCTGACCGCCGCCTTCCCCCAGGCCAAGGTCGTGGCACCGCAGCCGGTGGTGGACCATATCAAGGCCACCGTTGAGCACAAACTGGCGTTCTGGGGCCCGAAACTGGGGGCCGACAAACCTGCCAAAGCCGTCATCCCCCAAGTGCTTGAGGGCCACAGCCTGACCCTCGAAGGCAAGCAGTTGGAAGTGATCGGTCTCGACGGCGCGCAACCGGACCGCACCTTTGTGTGGATCCCGTCGATCAAGGCGGTGGTGGGTGGTGTGGTCGTCTCCGAGAACATTCATGTGTGGATGGCCGATACCCAGACCGCCAAATCCCACACCGATTGGCTGGCAACGCTACAACGTATTCAGGATCTGAAACCGCGCACCGTGATTCCGGGCCACTACCTGGGCACGCCGTCGCTCACATCCGTGGCGTTCACCGCCGACTACATCAAGGCGTTTGACGAAGAAACCGCCAAGGCCAAGGACTCTGCCGCGCTGATCAGCGCAATGAAAAAACGTTACCCGAACCTGGGCGACGCAAGCACCCTGGAACTGGGCGCCAAAGTCGCCAAGGGCGAAATGCAGTGGTGAGTTGATTCAACCCTTAACCGTACTGGAGAACGTCATGAGCAAGATCGCAATCATTGGTGCCACCGGTCGTGCCGGTAGCCAACTGCTGGAAGAAGCCTTGCGTCGCGGGCATACCGTGACCGCCATCGCCCGCAATACCGACAAGATCGGCGTACGCCCCGGCGTCACCGCCAAGCAAGTGGATGCGCTGGATGCCGAGGCGCTGGAACAGGCCATTCGCGGCAACGACGTGGTGATCAGTGCGGCGCACTTCGCCACGCTGCCGGCAGACGCGGTGATCAATCCGGTGAAAAAGGCCGGTGTGAAACGCCTGCTGGTCGTGGGTGGTGCCGGTTCGCTGCTGTTGTCGGGCGGTAGCCGGGTGATCGACAGCCCCGGCTTCCCCGAGGAATACAAAACCGAAGCCAGCGCCGGCAGCGTGTTCCTCGACACCCTGCGCCAGGAAAAAGACCTGGACTGGACCTTCCTTTCGCCCTCGGCGGAATTCACCGAAACCGCCCGCACCGGCAAATTCCGCCTGGGCCAGGATGAGTTGCTGGTGAGCGAGGAAGGCCGCAGCTGGATCAGCTTTGCCGACTTTGCAATTGCGCTGATTGATGAAGTGGAAACACCGAAGCATTCGCGCCAGCGGTTTACGGTCGGATACTGATCACCCGTACTTTGCGTAGCAGCTGTCGAGCCCCAGCGAGGCTGCGTTTGCGGTACATCTGATACACCGCAAACGCAGCCTCGCCAAGGCTCGACAGCTGCTACGCAGGTTTCTGTGCCTGGCTCACCAACCAATTCATAAGCTGCTCCAACCCCGCCGAGGGCTCCGTCGCCGGCGGGTACACCAGGTAATAACCCATCCCCGTCGGCACCCGCAGTTCAAACGGCGTCGCCAGCCGCCCCGCCTTGAGATCTTCGCCAATCAGCGCGCTGTCGCCAATCGCCACGCCGGACCCCTGGGACGCCACCGTCATCGCCAGGTCCAGCGTTTCAAAATGATGCCCCTGAGCCAGATTGCTCAAACGCGTATCCGCCGCCTTCAACCACAACGCCCAATCCCGTTCATCCCGCGTGGGGTGCAACAGCACCTGTTGCTGCAAATCCGCTGGCGTGTGCAAACCACCGAGCAACGCCGGTGCGCACACCGGCGTCAGGCGCTCATCAAACAGGTGCCGCGCCTCGCACGACTGCTCGGCAATCGGTGCATAGATCACCGCTGCATCGAACTGCTCACGGCGAAAATCGACGGTGTAGGCCACGGTAGTCGTGAGTTCCACCGGCACGTCCGGGCGTTCCTGCTGCCACTGCATCAGCCGTGGCAACAGCCAGCGCATCACGCAGGTGGAGGCCTTGAGCTGCAAGGTTTCGCGGCGGGTGCCGATCTGCTCCACCGCCTCACCGATCAAACCAAATACCTGCTGCACCCGCAGCGACCATTCGCGGCCCTCTTCTGTCAGGCTCAAACCCCGGGCCTGGCGCTGGAACAGCGCATAACCCAGGTGACTTTCCAGCCCGGCAATCTGCCGGCTCACCGCGCCCTGGGTGATGTGCAATTGCTCGGCGGCACGGGTGAAGTTGCAGCACTGGGCCGTGACCCAAAAGGTGTGCAAGGCGGGCAACGGCGGTAGGCGTTTCATAAGGGCGCAGCCATGACGTGAGGACATGGCTAGTATGACTTTTTATCGATTGTTGCCGCTACGGGCCAGCCGTTCCAATACCGGCCTTTATCAACAATAAGAGCGACGACAATGGCGACCTGCGGCGAAGTATTGGTCAACCTGCTGGAAGGCTACGGCGTGGACCAGGTGTTCGGTATCCCCGGCGTGCACACCGTGGAACTCTATCGGGGCCTGGCGCGCTCCAGCATCCGCCATGTCACCCCGCGCCACGAACAGGGCGCCGGCTTCATGGCCGACGGCTATGCGCGCACCAGCGGCAAACCCGGTGTGTGTTTCATCATCACCGGCCCCGGCATGACCAATATCACCACCGCCATGGGCCAGGCCTACGCCGACTCGATCCCGATGCTGGTGATTTCCAGCGTGCAGTCCCGCAGCCAGCTGGGCGGCGGGCGCGGCAAGCTCCACGAGTTGCCGAACCAGGGCGCGATGATCGCGGGCGTGGCGGCGTTCTCCCACACCTTGATGTCGGCGGCCGAATTGCCCGGTGTATTGGCCCGGGCGTTTGCGCTGTTCCAGGCCGGGCGACCGCGCCCGGTACACATCGAGATCCCGCTGGATGTGCTGGTGGAAAACGCCGACGCGTTGCTCGGCAGCGAGCCGGTCAGCGTGTCCCGCGCCGGTGCTGCGCCGTCGGCGGTCAAGCAGATGAGCCGGTTGCTGGCGGCCGCCAAACGCCCGCTGATTCTCGCCGGTGGCGGTGCCATCGACGCCGCGCCCGAGCTGACGCAATTGGCCGAAACCCTCGGTGCCCCGGTCGCCCTGACCATCAACGCCAAGGGCATGCTGGCCTCCCACCATCCGCTGCTGATCGGCTCGACCCAAACCCTGGTCGCCACCCGCGCCCTGGTGGCCGAGGCCGACGTAGTGCTGGCGATCGGCACCGAGTTGGCAGAGACCGACTACGACGTGACCTTCGCCGGCGGCTTCGAAATTCCCGGTGCCCTGCTGCGCATCGACATCGATTCCGACCAGACCGTACGCAATTACCTACCGCAAGTCGCGCTGGTGGCTGACGCACAAATCGCCACCCAGGCATTGCTCGCCGAACTGGGCAACACGCCCTTGGCCGCCCGCGACAGCGGCTGGGGCGCACACCGCGTCGCCCGCCTGTGGAGCGAACTGGAACCGACCTGGGACGCCGCCACTCGTGCGCAAACCCTGTTCCTCAACACCGTATTGGCAGAGCTGCCCGACGCCGTACTGGTGGGCGACTCCACCCAACCGGTGTACACCGGCAACCTGACCCTGAACCTCGACCAGCCGCGCCGCTGGTTCAACTCCTCCACCGGCTACGGCACCCTCGGCTACGCCTTGCCGGCGGCCATCGGCGCATGGCTGGGGCGTGGCAACGGTGCGCCGGTGGTGTGCCTGATCGGCGACGGCGGCCTGCAATTCACCCTGCCGGAACTGGCCAGCGCCGTGGAAGCGCGCACACCGGTAATCGTGCTGCTGTGGAATAACCAGGGCTATGAAGAGATCAAGAAATACATGGTCAACCGCGCCATCGAGCCGGTGGGCGTCGACATCTACACCCCGGACTTTATCGGCGTGGCCAAGGCCCTTGGCGCGGCTGCCCAGCGCATCCAGGGGATTGAAGAATTGCGCAGCGCATTGCGTGCCGCCACTGATCGCCAGGGGCCGACGCTGATTGAAATCGACCAGGGGCTTTGGATGAAAGAGGTGGCGGTATGAGCACGGTAGTGAACGGGCTGTACATCAATGGCGTGTGGCGTGCGGGCCATGAGGTGCTGGACGTGATCAACCCGGCGACCGAGGCCACGTTGGCCCAGGTGAATGTGGGTGATACCGGCGCAGTGACCGAGGCCGTCGGTGCTGCCAGCGCGGCCTTCCCGGACTGGTCCAGAAGCACCGGCCGTGATCGCGCCGCACTGCTGCGCAAAATCGCCGAGGGCGTCAGCGCCCAACGCGAACACCTGATGCACCTGCAATCGAGCAACAACGGCAAGCCGCTGTTCGAGGCCGGGATTGATGTGGATGACGTGATCGCCACCTTCACCTATTACGCCGGTTTGGCCGACGACATGGACGCCACCCAGGATCGTTCGGTGGCACTGCCCACTGCGGATTTCAGCGCCCGTGTACGCCGTGAACCGTGCGGCGTGGTGGGCCTGATCGTGCCGTGGAATTTCCCGATGGTGACCACCGCCTGGAAGCTCGCCCCGGCGCTGGCTGCCGGCTGCTGCGTGGTGCTCAAACCGTCGGAAGTGACGCCGCTGGCAGAGCTGGAACTGGCCAGGATCATCGCCTCGGTGGGGCTGCCTGCCGGCGTGTTCAACGTGGTCTGCGGCACGGGCCTGGCAGTTGGCGCGCCACTGGCGGCGGACCCGCGAGTAGCAAAAATCTCCTTCACCGGCAGCAATGCCGTGGGTGTGCAGGTGATGCAGCGCGCCGCCGAAACGGTCAAGGGCGTGAGCCTGGAGTTGGGCGGCAAATCTTCCTTGTTGGTGCTGGCGGACGCCGACCTCGACCTGGCCGTGGAGCTGGCCTGTGGCGGTGGTTTCTTCAACGCCGGGCAGATGTGTTCCGCCACCAGCCGGGTGTTGGTGGCCGACGAATTGGCGGACGAGTTCCTGACCCGTTTGCAGGCCAGGGCCGAGAGTATTCGCGTGGCGGACCCGTTCGCCGATGACGTGGAAATGGGCGCGCTGGTCAACCGTGCGCAGTACCAGCGGGTGCTGGGGCATATCGAGCGAGGCGTGCAAGCCGGTGCGAAATTGCTGTGTGGCGGCGCACGCCCGACGGACTTGCCTCACGGTTACTTCATTCGCCCGACGGTGTTTACCGAAGTGCCGCTGGACAGCGCGTTGTGGAACGAAGAAATCTTCGGCCCGGTGCTGTGTGTGCGCAGTTTTGCCAGTGAAGCCGAGGCGGTGGCGCTGGCCAATGACAGCGAGTTCGGCCTGGTGGCCAGTGTGCTGAGCAGCGACCTGGAAGCGGCTGAACGGGTGGCCAATGCGTTGCAGGTGGGCCTGGTGTGGATCAACGCGCCGCAGGTGATCTTCCCGCAGACGGCGTGGGGGGGTTACAAGCAGAGCAGCATTGGCCGGGAACTGGGGCCGTGGGGGTTGCAGGCGTTTCAGGAGATCAAGCATGTGATTCGGGCGGTCTGAAACCACCCGAAAGCACTGTGGCGAGGGAGCTTGCTCCCGCTGGAGTGCGAAGCGCTCCCAAAATTCTTGGGGCCGCTACGCAGCCCAGCGGGAGCAAGCTCCCTCGCCACAGCAAGCTCCCTCTCCACAGCAAGCTCCCTCGCCACAACAACCCCGCCCGCATTTTTTCAATAGCCCCAACGACTTTCTCATTTGCCGCCCTCCCCCACGCCCGGCCTAATGCTGCCCTTGTCAGCTTAAGGCCCGCCCATGGAAAACGTCCGCGCAAAACCCGCCACCGCCGTTTGGCTGATGATCAGCGTGGTGCTGGTCGCCCTCAACCTGCGCCCGTCGATGGCCGCCGTCGGTCCGTTGTTGTCGTCAATTCGCGCTGATGTGCCGTTGAGTTTCAGCACCGCCTCCCTGCTGACCATGTTGCCGGTCATGGCCATGGGCCTGGCGATGTTTTTCGGCATGGGTGCGGCCAAGCGCTTCGGCGAGCATCGCAGCATTGTGCTGTCGCTGGTGGTGATCGGCCTGGCCACCGTGTCACGCTTGTTTCTCGACTCGGCGGCTGAGCTGATCCTCAGCGCCATCGCCGCCGGCATCGGGATCGCGATGATCCAGGCGTTGATGCCCGCGTTGATCAAGTCGCGCTTCAGCGACAACGTTTCCCTGTTCATGGGCCTGTACGTCACCGCGATCATGGGCGGCGCGGCCCTCGCCGCTTCGTTCTCGCCGTTTGTCCAGGTGCACACCGGCAGTTGGCGCATCGGCCTGGCAATCTGGGCGGTGCTGGCCGTATTGGCGCTGGTGTTCTGGTACGCCCAACGCTCGGTGTTGCCGCCTCTGCCCCAAGCCGGTACCGGCCCGCAGGAGTCGTTCTTCGGCAATCGCCGGGCGTGGTTGCTGGCGCTGTTTTTCGGCCTCGGCACGGCGTCCTACACCTGTGTGCTGGCCTGGCTCGCGCCGTACTACGTGGAACTGGGCTGGAGCGAACAGAATGCCGGCCTGTTGCTGGGCTTTTTGACCGCCATGGAAGTGGTCTCCGGCCTGGTCACCCCGGCCATCGCCAACCGTCGCCAGGACAAGCGCGGCGTGGTCGCGGTGCTGCTGGTGCTGATCATCGCCGGCTTCTGCGGCCTGATCCTGAGCCCGCAACACCTGAGCCTGCTGTGGCCATGCCTGCTGGGCCTGGGGATTGGCGGGTTGTTTCCGATGAGCCTGATCCTGTCCCTCGACCACCTGGACAACCCCCGCCGCGCCGGCGGCCTGACGGCCTTTGTGCAGGGCATCGGCTACCTGATCGCCGGTTTGTCGCCGCTGATCGCCGGGATGATCCGCGACCAACTGGGCAGCTTCGAATGGGCCTGGTGGTCACTGACGGCAGTCGTGGTGGTGATGCTGCTGATAGTACTGCGCTTCGACCCACGGCATTACGCGCGGCATATTCGCTGAGGTCGTGTTGTAAACATTATTTGTCCCACCTCAAACAGAGAAAGGTCCGACAGAGCTTTCTATTGGCACGAACGTTCCGTTAACATTTTGTATTGTCTTGTACCGAGCTCGGTACAAACGATTTGCGGACGGAATGGATGCTAAACAGCAACTTGCTTAGAAAGCTCGATATGCAGGACCTGATGGTGTTTGTCGCTGTTTACGATCAAAGCAGCGTCACCGAGGTCTCAGAAACCCTGTTCGTCAGCCAGTCCACCGTGAGCTACAGCCTGAAGAAGCTGCGCACCAGCTTCGAAGATGAGCTGTTTATCAACACCCGGGCGGGCATGCGTCCTACGTACAAAGCCACAAGCATGTACGGCCATGTGCAGAAAATTCTCGAGAGCATCAACCTGTGCCACGCCGGCAGCCAGGCTTTCGACCCCACCCAGAAGGCCGTGGCCTTCAACATCTGCGCCCCTGAATATTTCGAACAGTTGATCCTGCCGCGCCTGCTGAAAACCTTCGACCACGCCGACCTGCCGGTGATCGTCAATGTGCACAAGCTGGAAACCGACATTCCGGCCGACGCCTTGCGCGACGGTCGCCTGGACCTGGTGATCTGCTTCGGCCCGCACTTTCATCGGGCGCACAAGGATTTCAAGACCCAGATGCTGCTGGAAGATGACCTGGTGTGCGTCTTCGACAAACACTCGGCCCCCCGGGAGCCGGCGTTCAGCCTGCAATCCTTCGTCGAGCGGCGCCATGTGTTCCCCACGCCCTGGAGTTCGGACACCAACATGATCGACGGCTGGCTGGCGCGCCAGTCCCGCAAGCGCCAGGTGATCGCCCGGGCCAACAGCTACAGCGCGGCGCTGAAGATGATCACCGGCACCGACTTTATCGTCACCCTGCCCCGTCGGGTGCAGAAGCTGCTGGCGGACCAAACCCTGTTCGGCCATTGCGATGCGCCGAACGGGTTGCCGGGGTTTACCCTGGATATGCAATGGAACGAACACAGCGAGCAGGACAGCGCCAACACGTGGTTCAGGGAGCAGGTGGTGAAGGTGTGTGCGGATCAGGGGTTGCTATGACCTTTTTTTGTAGGAGCGAGCTTGCTCGCGAAGAACGTTAACGATAACGCGGACATTCAGGATTCCCGCGTCGCCTGTCAGTTCTTCGCGAGCAAGCTCGCTCCTACAGTGTTTAGCCGATGGTGACTTTGCTGTAGGACTCGCGATCCATGTCCACCAGCAACACACTGAGCTGCACCTGCAAGTCCGCAGGCCAGTCGCCCAAATCCTGCAGCGCCGCCAACAGGCTCTCCGACAACTGCTTCTTGACCTGCGGCGATCGCCCGCTGAGCAATGACAGTTTCACCGCGATAAACGCCCGCGGGCTCAAGGAAGTGCCGACCTGGAACGTCTCGACCTTCTGCGCCCGACTTTTGATATCGAACTCGGAACCGAACTGCCCGGACGCCATCAGCACGTTGTTGAGCCGCAACAGGGTTTTCTCAACGGCCAGCTCTGTGAGGTTGGCGGTGTATTCCAGATGCAGGTGCGGCATGAAAGGCTCCGAGTTGTTGTAGGAAAAGAGTCATACATATAGCACGGTGCCGCGCAGAATCAGACCGCTTTCAATGTGAAACTTCGGTCACGCTGCGCAACGCGCGATTTTCCCAAATCGCCACCACCACCAACACGGCCGACGTCAGCGCGCCCAGCACCAGCGCCGAAAACATCTGCTGCAAGCCCAGCGGCAACAACACCAGCAACAGCAACAACCCGCCCAGGTGCGAGAGCGGTGGCAATGGCCGGTCGCTCATCACCCACTTGAACAACGCACTGCCCAGCAGGAACAAGCAAGGGCCGGCGATGATCGCCACCACGCCCGCCTGGCTCGCGTGCCCCGGGTGCACCAGCACCAGTTCGTCGGCCACCGCGCTGACGATGATCCCGGCCACGATCAACACATGCAGGTAGGTGTAGGCGATCCGCGCCTGGCGTCCCGGGTCGGCGGAGCTGGCGATGCGGTGGTGGGCGCGCTCGGCGCCGCTGTCGAAATAGATCCACCACAGGGCAATGCTGCCCACCACCGCCACCAGGAACGCCGCCAGGCCTTCCCCGCTCCAGGGCAATTCGGCGAAGGTGGCGCCGGTCACCAGCAACGACTCACCGAGGGCAATGATCACAAACAGGCCGCAGCGCTCGGCCATGTGGTTGCCTTCCACATTCCAGTCCGAAAGCGTCGAGCCCCCAAGCCCCGGCACCCAGAAATACACCGACGGCGAAATCAGCTCGATCAACAGCGCCAGGGCCCAGAAGGCCAAACGCTGCTCGCCCTCAAGCAGCGCGCCGGTGATCCAGAACACCCCGGAAAACAGCATCCACGCCAGGATCCGCTGGAAATTGCGGGTCATGTTCAGCGACTCGCCACGCACCGCCCACAACGCAAACAAAGTGCGCCCGGCCTGCATGAATACGTAGGCGCCGGCGAACAACAGGCCACGGTCGGTAAATGCCTTGGGAATCGAAGACGACAGCAGCAAGCCCGCCACCATCAAGCCGAACAGGCCGATGCGGATCGGGATTTTTTCCGGGTCGAGCCAGTTGGTGACCCACGAGGTGAAGATCCACACCCACCACACCGCCACCATCATCAGCGCCACCTGCACCGCACCGCCGATGGACAAGTGCGCAAGCAGCGAATGGGACAACTGGGTCACGGCGAACACGAACACCAGGTCGAAAAACAGCTCGACCATGCCAACCTTGCCGCTGTCATGACTGCCGCGACCACGCAGCAAGGAACGGGATGGGGTCATGGGTGGATCTCCCTGAAGGTGTTATCTCAAGATTTTGGTGCAACCACCGCCAGCATGTCCCGCTCACTCATGAACGCCTCCAGCCGCGAGCGCATCCAGCGTTCCGCCGGGTCGGTGTCGACGTGGCTGAGCCAGACCATCGACAAGTCCAGGGTCGGGGTTTCGAACGGGAACGGCTCACAGAACAGATTCCCGCCGGCGGCCATGGCCTGGGCAGTGTAGTCCGGCAGGCTGGCGATCATGTCGGTGCCGGCGAGCAACGCCGGCAGCGCGCTGTATTGCGGCACCGACAGCACCACATGGCGCTTGCGACCGATCTCCGCCAGCCACTCATCGGCAAACCCGGACACGTTGGCAGTGTGGGACACCAGCACATGGGGCCGTGCGCAATATTCGTCGAGGGTCAGGGGGTTGTCCGAGGCGTCCGCCCGCAGCAGGCACGGGCGGATATGCCGCAATAACTTGCGCTTGGCATTGGCCGGCAGGCCGCGGGTCTGGGTGATGCCGACGGTGATATCGCCGGAGGCCAGCAGGTCCGGGATGCGCCAGTAATCCACATGCTGCACCACGAACACCACCTGCGGCGCTTCCTGGCGCAAAGCACGCAGCAGCGGCGGCAGCAGGCCGAACTCGACGTCGTCGGACAGGCCGATGCGAAAGGTCATGGTGCTGATGGACGGGTCGAAATCGTGGGTCAGGCTCAGGGCCGACGACAAGGAATCGAGGGCCGGCGACAGGTGCTTGATGATCTCCTCGGCCCGCGCCGTCGGCTCCATGCGATGGCCGACGCGAATGAACAGCGGGTCATTGAACAGCGTGCGCAGGCGATTGAGGGCGGAACTGATGGTGGGCTGGCCGAGAAACAGCTTCTCGGCCACCCGAGTCACATTGCGTTCGAGCATCAAGGTTTCAAAGACCACCATCAGGTTGATGTCGGCCTTGCGTAATTCATTGCGATTCATCGGCGCTCGCCCCACTGCCCTGGATAGGAGGCAGTTTAGGAACACCCGGGGCCCTGCGTCTATGCGCACACTGTTCAACGCGGGCCTTTGAGACTATAAAACAGCTTCCGAGGCTTGCGAGAACACCATCGTGCTGGTCATTTCTGCCTTGAGCGTCCTGGTTGCCGGGATTTTGCTCTGGGCCATCAAATTTATCGCTCACCCCACCGCCAGGACATTGTTGCGGGTTTTCGTCGGTTTATGCCTGGCGGCAGTCGTCGCTTACCTGGTGCTGGCTTCGGGGTTTCCCACCTCATTGCTGGTGTGATCGGCCTCCTGGCCCTGGCGCAAACGCAGTGCGGCCAAGGCGGCCACCACCAGCACCACGGCAATCACTTTCAAGCCGTTCATGGCATTGCCGGTGCTCATCTCGATTGCGCCCATCACCGACGGCCCGACAAACCCGCCGAGCAATCCGCAGGCATTGACGAAGCCCAGCCCGCCCGCCAGCGCCACGCCTTTGAGGCGCGAAGCCGGGTACAGAAAGATGATCGACTGCACCACAAAGAACATCACCGCCGACACACAAAAGCCCAGCAGGCTGAACACCGGCCCCGACACCGAGGCAATGCCCAGCCCCGCCGCCATGGTCAGCAGGCCGGTAATCAACAGCCGCCGGGCACGGGTGGGTGTGGTCGCAAACCGCGGCAGCAACACCGCACCCGCCGCTGCGGCAATCCACGGCAATGAGGTCAGCAGGCCGACGCTCATGGTGCTCAGTTCACCGTATTTGCTGATGATGCTCGGCAGGAAAAAGATCACGGTGTAGATGGTGATCTGATGGCAAAAATACACAAAGATCGCCAGCAGGATCTGCGGGGTCAGCCAGTTTTTCAGCGAATGCCCGCCCTCGCCTGCGCCCTCTTCGGTCTCCATCGCGATGCGCTGTTCAATCCCGCGCGCCTCTTCGGCCGAGAGCCACGGCGCCTTGCTCGGACGGTCCGGCAGCTTGCGCCACACCACCCAGGCAAACGCCACCGCCGGCAGGCCTTCGAGCAGGAACATCCACTGCCAGCCGTGCCAGCCGAGCATCCCGTCCATGCGCATCAACGCCGCGCCCACCGGGCCGCCGATGATGTTGGCAAAACACACGCCCAGCAGGAAATACCCGGTGGCCCGCGCCCGCTGCTCGCGGTTGAACCAGTAGGTGAGGTACAGCATCACCCCGGGAAACAGGCCGGCTTCGGCAATGCCCAGCAGCAGGCGCAGGACATAGAACGAGGTCTCGCCCTGAACGAACGCCATGGCCGCCGAAATCAGGCCCCAGGTCACCATGATCCGGGCGATCCAGAAGCGCGCGCCGACCTTGTGCATGATCAGGTTGCTGGGGATTTCCGACAGTGCATAGGTCAGGAAAAACAATCCGGCACCCAGGCCGTAGGCCGCAGCGGAAATGCCCAGGTCAACGTCCAGGTGATGCTTGGCCAGGGCAATGTTGGTGCGGTCCAGGAAGCTCAGCACGTAGGCGATGATCAGCAAGGGCATCAGCTTGACGAACATCAGTTTGTTCAACTCCCGTGGCTCACGGGCGGTAGTGGCAGTCTTCATCGGGCAAGTCCTCTTGGCGCCCCGCCAGCACCCTGGCTGGGGGACGCATCGGTGTTGTTCTAGGGTTCGAGTTGCGCAACCAGCGCCGGCGGGCGATGGGAAAACAGTTGCAGCAGCGCCCCGCCCAGGGCACAGCCGGCCATCACGAAGAAGCACACCGTGTAGCCGTGCAAGGTGGTCCAGCCGCCGCCCATGGCAATCAGGCTACCCATCAGCACCGGCGCCAGGCCGCCGCCGATAAACATCGCGGTGGTGATGATGCCGTTGGCAGTGGAGGTCGCCGACGGCTCGGCCGAGTCGCAGGCCACCGCGTAGTAGATCGGCCACACCGCGTTGGCCACCAGGCCGAACAGCAGCTGCACGACGATGATCAGGGTCAGGGTGTTGGCGAAGTAAAACGCGCCGACACTGGCGGCCATCCACACCCCGCAGATGATCAGGGTGACACGCCGGCCAATGATGTCCGACAGCGATGGCCACACCAGTTGCCCGAGAATTCCGGTGAGGGTGAACACCACGCTCATCCCCGCCGACTCCGCCAGGGACAGCCCGGCAATGTTGTACAGGTAGGCCGGCAGCACGATGTTGACGCCCATGTACACCACCTGGGTCAGCATCGTATTACCCGCTGTCAGGGCGATATTGCGGTTGCGCAAGGTGGCGATAAACGTGCGCCAGGCGTGGCCTTTTACCTGGCTGGCCGGCGCGTTGTCCGGCGGGGTCATGCCCTTGGCGGCGATGTCGACGTACAGCGCGGTGATGCGTTCGGCGGTGGAGTATCGCGCCCAGAAAATCATCAACGGCAACGCCACCACAAACGCGAAGAAAAACACGTAGCGCCAGTTGTCTTCCCCAAAGGTGCTGATGACAAAACTGGCGACGATGCCACTGAGCATGGCGCCAATCGGGTAACCCGTGTGGTGCGCGCCCAGGGCAAAACCGCGACGCTCCACCGGCCACCATTCGGCGGTGTTGCTCACGCCCACCGGCTCGCCCCAGCCTGCACCAAGGTTGACGCCCACCCGCAGCGCAATAAAGGTTGCGAGGTTGCCGCTCAGGGCCTTGAACCCGGACAGAAACGAAATCGCGGTGTAGCCCAGCACCAGCGGCACCTGGAACCGCGCGCGCTTCCAGCCACCGCCGTAGCGGTCGCTCCACATCGATCCGGGAATATCCAGCAGGGCCAGGGCGAGCATGATCACCGTGGCCATGGTGCCCCACTGATCGGCCGACAAATCGAAGTGCTTGGAAATGGTCGGCCCCAGGCGCAGTACGATCTCACGGTCGTAGGCGTTGAGGATCCAGATCATCCAGCACACCAGCAGCGACACCCAGGAGTGCCGGTGAATGCTGCGCAGCGAGGCTTTTTTCAAGATTGCCATGGGTTTCTCCAGGCGCGCGAGGGCGCGCACTGACACAAGGTTGCGGAAGGAAAGTGCCTTGTTGAAAAAAACGCGCTAGCTGGCGAACCGTCGCTCGGCTATTCCTTGCACGCCTAGCCCGGTGATCGCAAAAAGCGCCCCGCGCTGCTGACCGTCGGCCGGGAAACGCGGCAACGGCGGCTTGGCCATGGAAGTCACGAACAGGGTGTCCAGGTTCGGCCCGCCAAAGGTCAGGCTGGTGACCTTTTTCACCGGCATCTGGATGATCCGGTCGACCTGGCCATCGGGTGTGTAGCGCACCAGTTGCCCGGCGTAGACCAGCGCCTGCCACAGGCAGCCTTCGGCATCCACGGTGCAGCCGTCGGCGGCGCCACCGCCACGGGTGTCGACCTTGGCGAAGGTGCGTCGATTGCTCACCGCGCCCGTCGCCAGGTCGTAGTCATAGGCCCAGATCTCGCCCGACCAGGTGTCGCAGAAGTAGAAGGTGTCGCCCGCCGGACTCCAGCACGGGCCGTTGGACACGATGATGCCTTCGTCCAGGGTGTGCAGGCTCAGGTCCGCGTCCAGCCGGTAGAGCTTGGCGCTGGCGCTGTCTTCGAGAGTGTCCATGGAGCCGAACACAAAGCGGCCCTGGCGGTCGACCTTGCCGTCGTTGAGGCGGTTGTTGGGCAGCGCGGGTTCCGGGTCGATCACCAGGGCCAGTTCGCCGCTGCTGAGGTCGAGGGTGTGCACGCCGTTTTGCAGGGCGACGATGGCATGCTCGCCACTGTGACGCAGGGCCATGGAGCCGATTTTCTGTCCCACGTCCCAGGCGCGCAGCTCGCGACCGTCATCGGTGCAGCGCAGGATCCGGCCGTCGGCGCTGTCGATCCAGTACAACCGTTGTTGCAGGACGTCCCACACCGGGCCTTCGCCCAGGGTGGTCTTGACGTCCACAAGCACTTCGATACGCATGGTGTTATCCCCTTTTTTGTTGTTGTGCGGGATGGGCATGGCCGCGCCGTGACGCGGCCGGTTTATCACTTAGAAGTTGACCTGGTCGCGCCCCTTCAGCCCGAGGATTTCCCGCGCTTCATCCGGCGTGGCAACCCGGTGGCCGAGGGCTTCGATCACCGTGCGAATGCGCCGTACCTGGTCGGCGTTGGACGCGGCCAGTTTGCCCGGGCCATCCCACAGCGAATCCTCCAGGCCGACCCGGGCGTTGCTGCCCATGGACAGGCCCATGGTGGCCAGCGGAATCTGCCCACGGCCGGCGCCGAGGATCGACCACACGTAGTCGTCGCCAAACAGTCGGTCGGCGGTGCGACGCATGTGCGCCAGGTCTTCCGGGTGGCCGCCGATGCCGCCGCGCAAACCGAATACCGACTGGATAAACAGCGGCGGCTTGAGCAGGCCGCGTTCCAGAAAATGGGCGGCGGTGTACAGGTGGCCGATGTCGTAGCACTCGATTTCGAAACGTGTGCGGTTCTCGGCGCAGGAATTGAGGATGTGGGTAATGTCGCGGAAGGTGTTGCGAAAGATCCGGTCGTCGCTTTCTTCCAGGTACGGACGCTCCCAGTCGTGCTTGAACTCGGTAAAGCGGTTGAGCATTTCGTACAGGCCGAAGTTCATCGAGCCCATGTTCAGCGAGGCCAGTTCCGGCTTGAACTGCATTACCGGTTGCAGGCGCTCTTCGACGCCCATGGTCGGTGCGCCACCGGTGGTGATGTTGATCACCACGTCGCTGGCGGCCTTGATCTGCGGCAGGAATTCGGCGAACAGCGCGGGGTCCTGGCTGGGACGGCCATCGATGGGATCACGGGCATGCAGGTGAACAATCGCGGCGCCGGCTTCGGCGGCACCGATGGCGGCGTCGGCAATTTCCTGCGCGGTGATCGGCAAATGCGGCGACATCGACGGCGTATGGATGGCACCGGTGACGGCGCAGGTGATGATGACAGGACGTTTTTTGGACATGACGATTCTCCGACTTTTATTCTTATGAAAAAAAATCCCGGGTGCTGCGTGTGTGTTCTTCCTTGGCGGACTGCTGGCGCGGCCTACAGGTACTCGACGTTACCGTCGACACTGATCGCTTGGCCGGTGACATTGCGGGCGGCGGGCGAACAGAGAAACAAGGCCATGGCCGCGACGTCTTCGGCGGTGACCATGCGCTTGAGAGAGATCTTGTTGAGGTATTCCTGGCGCATCTCGGCTTCCGGTACGCCGACCTGTTCGGCACGGGCGCGAATCACGCCGTCCATGCGCGGGCCTTCGACGATGCCGGGCAGCAAGGCGTTGACGCGGATGTCGCTTTCGCCCAGCTCCGAGGCCAGGGATTTCATCAGGCCGACGATGGCCCACTTGGTCGCGGCATACGGCGTGCGCCAGGCGTAGCCGAGACGCCCGGCAACCGAGGCGATATGCAGCAGATGGCCGTGGGACGATTCCTTGAGCATCGGCACTGCGTGGTGGGCAAAGCGGTATTGCGCCGTGAGGTTGATATTGATCGTGGCTTGCCACTCGGCGTCGCTGATGGCATCGATGCCACCGGTGGGCCCGGCAATCCCGGCGTTGTTGACCAATACATCCAGCCCGCCGAACTGCTCGCGCTGCACCTGGAACACCGCCTCGATCTGCGCGGCATCACTCACGTCGGCACGGGTGGCGACAGTGCCCGGGTACTTGTCGCGAAACGCCGCCAGGGCCGGTTCGCTGACATCACACACATGCACCTTGGCGCCGGCTTCCAGATAGGCCGCGGCCAACACTTCACCGATACCGGCAGCCCCGCCGGAAATCAACACACGTAACCCAGGATAGGGCTGCAGCCGTTGTAGGACACTCATGCACGTTTACCTCCTGAAACAGACGACCGCGAACGGTCGTTCTTGACGAGCAGGCGCGCCAGGGAATCGGCGGCCTGCATGATGTCATCGGTCACCGCAGCGCGGGCGCCGGCGCCATCGCGGGCGGCCAGGGCTTCGACGATGCGCGTATGCGCCTCCATCGAACGCTGCAAGTGAGCTTTATCGGGAGCGACCAGGGCAAAACACGGGCCCATGTGCAGCCAGAAGTTTTCCACGGCGGCCATGGTCAACTCGGCCTGGGCGACGGCATAGATCCGACGGTGAAAGGCGAAGTTGGTCCACAGGTAGCGGGAAACGTCGACTTCGTCGGCGGCCTGTTGCATCTGCTGGCAGAGGTCGGAGATTTCGTCGAGGTCGGCCTTTTCCAGGAGCAGCACGGCCTTTTCCGCGAGCAAACCTTCCAGGGCGACCCGCGCATCGCGAATCTCCCGCAGGCGTTCGACCGTCATCATGCGGACCCGCAAACGAGAGGTTTCGGTGACTTCAAAGGCGTTTTCGGCGCTCAGACGCTGGAGGGCTTCGCGCACCGGCATGGGGCTGGAGCCGAGGGCTTCGGCGAGGCCGCGGATGGTGAGTTTCTGGCCGGGCTGGAAACGACCACTCATCAAAGCTTCGCGGATCTGGCGATAGACCTGGTCTTGCAAGGTATCGCGGGACACCTGGCGCAAGGTGGGAAGGAGAAGCGGGCCATCTGTCATGAGTCAAAACCTGTGTTGTCGTTCTTATGGCTCCAATATGTGATCACAAATCAAATATGTCAAATAGTTTCCCGTTGACCGTGAGTGCGACGCTGACTTAAATGGCCTCTCTCTCAAGCAAGGACCGCTGAACCATGAAATTTGCCTACACCATCGTCTACGTCCCGGACGTGTCCGCATCCCTGCAATTCTTCGAAAAAGCCTTCGGCTTCAGTCGCCGTTTCCTGCATGAATCGGGGACGTATGGCGAGTTGGATACGGGCGCTACTATCCTCTCCTTCGCGGCGCATGAGTTGGTCGAGATGAATTTCGAGGGCGGGCACGTGGAGGCGCATGCTTCACAGCAACCGCTGGGGATGGAGCTGGGGTTTGTGACTGAGGATGTGCCAAAGGCCCACGCCAGAGCGCTGGCGGAGGGTGCGACAGAGCTCTCGACGCCGAGCACCAAGCCTTGGGGGCAGGTTGTTTCTTACGTGCGATGCCCGGATGGCACGCTGGTGGAGTTGTGTACGCCGATTCAGTGAATCGTAATGTGGCGAGGGAGCTTGCTGTGGCGAGGGAGCTTGCTCCCGCTGGAGTGCGTAGCGCTCCCGCTTTTTTTGGGGCCGCTGCGCAGCCCAGCGGGAGCAAGCTCCCTCGCCACAGCAAGCTCCATCCCCACAGCAAGCTCCCTCGCCACAGTGAAATGTAGGGCTCAAGGCCTGAGCGGGCGCTCCTGATCGCGCTCGGACAGCTCCGTGCCATCGTCCGGATGCTTCCAGGTCTGGGGTTTTTCTTCCTCGCGAAGCTTTCTGGCCCGCTCCCGCTCCAACTCCTCGCGCTGCTTCTGCTCGTTACTCATACCCACCTCCCATCCGTAAGATTTGGACACACTGGGCAAGCATAGATGAGGGAGCGGTTTTGTGTAGCTCAGCCAATTGATAACCAAGACGCATCAATGCATGTAAACAACTCACTTATCATTTCTAAATGTGTCAGCCACTATCCGCGGTCTTAAGCGAAACAAGCACTTTAAAAAGAACGCTGGAGACACAAAAAAATGCAAAACCCTTCACGGCCTGACTCTGCCCGCTCCAAAGTCGGCGCGGTCTTTCGCGTCACCTCCGGCAACTTTCTCGAACAGTTCGACTTCTTTCTGTTCGGCTTCTATGCCACCTATATCGCTGCCGCCTTCTTCCCCGCTGCCAATGAATTTGCGTCATTAATGATGACCTTCGCCGTGTTCGGCGCAGGCTTTTTGATGCGTCCGCTGGGGGCCATCATCCTCGGCGCGTACATCGATGATGTGGGCCGTCGCAAAGGCTTGATCGTGACCCTGGCGATCATGGCCAGCGGCACGCTGCTGATCGTGCTGGTGCCGGGCTATCACACCATCGGTTTGTGGGCACCGCTGCTGGTGCTGATGGGCCGTCTGTTGCAAGGCTTCTCGGCCGGCGCGGAACTGGGCGGCGTGTCGGTATACCTGGCCGAAATGGCCACCCCGGGCCGCAAGGGTTTCTACACCAGCTGGCAATCGGGCAGCCAGCAGATCTCCATCGTGGTCGCTGCCGCCCTGGGTTATGGCCTGAACCAGTGGATGGAACCGGCCGTAGTTGCCGATTGGGGCTGGCGCATTCCGTTCGCCATCGGCTGCGTGATCATCCCGTTCATCTTCGTGCTGCGTCGTAACCTGCAGGAAACCGAAGAGTTCGCCAACCGCAAGCACCGCCCAACCATGCGCGAAGTGTTGGCCACCCTGGTGACGAACTGGACCGTGGTGATCGGCGGCATGATGATGGTGGCGATGACCACCACCGCCTTCTACCTGATCACCGTCTACGCGCCGACCTTCGGCAAAACCGTGCTCAACCTGACCACCTCCGACGCCCTGCTGGTGACCTTGCTGGTGGCCGTGTCGAACTTCATCTGGCTGCCCATCGGCGGCACCCTGAGTGACCGTTTTGGCCGCAAGCCGGTACTGGTCGCGATGACCGTCCTGACTGTGCTGACTGCCTACCCGGCACTTTCCTACGTGGTCAATGCACCCAGCTTCGCGCACATGCTGGAAACCCTGCTGTGGTTCTCCTTCCTCTATGGCATGTACAACGGCGCGATGATCCCGGCCCTGACCGAAATCATGCCGGTGGAAGTGCGCGTGGCCGGTTTCTCCCTGGCCTACAGCCTGGCGACCGCGATCTTCGGCGGTTTTACCCCGGCGATTTCCACCTGGTTTATCCATGTGACTGAAGACAAGGCATCCCCGGCCTACTGGCTGATGTTTGCCGCGCTGTGCGCCTTGTGCTCGACCCTGGCGCTGTATCGCAGCGCCAAAGCCCGCACACAACTCGCCTGAGGATCATGCCGATGAAAATCCTGCTGAAAACCCTGGCGGCGCTGGCGCTCGGTTCACTGGCAATGGCCGCACACGCGGAACAGCTGAAGGTCATGACCTCCGGCGGTTTCACCGCGGCGTATAAATTGCTGGGCCCGCAATACACCACCCAGAGCGGCGACACCCTCGACACCATTCTCGGCCCGTCGATGGGCAAGGCGCCGGAAGCGATTCCCAACCGCCTGGCCCGTGGCGAACACGCCGACGTGGTGATCATGGTCGGCTACGCCCTGGATGAGTTGATCAAGCAAGGCAAGGTCGACAAGGCGTCCCGCGTTGAGCTGGCGGATTCACGCATCGGCCTGGTGGTCAAGGAAGGCGCGGCCAAGCCCTCGATTGCCACCGATGCCGAACTGAAGGCGGTACTGACCAAGGCCAAATCCGTGGCGTATTCCGACAGTGCCAGCGGCGTCTACGTCGAAAAGGAACTGTTCAAGAAACTCGGCATGCCGTCCAAGGGCACCATGATCGAACGCATCCCGGTGGCCTCTCAGGTGGCCAAGGGTGATTACGAAGTGGGCTTGCAGCAGGTCTCCGAACTGCTGCCGATCCCGGGCGTGACCTACGTCGGAAAGATCCCTGAAGACGTGCAGTCCGTCACCCGTTTTGCCGCAGGCATTCCGGTGAATGCCGAACACCCCGAGCAGGCGAAAAAGCTCCTGCAATTCCTCGCCTCGCCCCAGGCGCAACCGGTGGTGCAATCCACCGGCCTGGACTCGGTGTCACACTGACCGAAACGGCATCTCCCGCGTCAACCGCTCCAGTTCCAGTGCCGCCGGCGTCAACGTACGCCCGCGGCGCTTGATCAACCCAACGTTGCGCACCACCTCCGGCTCCACCAACGGCACACTCATCAGAATCGGGTGCTCGCCGGCCGGCATCGCAATCGACGGCACCATCGCCACCCCAAGCCCCGCCTCCACCAGCCCGATCATCGTAGTCACGTGGTGGGTTTCACAGATACTTTGCTTCTTCACCCGCACCCCGCGCAGAGCCTGGTCCAGCAAAAAGCGATTGCCCGAGGTCTTGTCCACGGTGATGTAGTCGTGTTCGTAGGCCTCGGCCCAGGTCACACTGGCCCGATCCGCCAATGGATGCTCCCGGCGACAGGCCAGCACATAGCGCTCCTGCAACAACAGCTCGAACTCCACCCCGTCTGCCAGGCTGCCGCTGAAACTCACGCCGAAATCCGCCTCGCCACTTTCCACCGCCGCACACACCTCGCCGGCACTCGCGTCCAACACCCGCAGGCGAATCTTCGGATAGAGCTTGTGGAATTCGGAGATCACGTGGGGCATGAAGTAGTACGCGGTGGACGGCACACAGGCGATGGTGACATTGCCCATGCGGGTTGACGCCACGTTACTGATGCCCATCAGGGCGATGTCCAGGTCGTCGAGCATGCGCTCGACTTGCGGCAGGAAAGCACGGCCGACCATGGTCAGGCTGACCCGGCGGGTGGTGCGTTCGAAAAGTTTGACGTCCAGGGCGGACTCGAGCTTTTCAATGCGCCGGCTGAGCGCGGGTTGTGAGATACGGATGGCTTCGGCCGCCGCACGGAAACTGCCCTTGTCTACCACGGCGCGGAAGGCTTGGAGGTCGTTGAGGTCGAAGTTGATGATCACGAGGGCAGCCATTGGTTGATCAGATGTGGCGGGCATTATCGTATGAGGGCTGGCGGGATGCTATTGGCACGGCCCATACGCTCGAGATCAGCCAATGGCCCTACAGAAAATATGCGCTCATACATATCAGCCGCAAATTTGCGTGGGAGAGAAACGGAGGTTCTGAAAAGCGTCAATACTGAAAACTCTCAAGTACCTCCTCACAGGCCTCAAATGGGAAAGACACAGACACCGATGGAAATCACCCAGGATCAGACGCAAGCTTGCTCGAACAACGAGCCGGACGGCAGTAAAGATAATCACGGCGGGTCGCGAGCTCCGCTCGACAGTGATGGCATTGTGAAAGAATGGGTTCGGGATCAAGTGATTCCTGCAGCTATAGCTCTTAAGGCAGATCCAGCTATGGCGATCCCTATCAGTCAAGTCCGCGAATACATGACCGCCAAACGCCAACAACGAGGCATAGGTAGTCGTTAGCCAGACTGTAGCTTTTTCACCCAAAACGATATGAGCCCCAAATCCGTTTACGAGGACGCAAGGCATGCTGCCTGCTTGCAGCGCGAAGACAGCGATTAACTTCGGCTCCACTCTTCTCCATTCACCAATACCTACGGGCAGCGCAATCAATGGATAAAACAATAAAAAGGACTTCAAGCCCAGCCTCTCTCTATCGCGTGCTTCGACCGGGGTTGTGGCTACTGGGCTTGCTCTGCTTTGCAGCTTTGGGCTTCTTCGCCTGGCAAAGCTTCTACCCGGTCAGCGCTGCCGATGACTGGAGTGTTCAAGTGATCCACCGCGATGTGGAAAAGGCTGCATCGCTGATGCCGATGCCCGACGGTTCACTGATGGTCAGCCAGGAATTAAGCGACGGGCTTGGCAGTATCGTGCGCATCTTGCCCGACGGAAAACGCGAACTGGTTGTAGGAAATCTGTCCAAGCCGGATGGGATGGTCGCCACTCAGGGCGGTTGGGTGTTCAGCCAGGAAGTGGACGGTGCGCCGGTCAGCTTCCTCAAGGATGGCGTCGTCACCGAGCTGTTCAAGGGAGAAAGCGTGCAAGGGCTGTGGGACGACGGCGAGTACCTCTACGCCATCGAAGACCGCAAGTTCGGGGCCCGGATCCTGCGCTATCACTGGAGCGACAAGACATTGAGCGTCGTGCGTGACCAGCTCAGCGAAGGCGAGTCGATCGTTCGCTGCACGGATGGGCGCATGCTCTACACGGAAAAGAAAAAGGGCGTGGTCCGCGAGTTGACTGAAGACGGCAGCGATCCGGTGGTGCTGAGCCAACTGAACAAACCCACCTTCCTGATGTGCGATGAACGCGGGTTATGGATCAACGAGGATTCAACACACCGCGCCCGCTTGTTGTTGATCGACAAGCAAGGGCGACAGCAGACGATTCTGTCTTTCCTGAAGGCCCCGCAGTCGATTGTGCGTACGACGAAGGGAACGTACCTGGTGGCCGAAGGTGGCCGTAACCGTGTGTTGGAATTGGTGCCGTCCCTGGCACAGGTAGACCCCGTTACAGCTGAAACCGCGCCACCGCCTCATTGAGCGACACGGCCAAACGCGCCAGCTCATGGCTCGATCCGTTGATCTGCCCCGCTCCGGAGGATGATTGCGCAGACAGGTCACGAATGTTGACGATGTTGCGGTCCACTTCCTTGGCCACCTGGGCCTGCTCCTCGGCGGCGCTGGCGATGACCAGGTTGCGCTGGTGAATCTGGTCGATGGAGTCGGTGATCTGGCTCAATGCGCCACCGGCCCCTTCGGCCAGGATCAAGGTTTCGCTGGCGCGCTGGGTGCTCGATTGCATTGAGGTCAATGCCTCGCTGGAACCCGTGCGCATGGCGCTGACCATCTGGTCGATCTCCAGGGTCGATTGCTGTGTGCGGTGGGCCAGCGCACGCACTTCGTCGGCCACCACCGCAAAACCACGCCCGGACTCACCGGCCCGCGCCGCCTCGATCGCGGCGTTCAGGGCCAGCAGGTTGGTCTGCTCGGCGATGGAGCGAATCACGTCCAGCACCTTGCCGATATCCCGCGACTGATCGGCGAGGTTCTGCACCAGGCTCGAGGTTTCACCAATGTTGGTACTCAGCGCCTGAATCGCGCTGACCGTTTCGCCGACGCGCTGCTGGCCGTCGCGGGCCGTTTCATTGGAGAGCCGGGTGGACTCGGAGGTGGAGACAGCATTGCGTGCCACCTCATCGGCGGCCGAAGTCATCTCGTTGACTGCGGTGGCGGCTTGCTCGATTTCAGCGGTCTGCTTCTGCAGGCTGCGGCTGCTCTGGTCGGTGATGCCGTTGAGGTCGGTGGCCGATGCCGCCATCTGGCCGGCCGACTGGCGAATCAGTTGCAGGGTACTGCGCAGGCTGCCTTGCATGGTCTGCAATGCCACAAGCAGGCGGGTCACTTCGTCGTCACCGGTGACTTCAACATTTTGGGTCAGGTCGCCTTGAGCGACGTTTTCTGCGGCCCGCACCGCATGGCTCAGCGGACCGACGATGCTGCGCGTCAGCAACCAGGCCAGGGCCACGGTGCTCAACGCCGCCAGCAGCACGAAGCCAAACACCATCGTGCGCGAGCAGCTGTACTGTGATTCGGCCGTCTGGCCTTGCAGGTTTATCTGGGCGTTGTAGTAGTCAGCCAGGGCATTGAGCTGATTGCCAGAACCGTCGACCACGGTCTTCATGTCCACCAGCAGCAACTTGTTCAACTCGGCGGTCTGCTGCTTGTCGGCAAGGACGAATGACTGGGCAAGACCTTGCTGATACTGACGCAGGGAAACCTGGAACTGATCGTAGAGATTGCGCACCTCGGGCGTGTCGATAACGGCATTCAGGTCGGCGAGTTTTTTCGTCAGGTCCTGGCTGCGGGTGTCCATCTGGCTGCGGTACTGCGAGATGCCGGCCGGATTGGGATCAAGGGCCATGCGCAAGGAAATGGTGCGGATGCGCAGCATGATTTCGCGAATATCCGACACCAGGCGCATTTTCGGCACCAGGCCGCTTTCAACCTGCACGGCGCTTTCGCGGATGCTCGCCATGTTCGAGAGCGCAAAGAACCCCAGCAGCGCCACGAGCAAGGCAATCAAGGCAAAACCGAGACCCGCGCGGCGGGCGATGGACAGATTGCGGAGCGACATGGCGATTCTTCTCATTATTGGTATACGACATCGTATGACAGAGTTTCGGCCAGGCGGGGCAGGACTTGAGGGAGATTCGTGGGAAGTTAGCGGATATAAATCAATGACGAAAAAGCCCGCTGGCTTTTAGCTACAGCGGGCTTTGCGGGGCGTCGGAGGCGGTCACAGATTGGCGGGGTTATCAGCCGCAAATTGACGGTCAAGTACCGAGTCCACCAACGCCTGAGCATTCTCGATCAACTGGGCCAGGCCCATGGTCAGGCGGTAGTGAATGCTGTCTTGGCCATCGGCGCAGCGGTAAGCCGTTTCCAAGGCTGAGGACAGGATTTCGGTGGCGTTGGCCAGTGCTTCTTCGGTGCCTACATCCGTACCTACGCTGAAAATCCTGCGAGGTGGGCGTTCGTCGGTTTGCGCGGGTTCAGGCGCAGGTTCGCGCAAGTAATGGTCGAGTGCCCGTTGTGCCGCGTCGGACATTTTGCCGTCGGTGAGTTTGTTGCGCGCACGGGCGCCAAAGGAATCAGGGGGATTGGGGGTGATCTTTTTCATGGTGTAGCTCCTGTATGTAATTGGAGCTGCCATTCCCCTGCTGTCAAACAGGATTGGGTGGCAGCTGTACGCGGGTTGACAGACCGGTATACAGGACCCGGCGCACCCGAAGATGCCCCACGTACAGCCGCCATAAAACGACGTCACAGCTTAGGCAGCCTGCAATCGTAACGGAAGTTGTACACCTGTAAATCGGTCTGTCAAAACCGACCGCCGTGCTGGCGGCGAAGGGAAGACTAACGTCCTGCCTCAAGCAAAGCAAATCTGGAAAGATTTCTAAAAGTCACAACTAACGGTAAGTTACTTAATCAGTACAGCAATTTTATTCCGATAAATCAATGTATTATCCGACTCTCTCACCTCACATTCCATCGTATGAATACCTCTATAAGAGGTACCTTCTATTAGTTCACAGCTAAAAAAAGGACCACTACCCGAGCGTCTAATACACTCAGTAACAGGCACTTCCACAAGCTCATCCAATGGGACATCTGGGCCGTGATTTTTCTTCGTAAACTTAACTGACAGAGGAAACTTCAATCGACTTATTGAGTTCGCCTCAACGATAAAACGCAAAGACATATTTTTATCTAAGAACCTAGAAGCAGAAACATAATTCGTCATATTTTCCGTGCACGTACCGGCATCACAACGGTAAGAAATCAGCGGATTATCAATTGAGCGCCCTCCTTTCAGCCGAGACTTAACATCCACATCTATCGGCAAGTAATCAATACACTTCTGATAATTAAGTATTCTCATACCGTAATTCAAATCGGTACCATCAGGCTTTTTATAATTTGGCGTCACAAATTCCTGAGCCATATCAACGCCATTTTTTTGCACAATTTTTATTTTTGAAAACTCCTCGGGCCAGTTGATAAAATTCATTATTCCCTGCCCAAGCATAATTTCATTCTTACTCGCAAGCCCCTGCAACTTTGCTGCAAGATCTACTGGCAAGCCTGTCGGTGACACCTCCCCCAAATAACCATAACCATAATTACCCCACAGAACCTCTAAATCGTCCCCAAAATTGCACCCAACACGGAAACCAAAATTTTCAGCATCAAACCCCTTATGCTTCTCCAGCCAAGGTTTTATGGAATACTCAAGAACAACCTTGAACATTATAGAACAATTTATTGCGTCTATTGCGGCCTGCTCTTTACCAACAAGGCTAGATCCAAAAAACGCCATTAACGCATCGCCCATAAGTCGATGAACGTAGCCATCAAAAGATCTAACTATATCAATACAAGCTTTAAGGACTGCGTTTTTAAAATTATATATGAACTCCAAATCATACAAGAGAGAAAGACGTGTAGAACCCTTAATATCAATAAATACCGTACAGACGTATTGATTGATAGTTTCCCCTGTAATAGGCATATTTTTAAAATCTGGATGCGCCGCTATTGCCCCCTCATTAACTCCCAGCTTATCAAACCACTTTCTAATTGCCCCCTGAATAACATATTCACCTTGAGGACCAATTTCTAGCGACTCTGCAATATCCCTATTAGTCGCTTCAGCTAAAATAGCATCATGAGACTCAAGCCCCATAGATGATTTCAAATGAGCTTCGCCCTTTAACTTCTCTCGTTTTTTTAGAGTCGAATTAAAAATCGCATCGAACCCGCGTTCCGTCAGTATATTAGATTCCACTCACTCAACTCCATTAAGAAAGCGACTTTATCAGTCCACATAGTGAGGACGTCGCAAGCGCGAAGGGCACTACCTGCCTCACAGTAGTATTCATAACGTCTTTCTGATGATTAAATTTCTCGCTCACTATTTTAGCTAGGGCATTTGCCTGAAAAGAAAGATCCTCGATAAACTTATCACAACTCATCTCTTTAAAAGCATGTGCATATTCGACATGACTGCGCCCGCCAACGTCACCAAAAAAAACATTAGACGGGTCAACACCAACCGGACTACTTGTATTAGGGAAAATTATACTATTTACACCTTTAATCGCGACTCCACTAAAAAACAAAAAGGCAAAATAACAAATTAACGATAGAACCTTAAAAATCCCTACGAAAGGAAATCCGACCTCAAACTTTAAAACCTCAGAATAACCAAGCAATGCTGCCATCGCGACATTGACAGTAATTATAGAAGCCAACACATAATTAGCCTTGTTGTTAGCAAGCTCTATATAATGATCATACCTACCAATAATTCTGAAAAGACCATCAATCTTATCCATCTCACCCCCTTACCCACTAATCAACTAACACTCTACGGACTGCTTCAATTCCAACACCAACAGCCTCCCTCTCACATCTATAAACGTTATAACACTCAAAACAGCTCCATCAGATCAAAAAAACTAGTGCTAATCGCTGAAGGCAAAGCATAAATATCTTCTTCAAAGATCATCTGTAAAAATCACGCCAAGCGATGGCATAAAGATATCACAGCCGCCACGCTCTATCTGCCGGTAATATCTCGCTAAGCAGATACCCCCCAAAAAACGCCTGCGCATTACTGTCCAGCGTCTCCAGGTGATACCCGCCCTCCTGCACGATCACACACGGCAGCCCCAACCCACGAATACACTGACCCAACCGCGCAAACCCTTCCCGCGTCACCGCCACCTTGCTCTGTGGGTCCAGCTCATAGATATCGAACCCCAGCGACAACACCAGCACATCCGCCGAGAAGTCCTTCACCGCCTTCAACGCCAGCTCCAGCTTTTCAAAAAATAGCGCCTCACTGGCGCCATGGGCCATCGGCAAATTGAGGTTGAAGCCCTCCCCCGCCGCCGCGCCGCGCTCCTCGGCAAAGCCTGCAACGCCGGGATAGAAGTTGGTCGGGTCGCCATGAATCGACACGTAAAGCACATCGTCACGGTCGTAGAAAATCTCCTGGATGCCTTGCCCGTGGTGCATGTCGGTATCGAGCACGGCAACGCGTTCGAAGCCATCGCGCAACGCCTGCGCCGCAACCGCCGCATTGTTGATGTAGCAAAACCCACCGGCGGCATCAAAGCGGGCGTGGTGACCCGGTGGACGGCACAACGCATAAGCGGCGGGCGCACCGTCGAGAATGTCCTGGGCGGCGGCCACGGCGCTTTGGGCGGACCAGTACGCCGAGCGCCAGGTGAGTTCGCCAATCGGGCAACTGCCGTCGGCGAGGTAGCGCGCCGCCTGGGCAAGGATGCCGCGCAGGGCGTTGGGCTCGCGCACGAAGATGTTGGACATGACTTCGTCGCCCCAGTCTTCGGGGATATCTTTCCAGCGCGGGTAGGCTTCCTGAAGGAAGGTCAGGTAGGCCGCGCCGTGTACGGCCAGCAATGGATCAAGGCCGTGGTCGCGGGGTTGCTGGATGTCGAAGCCCAGGGTTTGCGCGGCCAGCAGCAGGTTGCGGGCACGCTCGGGGACTTCCTGCGGGGTGCGCATCTGGCCGCGTGAGTAGTAACTGCGGGGATGGTGCAGGAGTTGTTCGGGATGGAAAAAGGTACGCATGGGATTTCTCCTGATGGGCACACATCTGCGGTTGAACACCGGACCTGTAGGAGCTGGCTTGCCTGCGATTGCGGTGGCTCAGATACACACTTGTTGCCTGAACCACCGCTATCGCAGGCAAGCCAGCTCCTACATTTTGATCGTGTTCAACCTTGCAGAAATGTTTCGTTAATTAGCCTGGCCGGCGCGTTTCAGCACGGCATTGAGCAATACATCGGTGCCCTGGCGAACATCCTCGGGCAGCACATCTTCGGCTTCGTTATGACTCAAGCCGCCCACGCACGGGATGAACACCATCGCCGTGGGGCAGAACCGCGCCAGATGGATGGCGTCGTGGCCGGCGCCACTGACGATGGATTGCTGGGCATAACCCAACGCATCCACCGCCGACTGCACACACGCCACACACTCGGCATCAAACGGCGTCGCCGGGCTGACCCAGTGCGGGCTGACGGTGACGCTCAGGCCACGCCGGGCGGCGATGTCCTGCAGGCGCGCGCGCACGTGTTGTTCCATGGCTTCAATGTCGGCGTCGTGGTGGTGGCGCAGGTCGACGGTGAAATTCAGCAGGCCGGGAATGGTGTTGCGCGACGACTTGGCGATGCTCAATTCACCCACCGTGGTCAGGCCCTGCGGCGCAGAGTCGGCCGCCAGGTTTTCCAGCGCCTGGATCATCTGCGCGGCACCGTACAGGGCGTCCTTGCGCAGGGGCATCGGCGTGGTGCCAGCATGGGCGGCCATGCCTTCCACGCGCACGTCGAGCCAGCGAATCGCCTGGCCACCGGTGACCACGCCGATGCTCTTGGCGTTGTCTTCCAGGATAGGACCTTGCTCGATGTGCGCTTCAAAATATGCATCCACTGCGCCGCCCAATGGGCGCTCGCCGTTGTAGCCCGTGCTGCGCAACGCATCCGCGACGCTGACACCGTCGACATCCTGGGTGGCCAACGCCTTGTCCAATGCCAGGGTCCCGGTGAACACCGCTGAGCCGAGCATGGCCGGGGTAAAACGGGCGCCCTCCTCGTTGGTCCACACCGCAATTTCCAGTGGCTTGCGGGTTTTGATGCCGTGGTCGTCAAGGCTGCGGATTACCTCCAATCCGGCCAGCACACCATAGACACCATCAAAGCGCCCACCTTCGGGCTGGGTGTCGAGGTGGCTGCCCATCATCACCGGCGCAGCCTCGTGGTCGGTACCCGCCCGGCGGGCGAACAGGTTGCCAATGGCATCCACACTCAAGGTCAGCCCGGCGTCTTCACACCAGCGGCTGAACAGCGCGCGGCCGGCCTGGTCTTCGGCGCTCAACGCCAGCCGGCAACTGCCGCCGCGCGCCGTGGCGCCGATTTCGGCCATGGCCATCAGGCTGGCCCACAGGCGCTCACCCTTAATCTTCAACATACAAACGCTCCAATAAAACTCATCAAGCCATTTCAAGACGGTGGGCTGTGGCGTGGCGGCGGGACAACGCGAGTACACACACCAGCGACACCGCCGCAATCGCGCTGTAGAACACAGCCATCGGCCACCACTGGCCCTGGTATTCATGGGCCAGCCAGGTGCCGATCAACGGCGTGAGGCCACCGGCCAGCGCCCCACACACTTGGTAGGCCAGGGAGATGGCGGTGTAGCGCACGCGGGTTTCGAACAAGCCGCTGACGAAGCCGGCGATCACCGCATAAAACGAGGCCATGCACACCACGGCCAGGGCGATGCCGAGGATGATCAACGGTGCCTGGCCGCTGCTGACCAGCACGAACATCGGATACGGCGAAGCCATTGCCAGCAGCGTCATGGCACACAGAAAGCGCGTCGCGCCGACCTTCTCCGCCACCCAGGCCGCCAGCGGCTGCACGCAGAACTGGATGATGGCCACGACAAACAGGCATTCCAGAATCAACGAGCGCGGCAGGTTAAGTTGCTGGGTGGTGTAGGCAATCATGAAGGTGTTGGTGAAATACACCCCGGCAATCCCCAGGGTGTTGGCGCCGATGCACAGCAGCAGCGGGCGCCAGGCCGTTTTCAGCACTTCAATCACCGGGGCCTGGTCCTGGGTGATGGCCCGGGCTTTTTCCGCCTTGGCTTTGTCTTCCAGGAACTCGGGGGATTCGTTGACGCCCAGGCGGATCGCCAAGCCGACGATCAACAGCAACGCACTGGCCAGGAACGGCACGCGCCAGCCCCAACTGAGCAGGTCGGCTTCCGGCAGACGGGTCACTGCGCTGAAGGCCAGCAGCGACAGAATCAAACCCGCCGGGCTGCCCAACTGGGCAAAAGAAGCAAAGAAATTGCGACGACCCTTGGGCGCATGTTCGCCGGCCATCAGCACCGCCCCGCCCCACTCGCCGCCTACGGCAATGCCTTGCACCACGCGCAGCAGTACCAGCAACACCGGCGCCGCGACACCGATCTGCGCGTAGGTCGGCAACAGCCCGATGCACACCGTCACCACGCCCATCATCACCAGGGTGATCACCAGGGATTTCTTGCGACCGATACGATCGCCGATATGCCCAAACACGATGCCGCCCAACGGCCGGGCGAAGAAGCCCACGGCAAAGGTGCCGAACGCGGCCATGGTGCTGAACAGTTTGTCGTCGGAAGGGAAAAACAGCTGACCGAACACCAGCGCGGCGGCGGTGGCGTAGATGTAAAAGTCGTACCACTCGATCATGGTGCCGATAAAGGCGGCGGCCGCGGCACGGCGAGGCTGCGGCGAAGCGGAAGGCTTCATGGGGTTGGCTCCTTTGGTTATTTTTTTGGCAGGAGAAAGGTCTGGCGCATGCGCTCTGATGGCGCTGAGTGAGGGTGATTTTTCGTCTCGGCGCTATGATTAGTCAATTTTCTATTTATTATTCCAATTATAAATCCTGTTTATTATCGAGCTGTCGCCATGTCTGAAAACCGCCGCGATTTTCACCCGCTGCTCAATGACCGCCTGGACTGGAACCTGCTGCGCACCTTCCGGGTGATCGGCCAGGAATTGAGCATCAGCCGCGCCGCCGCGCGCCTGCACCTGACCCAACCGGCCATCAGCCAGGCACTCAAGCGCCTGGAAGAACAGCTCGACTGCCAGCTGATTGCCCGGCGCGGCCCGCGCTTTGTGCTGACCGAAGCCGGCGAGCAGATCTTCGCGATTGCCGGCGAGATGTACGGCCAGGTCTCGCAGATGAGCAACGCCCTGCAAAAGCCTGGCGACGAGGTGATCGGCAAGGTGCGCTTGCTGATGATCAGCCGGATCAGTTCCGACACCTTTGATGACTTCCTGGCCGACTTCCATCGCCAGCATCCCAGGGTCGATCTGGACGTTGAGGTGATGCGCAGCTCCGACATCGTCGCCGCCCTGCTGGAAAAAACCGCGACCTTGGGCCTGAGCCTCAATCGCCGGCCGCAACCGCGCCTGGAGCAGCACCTGTTTCTACGCCAGCGTTATGCGTTCTTTTGCGGGCGGCATCACCCGTTGTTTGGTCGCACCGGTTTGGCGGAGGGGGATTTGCAGTCGGAAAATTTCGTGAGTTTCACCAGCGACCAGATCGGCGGGATGCTCTCGCCGTTGACGATATTTCGCGACCAGCAGGGCTTCAGCGGGCGCATCGTGGCGTCGTCCTCCAGCCTGGAAGAGGTACGCCGGTTGGTGATTGCCGGGTTTGGCCTGGGCTGCCTGCCGATTCATGTGGTGGCCGAGGATGTGAAGAATGGATTGCTGTGGCGCCTGCCGCCGGACGAAGGCATTACCGACGTGGATATCCACCTGCTGTGGAACCGCGAGCAGAAGATGAGCCGGGCGGAAACGGTGTTTATCGAAAGCCTGTCGGCGCGACTGGCCGCGGAATAAATGGCGTAAGTTGCAAGTCACTTGGCGCCCTCTTGCTAGTGTATGAAAAGGGCCCGTCCACCATCATTCGTTCACAGGTTGCTCCCGCTGTCTCAAAACGAAGAGGTGTTCGAATGTCCAGAATATGGTTTATCACCGGCAGTTCCCGCGGCCTCGGTCGCTCGATTACCGTAGCCGCCCTGCGCGCCGGTGATCGCGTAGTCGCCACCGCCCGTAACCCCAAGCAGTTGGATGACCTGGTGGCCGAATACGGTGAGGCGGTTTATCCCGTCGCGCTGGATGTCACCAACAACCAGCAGGTGCTGGAAGCGGTGGATGCCGCGGTGAAACGTTTTGGCCGCCTGGATGTAGTGGTCAATAACGCTGGCTACGGTGATCTGGCTTCGGTGGAAGACGTGACGCTGGAGGATTTTTCGGCGCAGATCGACACCAACTTCTATGGTGTGGTGCACGTCAGCAAGGCGGTGGTGCCGGTGTTGCGGGCCCAGGGCAGTGGTCATATCTTCCAGGTGTCGTCGCTGGGTGGCCGCATCGGCATGGCCGGCCTGGCCGCGTATCAGAGTGCGAAATGGGCAGTCGGTGGATTTTCCACAGTGCTGGCACAGGAAGTCACGCCACTGGGCATCCAGGTGACCGTTCTGGAGCCGGGCGGCATGCGAACGGACTGGTCGGGCAGTTCCATGACGATTCCGGCCATCAGTGAGCCCTACCAGCAAACGGTCGGCGCCCTGGTTGAATTGCTCAATTCCCCCGGCATCCTGCCGACGGGTCCGGACCGGGTTGCCGAAATCGTGCTGGAGCTGGCACTGAACAAAGACGCCCCGCTACGCTTGCTGATCGGCACCGATGCCGTGCAATACGCCGCCCGGGCAGCGGCAGACTTGGCCGAGTCGGATAAAAAGTGGCACGACCTCAGTGTGTCAGCCTCGGATTAATCTCACGGTTTGGAAAAAGGTGCTGCATGTCTGACGCGACCCAACCCCGTTTCAACATACCGGATGTGTTCTGGCAGGCGCTGAAGAACGTCGGCCTGGAGCCATCGGTGGTGTTGCGTCAGGCACGCTTGCCCATGACCTTGCACCTGCGCGAGCGGCGAGACCGGCGGCAGGTGACAACGCTGGAATACTTTCGCTTGTGGGAGGCGGTTCGTACGCTTAATCCCGATCCGGCTGTCGGCATCTTGCTGGTGACGCAGCTGGAGATCGCCGCGCTTCCGCCCTCCAGCTTTGCCGCCTTTGTCGCCCGGGATTATCGCGATGGCCTGCACCGCCTCGCCCGCTTCAAGCAACTGTGCACGCCCGAGCGCCTGCTGGTTGCTGAAGATGGCCGCACCTGCACGGTGACCATCGACTGGTTGCACACGCCCGAGTTGCCGCCTTCACGCTTGATAGACGCGGCGTTTGCCACATTTGTCGAGTTGGGCCGGCGGGGTTCCCGCGCACAGGTTATTCCTCTGAAAGTCGAACTGGCTCGCCCGGATGACGGCAGCCGCGCACTGGCCGAGTTTTTTGGCTGCCCCGTGAAGTTTGGTGCCGGGCGCAATGCGTTGGTGCTGGATGCCGCGGATCTGGATCGATCCTTTCCGGGATACAACCCACAGATGCTGGACATGCTGAACCCCAGCCTGGTAGCGGCGCTGGCCGAGGCGTCGGCCCCCGTCAGCATCAGCCATCAGGTGAAGATCACCCTCAAGCGGATCCTGGCGAGTGGTCGGCCCGAGATGGTGGAGGTCGCGCGGGAACTGGGCATGAGCGAACGCACGTTGCAACGGCGCATTACCGAGGCCGGCACCAGTTTCAGGCAACTGATGCTGGAGACGCGCCAGGAAGTGGTGCGCCACTTGCTGACCGAACCGACGATCGAAATAGACGAGATCGCCTGCCTGGTCGGTTATGAAGACACCAATTCGTTTTATCGGGCGTTTCGCGCCTGGGAAGGCACGACGCCGGCGCGTTGGCGGGCGTTGTTGGAGAAAACTTGAAGTTTGCGAAAAGGTAGCGAAGCCATTACCGCCAGCTAAATGAAGATTTGCCCGACGGCGTTATCAGCCTCGTCCTTCCGCCAAGCTCTTGAGCGGCTATCAAGCCAATCGATATAGTCCCTTTCCTCGGCCCATCAAGCCTGCGGTTTGCTCGGCTATCACTATTCACATAAGCTGAACGCTATGAACACACTTCCTTCGGAGGCTCCGATGGCCACCACCAAAAAGACCGAGAAGCCGCGCAAAAAGGCCGTCAGCGGAGAGCTGAGCTTCCTTGATGTACGGCAAGCCGCGCGTGATGGACAAAAAGCTTTCGACACCTTTGTGATCAGCGGCAAGCTTCCAATCTCCAAGTAGGATTGAATGCCCGCTGTCAAAATCTCCCCCCTGTTTCAAAAAGTCAGTAACTGGGAAAATTTCGCCGCGCACTTTTTCAACTACAAAGTGTGCGGTGAGCTGCCGCTTATTTTTGGCAGGGATGAACGCCTTGATCTCAGCGATCTATATCACATTCATCTGGCCGGCACCTCTCAGACTCAGGTTCAATGGGCAAAAATCAAACGCCAGTATTACCGTACTACCCTCCTGAATGACCCGGATAATGACTTCTGGCTAATTTACGCTCACGACTCCTACTGTGATGCCTATCTGTTACTGACCGTGATCGGACCTGATGCCCACAGTCGTACCGAGTGGGGCTCATTTCTGCGCACGGTTCATAGCGATATGGTTGCGCCCTGGATACTCGGGAGAGTCATCTATCCCGATATTGATGATTGAGTGTCGTATTTTTAAGTGGACAAAGCCTTCTCGGCACTACGCGCCATGATCTGCAAATCCTCAAACGGGTTTCTGCCAATCAACATGAAGGCATGGGTTGGACTGGACCAAAACACCACGTTCAGGCCGCGGCGCTGCTCGGTGGCCATGGCCACAGCGCCTTTTTTTGCGGCCGTGATGCACAGCGCCAGCGGGCCGTGGCGCGGGTCGAGGTAGGTCAACTGGCCGATCAGTACGCCGTCATAATCGAGGATTTGTGCGCGCCTGAACTCAGCGCCAGGCAGGCTTATCGCCGCCGGGCTCAGCGGCAGGCCGAGTTGGCGCCCTACCGAGCCCAGTTGGGCGATATGCGACTCAGGGTCAGTTCTGAGGTTTTCCAGGGTCTGGGGCGTATACAGCGCCATATATTCTGCGACCGAAGCACGCCAGCCCGAACCGGGCTCAGGCCGGGGCAACGTCATGAACAGCCGATCAGCGACCACGCCGGCCACCGCGAAGCTGGCGGCTACCGCGAGAAACCTGCGTCGACTCAGCGCCGGGGCCGGGGCCGGTGGCAAGGCATCAAGCATCGCCTGCAAACGCGCGGTGGGGGCTTGATCGAGCACCGAATCGAACGCGGCTTTGAACGGCAGGTGACCGCGCTTGAGCTGCTCGACGCGGGCCGTCACGGCGGGGTCAATTCCCAACAGATTATCGATAAGCTGGCGCTGGCTGGGGTCCAGCTCGCCATCGAGATAAGCCACCAGCAGTTCATCCGACGGTGGGGTATTTTGAGTCATCGTCGTTCTCCGCTCGATTTATCCAGCAAGCCACTTGAATGCGCCGTTTCAGCCAGCTTCAAGCGCGCAGCAGCCAGTCGGCTCATCACCGTTCCCACCGGGATGTGCAGGACCTCGGCAATTTCCTTGTATGAAAGCCCTTCGACATAGGCCAGGAAAACCGTCTCCCGCTGGGCTTCGGGCAGCGCATTGACGCGCTTGATCACCTGCGCGGCCAACACGTGGTCCTGGGCCAGGGTTTCGCCGTCGAATGACAATGCCTGCTCGGCATCGACAAACCCCTGCCCTTGCCGCACGCGCTGCGAGCGCAGTTCGTTAAGCCATATCGAATGCATGATCGTCAGCAACCAGCGGTCCAGCCGCGTGCCGGCCACGAACTGGCCTGCACGCTCCAGCGCCCGCACGCAGGTGGCCTGCACCAGGTCATCCGCCACATGCTTTTGTCGCGACAGCACCCAGCCGTATCGCCATAAACGCGGCAACAGTTGGCTTAACTCACGGCGTAACTCGGCGTCTGTGGTGATGGCGGTCTCCCGTTTAAGCCTGAGGCGCAGCGGCTATGGCTTCGGCCAGGTCTTCGTACTCTTCACAGGTGGTGCCGCACAGGGTTTTGATTTTCACCAACTGCTCTTGGGCCAGGTCTACACGGCCCTTGATGACGTAAGCCTCACCCAGGTACTCACGGACTTGTGCATAGCCAGGGTCCAGTGCCACGGATTTGAGGTAGTAGCTGATGCCTTCATCGGTGCGACCCAGCTTGCGGGTGGCGTAGCCGCGGTAGTTCAGGGCCTTGGCGGTGTTCGGATCTTGCAGCGTGTCGAGCAGTGACAGGGCTTCGTCGTAGCGCCCGTCCTTGGCCAGGCGATAGGCGTAATCAGTGCGGTCGGCGTCCGACGTGGCTTTGCTGGTTTGCAGCACGCACTTGCCGGTCTTGGTATCCCAGACCTGCCCTTTGGGGCAGTTGGGCTTGGGCGGCGCCGACTCATCACCGGAAGCATGGGCCTGGCCGGCCAGTAGCGCGGCGGCCATACAGGCACCGAAGAATAGAGCGGTGCGGTAACCAACGGCGTGTTCGTGACGACTCTTCATGGCGTTAATGCTCCGTAACGATAGGGAAAGTACAGCAGCAAACTCAGTGTTGAAGATCGCCCCGAGGGCCGGGCAGCATGCGGCGCAGCGTGCTGTCGCGCCGGATGTAGTGATGCCACAGCGCAGCGCAGGCATGTAGCCCGGCGAGTACGATGATCGCCCAGGCGACATTGTTGTGCAGGCCACCCAAGGTGCCACGCAACTCGTGATCGATCACAAACGGCGCGGGCACCGGGAACAGTCCGAAGAAGTTGAAGGGTTCACCTTGGGCCCAGCGGAACAGGAAGCCCAGGATTACCTGCGTGACTAGTAACAGGTATAGACAGCCGTGGGCGATTTTGGCGGTCACGTTCAGCGCCGGGTGGCTGTCGCTCTTTGGGTGATTGCCACCGAACAGGCGCCAGAGGATACGTGCAGCAATCAGTACCGCCATGGCGATGCCCAGGGAGATATGGACTGATTGCAGGCCTTTGCGCAGTGGCGTGCCTTTTTCCAGGTTTTCCCAGATGTGTGCGCTGGCGAACATGAAGATCACCAGGGCGGCGGTCAGCCAGTGGAAGGTGCGGGTCAGGCGGTCGTAGCGGTCGGTTGGGGTGTTCATGGGCGTTTCCTGGGTGGTCTGTGTGGTGAACACCGCAACAAGGAAACTTATTCAGAGGGAGGGGAGAATTTTACAGATCAGACCTGTTTACTTTCCAAACCTGCATCCTTGATCAAAATATGCGAACTGAATGCCAGAAAATCACCAAGGTGTTTCGTGATGATCGCAACGGTAATCGGCAATTGAAGCGTCTGGTACTCGTGAACAGCAATGTTACGGAACCCGACCATGTTTTTCAGGTTGGTCAGCAACGCAGGATTGACCCAACCGCCCTGACATAACAACTCAAACACATCACGGGCTCCTTGTGGAACGCCCAAGCGCTCACGACGAATCAGGTGCTGGCCCATGTCCAGCGCGGCTTCACACGCTCGCTGAATATTCAGGATCGCCGCATCCTGGCGCGTGAAATCGGTAGCGAAGCTGGTGGGATCTTTATCGTATTCCTGACGGGCGCGAGCAACGCAACGTTCAATGCTGGCTGCTTTATTGATGAGAACATCATCGACCATACACATTCCCTTCCTTCTGGATATCCGCCAACAACTCGGCTCTTGCCGTGTCCAACGCGGTTTTTTCGCTCAGGACGTAGCTCTCGAAGAGACCTGCCTGGATACTCCCGGACCATAGCCGACGTCCGGTGGTCAATACCTGGTATTGCATCACTGTTGAGGCTGCGCGCAAATCAAGCAAGTCGACTGGAACGCCAACTATATCGGCTAATTCCCCGGAAAGCCGCCATAGCGATAAAGGCTCGACCACTCCCGCAGAAAGAACGGCAACATCCAGGTCGCTCTCACTGCCAGCCTCACCAGTCACTTGGCTACCGAACACATACACAGCCAGTAGACCTGGGACTTCAACCTGTAGGTGCGCCAGTACTTTTTCAAAATTCATGACTGATGTCCGAATCGCCAATTAACGAAGACCGTAGCAGAATTCATTATGTAATTTCTGACTGAAAGCAAAAAACCCCTGACAACATTGAAGTTATCAGGGGTTTTTCGTTTTTCAATAATGGCGGAGAGATAGGGATTCGAACCCTAGGTACCGGTGAAGGTACAACGGATTTCGAATCCGTCCCATTCGGCCACTCTGGCATCTCTCCAACGGCGCGCATCATAACAGCCTGTTTCGTGGAAGCAAAGCGCCTGAGCGATTTTTTTCCGTGCTATCAGATGCTTGCGTCGATTACAGCGGTACGCCGAGACGGTTGGCGACTTCTTCGTAGGCTTCGATAACGTCACCGAGGCCCTGGCGGAAGCGGTCTTTGTCCATCTTCTTGCGGGTGTCTTTGTCCCACAGGCGGCAGCCGTCCGGGCTGAACTCGTCGCCCAGGACGATGGAGCCGTCGTGGAACACACCGAATTCGAGTTTGAAGTCCACCAGCAGCAGGCCGGCGTCATCGAACAGTTTGCTCAGGACGTCGTTGACCTTCAGCGACAGTTCTTTCATGCGAGCCAGTTGCTCAGCGGTGCCCCAACCGAATGCCACTACGTGGGATTCGTTGATGAACGGGTCGCCCTTGGCGTCGTCCTTCAGGAACAGTTCGAAGGTGTAAGGATTGAGCTTGAGGCCCTCTTCCACGCCCAAACGCTTCACCAGGCTGCCGGCGGCATAGTTACGCACGACGCACTCGACCGGGATCATGTCGAGTTTTTTCACCAGGCATTCGTTGTCGCCCAGCAGTTTGTCGAATTGGGTCGGAATGCCGGCCGCTTCGAGTTTCTGCATGATGAAGGCGTTGAACTTGTTGTTCACCATGCCTTTGCGGTCGAGCTGTTCGATGCGCTTGCCGTCGAACGCCGAGGTGTCGTTGCGAAACAGCAGGATCAGGCGGTTGGCGTCGTCGGTCTTGTAAACCGATTTGGCTTTGCCGCGGTAGAGTTCTTCACGTTTTTCCATGATGGGCTCCGCATTACGTTAGGTGGGCTAGGCGATGTGTCGCCAGTCGAGCCCTGAATCTTGATCGGCCAGTTGCAGCCAGTCCGGGTCGCACCCAAGGGTGTCGACAAAACATTGCCGGGCAAGCGTCGGCAGGTTGTTCTTGCTGCTCAGGTGGGCCAGCACCAGATGTTGCAGGTCTTGCCAGCCCAACTCATACACCAGGTACGCCGCCTGGTGGTTGTTCAAATGTCCAAACTGCCCGCCGACCCGCTGCTTGAGAAAAGCCGGGTAGTGACCACGGGCAAGCAGGTCACGGCAGTGGTTGGACTCGATCATCAATGCATCGAGGTCGCGATAACCGTCCAGCACCTTGGCGCAGTAGGAACCCAGGTCGGTGAGCAGGCCGAAACGTCGCTCACCGTCACTGAATACGTATTGCGTCGGTTCCTGGGCATCGTGGGCCACTTCAATCACATCAATGCTCAAGGCACCGATCTGCAATTGCTCGCCACCGGCCAGCAAACCTGCGGGTTCAATCGGTTTGCGCATCCCGCGCAAGGTACCGCGACTCAGGTACACCGGAAGATTGTAGCGCCGAGACAGCAAACCCACGCCATGCACGTGGTCGGCATGTTCGTGGGTCACCAGAATCGCGCTCAACTGCGTGGGGTGAACCCCCAGGCGCAGCAGGCGCCGCTCGGTTTCCCGCAGGGAGAAACCACAATCCACCAGGACGTACGTGTCGTCATGGGCTACAAGCGTGCCGTTCCCTTGGCTACCGCTGCCGAGAACGGCAAAACGCATCGGATCAGCCCAGGTTGTCCTGAATCACGCCCAACACTTTGCGCGCCACATCGGCCGGCGCCACGGTGTTGATGTTTTTCTCGACGGTGACTTGCACGCTGTCGCCTACCTTGCTCAAACGAACCTGGTAACGCTCGGCACGAGTTTCGATCTCTTCCTTGGTCGGCTTGCTGCCGAACAATTTGCTGAAGAAACCAGGCTCATCGTCTTTCTTCTCGGCTTTTTCGGCCAGGTTGATGTAGTACAGGCCCAGGCTGCGGTTGATGTCTTCAACGCGCCATTCGCCGTGTTCCAGCGCGCGGCCGACACTCGACCAGGCGCGATCCAGGTCTTCACCCAGGTTGAGCACGACGTTGCCGCTGCCGTCTTCGCTGAGGCTGACGCGGCTAGGCGTGTCAAAGCTGCCGGCGGCGAGCAGGGAGACGGAACCGCCCTTCTCGGAGATACGGCTCATGCTGGCGAGCATTTCGTCGACCAGGGCCGCGTCCACGCCGGTGTTGACCGAACGCGGGGTGAAGTCGACGTTGGCGGTGCTGCCGGCAGGACGCTCGGCGCTGACCACATAGACTTCACTGGTATTACGCTGCACGCCTGGCTCGATACGCACGCGGATGCGGGCTTCGCTGTCATTGGCTACGCCGCCGGCTTGCAGGCGCTTGGCCATGGAGGCCGACAGTTCGCTGGTGTGCTGCCACGCGGTGGTGAATTCACCGGTCTGCGGGCGTTGCTCGTCAATGCGGAAACCGTTGTCCTGGAAGAACTGCACGGCCACCGGCCAGACTTCGGCAGGTGGGCGCTGGGCCATGACCCAGCGGGTGTCGCCGCTCTTCTGCAGGCTGTAGTCGCTGGCATCGGCCACGGCCGACAACGGCTGCGGACGTGGCACTTCGTACTCACCCTTGAAGGTGTCGTCGGCCACGTTGCGCGGGATCGGCAGCAGCGGGTCAAGGCGCTTGGCGACATTGACGTCCGACGGCAATTTCATCGGGGCGGTTTGTTGGGCTTCCAGGTAATCGCTACCGCGGTCGCGGAAGTAGCCTTCCGGCCCCCAGATCCAACCGCAGCCACTGGTGCTGGAGATAATCAAGGCAAGTGCGGAAAGTCCGGCCAATCGCTTCATGCGTAGTGCTTCCTCAATTAAACCAGGACGCCGGACTGGCGCAGGGCCTGTCGCAGCGGTTCGTGACAGGCTTCGCTGAGCCAGGTGAGCGGCAGACGGATACCGTCCGGCATCAGGCCCATCTCATGCAGCGCCCATTTCACGGGGATAGGGTTGGATTCGATAAACAGGGTTTTGTTGAGCGGTGCCAATTGCTCGTGGATCGCCCGGGCCTTGACCGCGTCACCGGCAATGGCAGCGGCGCACAGCTCGCTCATGGCGCGCGGTGCGACGTTGGCAGTCACCGAGATGTTGCCTTTACCGCCCAGCAGGATCAGTTCCACAGCCGTGGCGTCGTCACCGGAATACACCAGGAAGTCGCTGCTCACGCCGGCCAGGATGTCCTTGGCGCGTTGCAGGTCACCGGTGGCTTCCTTGATACCGATGATGTTCGGTACGGTGGACAGTCGGATCACGGTCTCGGCCTTCATGTCGCAGGCGGTGCGACCGGGCACGTTGTAGAGGATCTGCGGGATATCGACCGCTTCGGCGACGGCGCGAAAGTGCAGGTACAGGCCTTCCTGGGTCGGCTTGTTGTAGTACGGCGTCACCAGCAGGCAGGCATCGGCGCCGGCTTTCTTGGCGTTCTTGGTCAATTCGATCGCTTCGCGGGTCGAATTGGCGCCCGTGCCGGCGATGACAGCAATACGCCCTGCAACGCGCTTGACCACGAACTCGATCACTTCGATGTGTTCTTCCACATCAAGTGTGGCCGATTCACCTGTGGTGCCGACCGCCACGATGGCGTTGGTGCCCTCTTGCAGGTGGAAGTCCACCAGTTTGCCCAGGCTGTCCCAGTCGAGATTACCTTGTGCATCCATGGGTGTGACCAGTGCCACCATACTGCCCGCAATCATGCAACCGCTCCTGCCGGAAAAAGAGAGCGGTAATGGTACTGGCGCCAAGATGCTTGTACAAGCGAAGTACCGCCTGAGGATGCGTTCTGGATCAACTTAGTTCGCAGCAACGCCATCATTGGGCCAAAGCAGCGTTTGATGAAGCTGATTACGTAATGAAAACGCCACCTCCTAGCCCTTGGCGATGGTTTTCGCTACCCTTCATCCTTTGATTGATACCGCTTTCATCGTATCGACCGCTCATCGCTTTAGGAAGGCTGCATGTCCACCCCCACAGTCCGCGAACAATTCCTTGTCATCAGTGCCCTTGGCGCCAACCCCATGGAGCTGACTAACGTCCTGTGCCGCGCCAGCCATGAAAACCGCTGCGCCGTCGTGACCTCCCGCCTGACCCGCCATGGCGAGTGCAGCGCGCTGGTCCTGCAGATTTCCGGAACCTGGGATGCCCTGGCCCGCCTCGAAACCGGCTTGCCGGGTTTGGCCAAGAAGCATGACTTCACGGTCAACGTGGTGCGCAGCGCCGCCCTGGAGAACCGTCCCCAGGCCCTGCCCTACGTGGCCTATGTCAGCTCGGCCTACCGCTCGGACATCGTCAATGAGCTGTGCCAGTTCTTTATTGACCACAACGTCGAACTGGAAAACCTGACCTGCGACACCTATCAGGCCCCACAGACCGGCGGCACCATGCTCAACGCTACCTTTACCGTGACCTTGCCGGCCGGCGTGCAGATCAGTTGGCTGCGCGACCAGTTCCTGGATTTCGCCGATGCCTTGAACCTCGATGCGCTGATCGAGCCTTGGCGCCCACAGAACCCAATGTAAGGAAGTTTTCATGGCAGTAGTCATCGACAAACCGGTAGACGATTTCGAAGCCCAGGCCACCAGCGGGCAGACCTTCAGCCTTGCCGGGCTCAAGGGCAAGCAAGTGGTGATCTACTTCTACCCTAAAGACAGCACGCCGGGCTGCACCACCGAAGGCCAGGGCTTTCGTGACCAGCACGCAGCCTTCAAGGCCGCCAACACCGAAGTATTTGGCGTGTCCCGGGACAGCGTGAAGTCCCACGAGAACTTCAAGGCTAAGCAGGAATTTCCCTTTGAGCTGATCAGCGACAAGGACGAAGCGGTTTGCCAGCTGTTTGATGTGATCAAGCTGAAGAAGCTGTATGGCAAGGAATACCTGGGTGTTGACCGCAGCACCTTCCTGATCGACAAGGATGGTGTGCTGCGTCAGGAATGGCGTGGTGTGAAGGTGCCAGGCCATGTGGATGCTGTATTAGCAGCGGCGCAGGCGCTGAACAAGGCTTGATTCACTTGCTGGCTTTGGAATAGCTATCGCAGGCAAGCCAGCTCCCACATGTGCTCGTTGTTCGACATGACAACTCAGCCAATGTGGGAGCCGGGCTTGCCCGCGATGAGGCCTGCACCGGCAGCACAAATATCAGAGTAATGGCGCTACAACCGGTTCCTGCCGGGGCCAGGCGTCCAGCACCGCCTTGAACAGCGTCGCCAGGGGAATCGCGAAGAACACCCCCCAGAAACCCCACAACCCGCCAAACAACAATACCGCACAGATGATCGCGACCGGATGCAGGTTCACCGCCTCGGAGAACAGCAGCGGCACCAGCACGTTGCCGTCCAGCACCTGGATGATGCCGTACACCGCCATCAGGTAGATGAACTGATCACTCCAGCCCCACTGGAACAGCGCGATCAACATCACCGGCACCGTCACCACCACCGCGCCGACGTAAGGCACCACCACTGAAACCCCCACCAGCAGCGCCAGCAGGGCTGCATAGTTCAGGCCCAGCGCGACAAAACCGATGTAAGTGACCCCACCGCAGATAAAGATCTCGATGACCTTGCCACGGATATAGTTGGCAATCTGCCGGTTCATTTCCTCGGCCACCCGGGTAATCAGCGCCCGTTCACGCGGCAAGTAGCCACGCACCCAACGACCGATCATCTCGCGGTCCTTGAGGAAGAAAAACACCAGGATCGGCACCAGTACCAGGTAGATCATGATGTTGACCAGCAGCGGCAAGCTCGAAAGGGAAAAGGTCAGCGCCCATTGCCCGAACTTTCCGATTTCACCGCGGGCCACTTCAATGGCCTGCAGCACCTGCTCGTCCGACACCAGGTGCGGATAGCGCTCAGGCAGCAGCAAGAGCAGCGACTGCCACTTGGCAAGCATGCCCGGCAGTTCGTTGAACAAGGTGATCAACTGATGCCACAACAAAGGCACCACGATCACGATAAACACCAGCAAAAGCCCCATGAACAAGGCAAATACCAGGCCCACCGCAGCCCCGCCCGGCAAACGCAGGCGCTCCAGGATGGAGACCAGGCCTTGCATCAGGTACGCCAACACCATGCCTGCCAACACCGGCGCCAACATGCCGCCCAAGGTGAGCACCGCCGTAAAGGCGAGAAATAGCAGGACGGCCAACACCACGGCTTCCTCATCAGAGAAGTAGCGCTGAATCCAGTCACGTAACACTTTGAACATCAATTAACCTCAGGCGATAAGGACAGCATATTCAAGCGATTCAGGCCTTGCGCAACCAGTAACGATAGACGCCCGCTTCGTCTTCTTCATGCAGCAGGGTGTGACCGGCCAGCTTGGCAAACGTACGGAAATCCCGCTGGGAACCCGCGTCCGTGGCGATCACCTTGAGCACCGCGCCGCTGGCCAGCCGGTTGAGTTCCAACTTGGCCTTGAGCAAGGGCAGCGGGCAGTTAAGGCCACTGGCATCCAGTTCGGCATCGAAGGCTACAGCGTCGGTCATGGTTTTGCTCCGGGTGGGCGTCGGGGGCGCTTAGAATATCTGGTCCGAAGCTCAGTGTCCGGCTACAGTAAGCTCTTTGTCGAAAGGCTTTGTGCATGACTTTTTTGCGCCCTACCCTGCTGACGCTGGCTTGCCTGCTGGCCTCTCCAGGCTTCGCCGACGACCTGCCGTCACTTGGCGACGCCAGTTCTGCCATTGTCTCGCCAAAACAGGAATACGATTTGGGCCGGGCATGGCTGGCCTACCTGCGTGGCCAGGTCTCGCAACTCAACGACCCGCAGCTCAAGGACTACGTCGAAAGCAGCGTTTACAAACTGGTGGAAACCAGCCAGGTCAATGACCGGCGCCTGGAATTCATTCTGATCAACAGCCCGCAACTGAACGCCTTTGCCGCACCGGGTGGCATCGTCGGGGTCAACGGCGGCCTGTTCCTCAATGCCCAGACTGAAGGCGAATATGCCTCGGTACTGGCCCACGAATTGGCTCACTTGTCCCAACGCCACTTCGCCCGAGGTGTGGAAGCCCAGCAACGCATGCAGATCCCGATGATGGCCGCGCTGCTCGGCGGCATCATCGCCGCCGCTGCTGGCGCAGGCGATGCGGGCATTGCCGCGATTGCCGGCAGCCAGGCCGCCGCGATCCAGGAGCAACGCCGCTTTTCCCGGCAAAACGAGCAAGAGGCTGACCGTATCGGCATTCTCAACCTGGAGAAAGCCGGCTACGACCCGCGCTCCATGCCAACCATGTTCGAACGCCTGATGCGCCAGTACCGTTTTGACGCCAAGCCACCAGAATTCCTGCTGACTCACCCGGTCACCGAATCGCGGATCGCCGACACCCGTAACCGCGCAGAGCAAGCCAAGCCGGGCGGCATTGAAGACAGCCTGCGCTACCAACTGATCCGCGCGCGCGTGCAGCTGTACTACGAAGACACTCCGGGTTTGGCGGCCAAGCGCTTCCAGGCTCAGCTGGATGAAAACCCGAAAAATGATGTGGCGCGTTATGGCTTGGCCATCGCCCAGATCAAAGGCGCCCAGTTCAACCTGGCCCGGGAAAACCTGAAGCCGCTGCTGGCCAAGGCGCCCAACGACATTACCTACAACCTGGCGCAGATCGAGTTGGACATGAGCAACAATCGCCTGCCGGATGCCCAGCAGCGTACGGACCGGATGTTGACGCAATATCCAGGCAACTACCCGCTGAATCAGGTTCGGGTGGATCTGCTGCTCAAGCAAAGCCGCACCGCTGACGCGGAAAAAGCCCTCGAAGGCCTGCTTAAATCACGCACGGACGATCCGGATGTCTGGTACCAGGTCGCGGAAACCCGTGGTTTGTCGGGCAACATCATCGGCCTGCATCAGGCTCGCGCCGAGTACTTTGCGCTGGTAGGGGACTTCAAACAGGCCATTCAACAACTGGACTTCGCCAAGCGTCGCGCCGGAAGCAACTTCCCGCTTTCGTCACGTATCGATGCACGCCAACGTGAACTGATCGACCAGGAACGCATGATCAAAGACATGATGGGCTAAACCTCGCAGCCACAAAAAAGCCCCGCTCTCGTGTATCGAGAGCGGGGCTTTTTATTGGACTAGCGGATTACTCGGCCAGCTTGAAGGTAATGAAGCTGGCGCGGCCCTGACGCAGGACACGCATCGACACCGAGCGGTTCTTCGGCAGCGCCTTGGCGATGTCGGTGAACTCTTTGGTGGAGTTGATGGCCTGGTTGTTCAGGTGAGTAATGACATCACCCGGCTGCAGGCCGATCAGGGAGGCAGGACCGTCCTGGACTTCCTTGATCACTACGCCACTTTTAAGGTCGAAGCTTTTCTTCTGCTCGTCGGTCAACTCGACCACGGCAATGCCCAGGCGGTTGCTGCTGCGTTCGGCACCCGGCTTGGTGTTGCCCAGCGCATCCAATGTCGCGCCTTCTTCCGGGATTGCGCCGACAGTCAGCTCAACGTTCTGGCGCTTGCCGTCGCGAATCACTTCCAGCTTGGCCTTGCTGCCCGCCTTGAGCGCACCCACCAGATGCGGCAAGTCTGCAGACATGACGATCGGCTGGCCGTTCATGCTCAGGATCACGTCACCGACTTGCAAACCACCTTTGGCTGCCGGGCCATCGTCCTGGATTTGCGCAACCAGGGCGCCGGCCGGCTTGTCGAGACCGAAGGACTCAGCCAGGTCCTTGTTCACTTCCTGGATCACCACACCCAGCCAGCCGCGGCTAACTTTGCCACCGGTTTTCAGCTGGTTGGAAACGTCCATGGCCACGTCGATCGGAATCGCGAACGACACGCCCATGAAACCACCGGAGCGGGTGTAGATCTGCGAGTTGATCCCGACCACTTCGCCCGCCAGGTTGAACAACGGACCACCGGAGTTACCCGGGTTGATCGGCACGTCGGTCTGGATGAACGGCACGTAGTTTTCGTTCGGCAGGCTGCGGCCGATGGCGCTGACAATGCCTTGGGTCACAGTGTGGTCAAAACCAAACGGCGAACCGATGGCGACTACCCATTGCCCGGCTTTCAGGTCCTGGGATTTACCCAGCTTGAGCACCGGCAGGTCCTTGCCCTCGATCTTCAGCAGGGCTACGTCGGAACGTGGGTCTGTGCCTACCAGCTTGGCTTTCAACTCGCTGCGATCAGCCAGGCGTACGAGAATTTCGTCGGCATCGGCAATCACATGGTTGTTGGTCAGGATGTAGCCATCAGGCGAGATGATGAAACCCGAACCCAGAGACTGGGCCTCACGTTGGCCACCACCGCCACGCGGCGTGCGCGGCTGGGGCATGCCGCGCTCGAAGAATTCGCGCAGCATCGGCGGCAGGCCTTCCAGGTCCGGCATCTGCTGGTTGGAGACTTTGCGATCCGGCAGTTTCTGGGTAGTACTGATGTTCACCACGGCAGGCGACGCCTGCTCCACCAGTTGGGTGAAATCAGGCAGCTCGGCCGCTTGCGCGGTAACGGCCTGACCCAGCACCAGCACCGTGGCGACTATGGATAGGTAAGACTTCAAACGTGGTATCGACATACAGCTCCCGTTACGACGAGCAGGGTTGAGCGACAGGGTTCAATAAACGCCGAAAAAACTGCGATCGACATTTTTGTTCCGCGAACAAAACAAGGCCAGGGCCGTTAAGCCCTGACCTATAAAAAACATAGGGGATTTTAGCAAGTGAAAATAACGATCCAGACATTTCATGCTCTCGACAGAGGCAGGCATGGACTTTCTCCTGCGCAACATTGAAATATCAGGATGAACATAGGATTAACAACTCACGGCTTGGCGGGGGTCGTGGCGCTGCGTACAGAGAGCGCAATTCGCTCGGCGGTACCAATCGGGATTTCGCCGACGACGGTCACCATCACCTCGCCTTCCAGCGTATTCACACGCCGCGATACAGCGACTGTCGGGCCCAACTGCGTGCGTGTCTCGGTCACCGTCGCGCCGTTGAGCGGCTCCAGAAACACCGAGAAACGCGCCAGGCCATCGTCATACATCAGGCTGCTGACGGTTATCTTGGTGTGGGAATCTTTGTGGGCGCTGCTGTTGACCATCTGGAAGCCTGGCGGCATCCAATCGAGGCGCCAATCCTGAGGGACTTCGACCTCCGGGGCCTTGGCGCTGGTAACGGCGACCGGCGTACATTCACCGCTGGGCTGCAGATCCCGATCGTCAGGCACCGACGTTTTGAGCTGGGTGAACTGGAATCGCTCCAGCAACTGACCCTGATCGTTAAGCAACAACGACTTCAGTGGCAGCGCGGTTTCGCGATCCAGGTGCAGCTCAAAGCCATAACGGTATTGATCACGGGGCGTGACAGAAACGATGACCGCATTTCGACCGGCCACGCGCGATTTGCCAATAACGGCCAGATCGTAGAAGGCTTTGAGTTTTTGCGGATCAAGGGCGCGTGAAGGAGAGTCGGGGGAATCCCCAAGCCCGGCAACCAATGTGCCGCTCACGCATTGAGTACGACCATCTACACGCACGACTTCCTGGGCAGAACCATCGAGCTGCAAAAGCCGCTCACGGACTTGACCATTCTGGACGCGATGCCAGATGTCATGGGTAGAAAAACTACCGTTACGCTCGTAGATGAAAGTGCCCTGAAAGCTTTGTTGCTGCTCCGCCCGCCCAAGACGCGTCAGCCAGTCTTGGGCTTCGTCGGCATGGGCGGGGACTGCAAACCAGCCACTGAGCAACAGCGTAAGGAGCGGTATGGCGCGCATAAAGCTCCTTGGCGGTCTAGCGGTTTTCCAGGCTTGCAGCGCGAGCGTATGGCAGAGCGCTTTCAGTGCCTTTCAAGGCCGATTCCTGTGCGTGTTGGCGCAGGTAGCCTGGAAGACGCTGATCCTGCCAGCCGGATTGCCCTTGAAGTACACCGTTGGCCATAGGCCCGGTGGTATCTGCGCTTTCCTTGTAGCCGGCCAGTACAGCTGGACCCTTGACCTGCGGACCGGCCATGACCGGTTGCTGGGTCTGCTGGGCCAGTTCGGCGCCGGCAATTTCGTCCTGGTTGTACAGGCGAACACCTGCCAACACGGCCACAGTCACCGAAGCAGCGACTGCCAGACGACCCAGGCTACGCCAAGGACCGCGAGCAGCTTTTGCCGGAACGGCTTCATCAGCCAGCGCAGCAGAAACGGCCGCAGCAATATCCAGACGAGGGATTAGAAGATCCTTGTGCATCACCGCCCGAGCGACTTGGTAACGAGACCAGGTATCACGGGTTTCGGCATCATCAAATGCATTAAGCACTCGACGAAGTTCCAGTTCATCCGCTTCGTTATCCATCACTGCGGACAGCGATTCCTGCAGGGCATCACGACTCATGGCGGTTCCTCTCTTGGCTGTCGCCGCTGTCTCAGTTTTCCTGCAACAACGGCTGCAGGGCTTTATCGATGGCTTCCCGAGCCCGGAAAATCCGGGAACGTACGGTACCCACCGGACATTGCATGACGGCCGCAATGTCCTCGTAACTCAGACCATCGAATTCACGTAAAGTTAACGCCGTACGCAAATCTTCTGGCAGTTGCTGAATTGTTCGATGGACGGTTCCTTCGATCTCGTCGCGCAGCAATGCACGCTCCGGCGACTCGAGATCCTTGAGGCCGTGATCACCATCATAAAATTCAGCATCTTCCGAACTAACATCACTATCCGGTGGGCGGCGACCGCGAGAAACCAGATAGTTCTTCGCCGTGTTAATGGCGATGCGGTAAAGCCACGTGTAAAACGCACTATCACCGCGAAAATTACCGAGTGCACGGTACGCCTTGATAAAGGCTTCCTGTGCAACGTCCTGCGCTTCATGGGTGTCGTGCACAAACCGCACGATCAACCCGAGAATTTTGTGCTGGTATTTCAGCACTAGCAGATCAAATGCCCGCTTGTCGCCGCGTTGAACGCGCTCGACCAGCTGCTGATCCTCTTCCTGGGTTAGCATGAACACTCCTCGTTGTACTTGAAGGAGGCTTGCATAACTAATCGATCAGGCTTGCAAACATAGACTCGGACTTTTCGCAAAAGTTCTCCCCCTCCAAGCAAGTTTCCGGCGCGCACTGATTTGGCACACACGAAAAACGCAGCTCGGGCAATGCCGGCTGCGCGAATAATCTGTCGCCAGTTTCCTGACGCGCCTGACAGAGACGCGGCTCAGTAAATCCAGCGTGTTCCCAGCTTTCGGGCATCCTGCTATTGAGTCGGGGCTTATGCAAAAAGTTCCCATCCCAATCGCTGTCCGTTTCATGAAAGCCGTGCAGTTCGTTGACCGTAGTCTCACAATGCCACGAATGCCCGGCTATTGTGCCGCTCCCCCCCTCTATATACTAGTGGGCCGTGTGACCCTTTGATTCGCCGATCCAGGCGTCCTGTTTGCGCCCCCTTCGGATCGCTTTTTGCGGAATCCTTCAAATGAGCCAACAGTTTCAACACGATGTCCTGGTGATTGGCAGCGGCGCCGCGGGCTTGAGCCTCGCATTGACGCTACCGAGCTACCTGCGCATAGCCGTACTGAGCAAAGGCGACCTGGCCAATGGCTCGACATTCTGGGCCCAGGGCGGTGTCGCCGCCGTGCTGGACGACACCGACACCGTGCAATCCCACGTCGAAGACACCCTGAATGCCGGCGGCGGCCTGTGCAATGAAGAGGCAGTACGCTTTACCGTCGAACACAGCCGCGAAGCCATCCAATGGCTGATCGACCAGGGCGTGCCCTTCACTCGCGATGAACATTCCGGCACCGACGACGGCGGTTTCGAGTTCCACCTGACCCGTGAAGGCGGCCACAGCCATCGGCGCATCATCCATGCCGCCGACGCCACCGGCGCCGCGATCTTCAAGACTCTGCTCGAGCAGGCCCGGCAACGCCCGAACATTGAACTGCTGGAACAGCGGGTTGCCGTCGACCTGATCACCGAAAAACGCCTGGGCCTGCCGGGCGAACGCTGCCTCGGCGCCTACGTGCTCAACCGCGCCAGCGGCGAAGTCGACACCTACGGCGCGCGCTTCACGATTCTCGCCTCGGGCGGCGCGGCGAAGGTCTACCTCTATACCAGCAACCCCGACGGCGCCTGCGGTGACGGCATCGCCATGGCCTGGCGTTCGGGCTGCCGGGTGGCGAACCTGGAGTTCAATCAGTTCCACCCCACGTGCCTGTATCACCCGCAGGCCAAGAGCTTCCTGATCACCGAAGCCCTGCGCGGCGAAGGCGCACACCTGAAGCTGCCCAATGGTGAACGTTTCATGCAACGCTTCGACCCACGGGCCGAGCTTGCCCCGCGCGATATCGTCGCCCGGGCCATCGACCATGAAATGAAGCGCCTAGGCATCGACTGCGTCTACCTCGACATCAGTCACAAGCCCGAAGCCTTCATCAAGACCCACTTCCCGACGGTCTACGAGCGCTGCCTGGCGTTCAACATCGACATCACCAAAGGCCCGATCCCGGTCGTGCCGGCGGCGCACTACACCTGCGGCGGCGTGATGGTTGACCAGCACGGCCGCACCGACGTGCCCGGCCTGTACGCCATCGGCGAAACCAGCTTCACCGGCCTGCACGGCGCCAACCGCATGGCCAGCAACTCGCTGCTGGAATGCTTCGTGTACGCCCGCTCCGCCGCCGCCGACATCCTTGAACAACTGCCGCGCATCCCCGTGCCGGCCGCCCTGCCCCGCTGGGATGCCAGCCAGGTGACCGATTCGGACGAAGACGTGATCATTGCCCACAACTGGGACGAGCTGCGGCGCTTCATGTGGGACTACGTGGGGATCGTGCGCACCAACAAACGCCTGGCACGGGCACAGCACCGGGTTCGGCTGCTGCTGGATGAGATTGACGAGTTCTACAGCAACTATAAAGTCAGCCGCGACCTGATCGAGTTGCGCAACCTGGCCCAGGTGGCGGAACTGATGATCCGCTCAGCCATGGAGCGCAAGGAGAGCCGGGGCCTGCATTACACCCTCGACTACCCGCAAATGCTGCCCGAGGCGCTCGACACTATCCTGGTGCCAACCACCTACGGCGGCTGAACTTCAAACGCACCCGCAGGCGCCGATGCACATCGGTGGCCTGCGAATCACGCGGCACACAGATCGAACGCACCCGCCAATCACCCTGCACCCGAAAGCGCAGCACCACGATCAACGGCAACGCCAGGCTGTCGGGGCGCAGTTGCACGCTGTGCCAGCCACGCGCGGCGCTCCACAACTGCCAGCCGTCCTCATCGCGGCGCAGGCCACGGATCGACGAACGGTGAGTCAGCAAAATATGACGCGGCAGCACCCAACCGGCATGCGCCAGGCACAGCAACGCGCTGAAAGCGGCGATCCACGGGGACACATCGAGAAACCATAAGGCACCCAGTGCTAACGCCTGGGCGAAAAGATAAGCCGCCAGCAACTGCCCGGAGGCGTGCCAGCGGCATTCAAACGTATTACTTGGGCTGGACACGATCCAGGATCATCCGAACCATGCGCTGCAGCTCCGGATCTTCCGATTCGGCGCGTTCCATGAACCAGCCGAACATGTCCTGATCTTCGCATTCCAGCAGCTTGCGGTAGCAGTCGCGGTCAACGTCGTTGAGGTGCGGGTAGACCTCCCTGACGAACGGTACCAGCAACACGTCCAGCTCAAGCATGCCGCGGCGGCTGTGCCAGTAGAGGCGATTGAGTTCTACATCTTCGACCATGGAGCGCTCCTCAAATAGAGCGCAAGTATACAGGCCGAAGCTGCCTGGAACAGTCGGCTTTGGTCGGCCATACGGAAACTATCCATTTGCCGGGCGCCCCTCTATGATGCACTCATGACTTTTTAACCTGCGATGACCCATGGCTGACTCTGCTTTCTTCTGCTCCCTGTCCCACGAAGGCGTCCTCGCCGTCCGCGGTTCCGACGCTGCCAAGTTCCTCCAGGGACAACTGACCTGCAACCTCAACTACCTGAGTGACACCCAGGCCAGCCTCGGCGCGCGCTGCACCCAAAAAGGGCGCATGCAATCGAGCTTCCGTATCCTGCTGCAGGGCGATGGCGTGCTGTTGGCCATGGCCACCGAGTTGCTGGAGCCGCAACTGGCGGACCTGAAGAAGTACGCCGTGTTCTCCAAATCCAAACTCACCGACGAAAGCGCCGCCTGGGTGCGTTTCGGTGTGTCGCAAGCCGATCAGGTCTTGGCCAGCCTCGGCCTTGAGCTGCCTGCCGAGACCGATAGCGTTGTGCGCAGCGACGAGTTGATCGCGATCCGCGTATCGCCGGGCCGTGCCGAGCTGTGGGCCCCTGCCGCCCAAGCCGATACCCTGCGCAGCCAACTCGCCGCGCAATTGAACGAAGATGAACTGAATCAATGGCTGCTGGGCCAGATCCGTGCGGGCATCGGCCAGGTCATGCCCCAGACCCGCGAACTGTTCATCCCGCAGATGCTCAACCTGCAAGCCGTCGGCGGCGTGAGCTTCAAGAAAGGCTGCTACACCGGCCAGGAAATCGTCGCGCGCATGCAGTACCTGGGCAAACTCAAGCGTCGCCTGTATCGCCTGAGCCTGAATGCCAGCGAACTGCCAGAGCCTGGCACCCCCTTGTTTTCCCCGACGCACAACAGCGCCATCGGCGAGGTGGTGATTGCCGCCCGGGCCGGCGAGGCGATTGAACTTCTAGCGGTGCTGCAAGCCGAAGCAGCAGAGAGTGGCGATGTGCATGTAGGTACGCTGGAAGGCCCGGGTCTTCAGCTGCTCGACCTGCCTTACCAACTGGACCGTGATCGCGAGATCCAGCGCTGATCGTCGTACCTTTTTGCAACACCCTAGAGATCATGAATGAACAAGCTGGCGGAAAAAGTCCAACAGGCGTTGGTTGTGGCCATCGATAATGATGACCTGGTCCTGCCCACGCTACCGGAAGTGGCCCTGAAGATTCGTCAGGCCGCCGAAGACCCGGACATCAGCATCAGCCATCTGAGCAAAGTCATCGGCCGCGACACCGCCCTGTCGGCGCGGCTGATCAAAGTGGTCAACAGCCCGCTGCTGCGCGCCACTCAGGAAGTCACCGACCTGCACACCGCCATCACCCGGCTGGGCACCAACTACAGCAGCAACCTGGCGATCGGCCTGGTGATGGAACAGATCTTCCACGCCCGCTCCGAAGTGGTCGAACAGAAGATGCGTGATGTGTGGCGCCGCAGCCTGGAAGTGGCGGGCGTGAGCTATGCACTGTGCCGCAACCACAGCCAGCTGAAACCAGACCAGGCGGCCCTCGGCGGCCTGGTGCACCAGATTGGCGTGCTGCCGATCCTGACCTATGCCGAAGATCATTATGAGCTGCTGTCCGACCCGGTCAGCCTCAACCACGTGATTGAAAGCATCCACCCGTTGCTGGGCGCGAAGCTGCTGCGGCGCTGGGACTTCCCGGAAATGCTGGTGAACCTGCCGGCGCAGTACATGGACCTGGAGCGCGACTCCGAGCGCCTGGACTATATCGACCTGGTACAGGTCGCCGTGCTGTATTGCCATCGCAACACCGACCATCCGCTGGCCAGCGTGCCGGTATCGACGTTGCCTGCGATCCAGAAACTGCGGATCGACCCCTACAACGACACCTTGCGTGCCGAGTTGGACGCAGCGCGGTCGATGTTTTACTGATTACCCCGCGATAAAACTGACCCGTACCTTCAACCCCGCCAACTCACCGTCATGCAAGCTGATCTGCGCCAGATGCGCCCGGCAGATCTCGCCGACAATCGCCAGCCCCAAGCCTGAACCCAAGCCCTGCTGGCTGCGCCGATAGAAGCGCTCGAACACCCGGTCGCGCTCATCCAGCGGGATGCCCGGGCCGTCGTCCTCCACCTCAAGTACCGCCGGCGCCGTAACCCGCAGAATCACGTTGCCGCCCGGCGGCGTGTGGGCCAGGGCGTTGTCCACCAGGTTACTCAGCAACTCGTTCAACAAGGTCGGTTCGCCCCGCAGCCACACGGGCTCATCTGCCTCCAGCGCCAGGGCCACGCCCCGCGCATGGGCCAGCGGCGCCATGGCCATGCCCAGCTCGCGAGCCAGCTGGCTCAAGTCCAGCAGTTGCGCACCACCCTCGGCAATTGCCCGGGCGCCGTTTTCGATGCGGGCAAGCGAGAGCAATTGATTGGCCAGGTGAGTCAGGCGATCCGTGCCCTGGGCGGCGGTTTCCAGGGTGGTGCGCCAGGTAGCCGGGTCTTCGGCGCGCAGGCCGAGTTCCAAGCGTGCCTTGAGCGCCGCTAGTGGTGTGCGGAGTTCATGGGCAGCATCGGCAATAAACTGCGCCTGACGCTCGAACTGCCCGCGCAGGCGTTCGGTGAAATGATTCAGCGCCCGTACCAGCGGGCCCAACTCATGCTGCACTTCCACCAACGGCAACGGCCGCAGGTCATCCGGCTGACGCTCTTCCACGGCCGTGCGCAAGCGCTCCAATGGCCGCAGCGCCGCACTCACCGCGAAAAACACCAACAACAATGCACCAACGGCCAGCATGCCCAGACGCAGCAAGGTATCGGCCATCAGGCTGCGGGCCATGGCGACGCGCGCCTCGTCGGTTTCGGCCACACGGATTTCCGCCATGCCGTTCATGTTCGGCTCGGAGACCGCCTTGAGCAGGCTCACCACCCGCACGTTCTGGCCCTGATACTTGGCGTTGTAAAAGCGCGCCAGCGCCGGATAGTCATCGGTGCGCGGCGTACCCGGCGGCGGGCCGGGCAGGTTTTCGTAGCCGGAAATCAGCTTCTGGTGGATATCGTTGACCTGGTAGTAAATCCGCCCGGCGCTGTCGTAGGCGAACGTATCCAGGGCGACGTAGGGCACGTCGGCGCTCAAAGTGCCGTCGCGATGAGACAGGCCCGCTGCAATGGTCCGCGCCGAGGCCAGCAGCGTGCGGTCGTAAGCCGTGTCCGCCGCCTCGCGCCCGTTCCAGTAAGCGCTCAAGCCGCTGGCGATCATCAACACCACCAGCAACAGCGCCAGGTTCCACAGCAGGCGCCAGCGCAGGCTGCTGGGCTTATGCATCGCGGGCTTCCAGCAGGTACCCCAGGCCACGGAAGGTAACAATTGCAACAGGCTGCCCATCGAGCTTCTTGCGCAGGCGGTGCACGTAGATTTCGATGGCATCGGGGCTGGCTTCTTCATCCAGGCCGAACACCTGGGAGGCCAACTGCTCCTTGCTCATCACGCGGCCGGGACGTGCGATCAGCGCCTCAAGCACCGCCTGTTCGCGGGAGGTCAGGGTCAGCAGTTCGCCGCCCAGGGTGAAGCGTCGTGTATCCAGGTCGTAAATCAGCACGCCACACGCCTGCTGCCGCTCACCACCCAGCACGCTGCGGCGCAGCAGGGCCTTGACCCGTGCTTCCAGCTCCGTCAGTTCAAACGGCTTGGCCAGGTAGTCATCTGCGCCGAGGTTGAGGCCATGCACGCGGTCTTTCACGTCGCTGCGGGCAGTCAACATCAACACAGGCAGATTTTTCCCACGGGCCCGCAAGCGTGCCAACACCTCGAAACCGTCCATGCGCGGCAGGCCCACATCGAGGATCGCCACCGCGTATTCCTCGCTGCTCAAGGCCAGGTCCGCCGCCACGCCATCGTGCAGCACATCGACGGTCAAACCCGTGCTCTTGAGCGCCTGGGCGACACTTTCGGCTAGCTGCAAATGGTCTTCGACCAGAAGGACACGCATGGGTTTTTACCTCGTTCGGGGGTGGTCGGCGCCACGCTTTGCCGGGGAGTTTACAGGCGCCACCTTTGCTGTGAAGCCCGAAAACATTGAAAGGCGACTGAAAGGTTAGTGAAAGCTTCGCCCTTTAGCATCCAGCCACGGTGGGTTTCGCCTGCCGAGCTATTTCACCTGTAGCGCCCGAAAAACGCCTCGAAGCGTTTTCGTCAAAATAAGAACAATAACGGAGTACACCCACGATGCTGCGCACACAGCCGCCTGCTCGTTCTTCTCGTATCACCCAGACCGCCCTCGCCAGTGCCGCCGCCATTGCCGGCTTTTCGCCCGTAGGCCAAGCCGCCTTTATCGAGGACAGCACCGCCACCCTCGAAACCCGCAACATGTACTTCAATCGCGACTTTCGCGACGGTACCAGCGCACAACAATCCAAGCGCGACGAATGGGCCCAGGGCTTTATGCTCAACCTGCAATCGGGCTACACCGACGGCACCGTCGGCTTTGGCGTGGATGCGCTGGGCATGCTTGGGGTCAAGCTCGACTCCAGCCCCGACCGCACCGGCACCGGCCTGCTGCCGACCCACGATGACGGCCGCGCCGCCAATGAATACTCCAAGCTCGGCCTGACCGGCAAAGTGAAGATCTCTGCCACCGAACTGAAAATCGGCGCGTTGATCCCCGAGCTGCCGATCCTCAAGCCCAACGACGGGCGCATCCTGCCGCAGACGTTTGAAGGTGGCCTGTTGAGTTCCAAGGAGTTCAAGAACCTGGTGTTCACCGGCGGGCGCCTGAACAAGGCCAAGGACCGCGACGACACCAACTACGAAGACATCGGCCTCAACAACAAGAACAGCCGCTTCCTCAGCGGCGCCACCGGCAAGCATTTCGACTTCAGTGGCGTGGACTACAAGTTCGCCGACAAGATCACCGGCAGCTACCACTTCGCCCAACTCAACGACGTATACCGCCAGCACTTCCTCGGCCTGGTAGCCTCGCGCCCGATGGGCCCCGGCACCTTCGGCGCCGACCTGCGCCTGGCCGTCAGTGACGACACCGGTGCAGCCCGTGGCGGCAAGATCGACAACACCTCCCTCAACGGCCTCTTCAGCTATGCCCTCAATGGCCATAAGCTCAGCGCCGGCTACCAGCACATGTCGGGCGACAGCGCCTTTCCCTACGTGGATGGCAGCGATCCTTACCTTGTCAACTTCGTGCAGATCAACGACTTTGCCGGCGCCGAAGAACGCTCCTGGCAAGCCCGCTACGACTACGACTTCGCCAAGCTGGGGATTCCCGGACTGAGCTTCATGAGCCGTTACCTGTCGGGTGACAACATCAAGCTCAAGAACGGCGAGACCGGCAAGGAGTGGGAACGCAACAGCGAGATCCGCTACGTGGTGCAAAGCGGCACCTTCAAGGATGTGGCCGTGCGCCTGCGCAATGCCACCTACCGCTCCAACTATTCGGCCCGTGATGCGGATGAAGTGCGCCTGCTGGTGAGCTACAGCGTCGCCCTTTGGTAGTAGCAACCTCATAACAACAATGATGGAGATGAACATGACCCTTTCACTGCGTAAATTTGCCCTGACGGCCAGCTGCATGCTGTTCGCCAGCCAACTGCTGGCCGCCGAACCCAAGCGCCCGGAATGCATCGCCCCGGCGTCCCCTGGCGGTGGTTTTGACCTGACCTGCAAACTGGCGCAGAGCGCGCTGGTCAACCAGAAGCTGTTGAGCAAGCCGATGCGCGTGACCTACATGCCCGGCGGCGTGGGCGCGGTGGCCTACAACGCCGTCGTGGCCCAGCGCCCGGCAGACGCCGGTACGCTGGTGGCGTGGTCCAGCGGCTCGCTGCTGAACCTGGCCCAGGGCAAATTTGGCCGCTTCGATGAAAGCGCTGTGCGCTGGCTCGCCGCGGTCGGCACCAGCTACGGTGCCATCGCGGTGAAAAGCGATTCGCCCTACAAAAACCTCGACGATCTGGTCAAGGCCCTGAAGAAAGATCCGGGCAGCGTGGTGATCGGTTCCGGCGGCACCGTCGGCAGCCAGGACTGGATGCAAACCGCACTGATCGCCAAGGCCGCCGGGATCAACCCCCGCGACCTGCGTTACGTGGCACTGGAAGGCGGCGGTGAAATCGCCACCGCGCTGCTCGGCGGGCACATTCAGGTGGGCAGTACCGACATCTCCGACTCCATGCCGCACATCCTCAGCGGTGACATGCGCCTGCTGGCCGTGTTCTCCGACGAGCGCCTGGACGAGCCGGAAATGAAGAACATTCCCACCGCCAAGGAACAAGGCTACGACATCGTCTGGCCAGTGGTACGTGGCTTCTACCTCGGGCCAAAAGTCAGCGACGAAGACTACGCCTGGTGGAAAGACGCGTTCGACAAACTGCTGGCCTCCGAAGAGTTCGCCAAGCTGCGTGACCAGCGCGAGTTGTTCCCGTTCGCCATGACCGGCCCGGAGCTGGACACCTACGTGAAGAAACAGGTGGCTGACTACAAAGTGCTGGCCAAAGAGTTCGGCCTGATCCAGTAATCGCCCCTTGTTCGCGCGGCCACGCCCTTGCGCATCAGGGGCGCGGCCCAGGAGTTTTGCATGCTCTTACAACGCATTTTTGCCTCGTTCATGTTGCTGGTCTGCGCCGCCCTGGCGCTGATGGCCTGGCCGTATCAGGCATCGTTTTCCTATGAGCCGGTAGGACCTCGCGCCTACCCGCTGCTGATGCTCGGGCTGATGAGCCTGGGCCTGATCTACATGCTGTTTCGCCCGCAGCCCACCAGGCACACCGAGGAAGAACCGGCGCTGGACCGCGAAACCCTGGTCAAGATCGCTGTCTGCGTCACGCTGTTGATCATCTTCGCCGGCACCTTCGAACCCCTGGGTTTCATCCTCAGCAGCATCCTGATCGGCATTCCGATGGCGCGCCTGTATGGCGGCCGCTGGCTGCCCAGCGCGGTGATCGTGACCTTGATGAGCATCGGTCTTTATCTGTTGTTCGATAAGGCCATGGATGTACCGCTGCCGCTCGGCCTGCTTGAAGTTCTGGAGAACTGATATGGATACGTTCAGCTATTTGGGCCAGGGCTTCGGCGTTGCACTGACCCCTTACAACCTGATCACCGCGCTGTGCGGCACCTTGATCGGCACCGTGGTGGGCCTTCTGCCAGGCCTGGGCCCGATCAACGGCGTGGCGCTGTTGATCCCCATCGCGTTCGCCCTCGGGCTGCCGCCTGAGTCGGCGCTGATCCTGCTGGCCGCCGTGTACCTGGGTTGCGAATACGGCGGGCGGATCAGCTCGATCCTGTTGAACATCCCGGGCGAAGCGTCCACCGTGATGACCACCCTCGACGGCTACCCGATGGCCCGTAAAGGCCTGGCGGGCGTGGCGTTGTCGCTGTCGGCATGGAGTTCGTTCATCGGCGCGTTTATCGCCACCTGCGGCATGGTGCTGTTTGCCCCGCTGCTGGCCAAATGGGCGATTGCCTTCGGCCCGGCGGAATATTTCGTACTGATGGTGTTTGCCATCGTCTGCCTGGGCGGCATGGCCGGTGACAAACCGCTGAAGACCTTTGTCGCCGCATTGATCGGCCTGTTTCTGTCAGCGGTGGGTATCGACGCCAACAGCGGCGTGTACCGTTTCACCGGCGATAACATCCACCTCACCGACGGCATTCAATTCGTGGTGCTGGTGCTGGGCCTGTTCTCCATCAGCGAGATCCTGTTGCTGCTGGAAAAAACCCATCGTGGCCAGGAAGCGGTGAAAGCCACCGGACGGATGATGTTCAACCTGAAGGAAGCTTCCGCCGTATTCGTGGTGAATATTCGCTGCGGCCTGTTGGGTTTCATCATGGGCGTATTGCCCGGCGCGGGTGCCACACTGGCCTCCGCCGTGGCCTACATGACCGAAAAGCGCCTGGCCGGTGCCAGCGGTAAATTCGGCCAGGGCGACATGCGCGGCCTGGCCGCGCCGGAAACCGCGATCGGCGCTTCCGCCTGCGGCGCCCTGGTGCCAATGCTCACCCTCGGCGTACCCGGCTCGGGCACCACGGCCGTGATGATTGGCGCCCTGTCGCTGTACAACATCACCCCCGGCCCGCTGCTGTTCCAACAGCAACCGGACATCGTCTGGGGCCTGATCGCCTCGTTGTTCATCGCCAACATCATGCTGGTGATCCTCAACATCCCGATGATCCGCATCTTCACCCGCATCCTCGCCGTGCCGAACTGGGCGCTGGTGCCGGTGATCGCCATCATCACCGCGATCGGTGTGTACGCGGTTCACGCCACCACCTTCGACCTGTTCCTGATGGTGGGCATCGGCATCTTCGGCTACATCCTGCGCAAGCTGGACTTCCCGCTGTCGCCCGTGCTGCTGGGCTTTATCCTCGGCGGCTTGATGGAGCAGAACCTGCGCCGGGCGCTGTCGATTTCCAACGGTGAATTGCAAATCCTCTGGTCCAGCCCGATCACCTTTGGTGTGTGGGTGCTGACCGCGTTGATGCTGCTGTTCCCGCTGGTGCGCATCTGGCGCAAGCGTTCCCTGCAGCGTCGTGCTGTGGCCGATGTCTGAGGCCACGTTCAGAAACTGGTGGGCGACACCGCTGGTCGGTCTGCTGGGCGGGTACCTCGCCAGCCAGATCGGCTGGCCACTGCCGTACATGGTCGGCTCGTTGCTGGCGATCATCCTCGTGCGCTGCCTCACCCCCTGGCAGCTGGCAGAAATCCCCGGCGGCCGCAAATGCGGCCAATGGGTGGTGGGCATCGGCATCGGCCTGCACTTCACCCCGGTGGTGATCGAGCAGGTGATGAGCCACTTCGGCCTGATCTTCTTCGGTGCGCTGGTCACCAGCCTCTCCAGCATTGTGGGGGTGTGGTTGATGCGCCGCAGCGGTGAAGACCGCGCCACGGCGTTTTTCTCCAGCATGCCGGGCGGTTCCGGCGAGATGGTTAACCTCGGCGCGCGCAATGGCGCGGTGCTCAGCCGTGTCGCGGCGGGCCAAAGTCTGCGGGTGCTGGTGGTGGTGCTGTGTGTGCCGGCGGCGTTCAAGTATTTGCTGGGGGAAGGCGCGCCGCAGTTTCATCCGGCGACCGTCGACTGGACCTGGCTGGCGGTGCTCTTCCCGATCGGCGCCTTGGTGGCCTGGGGTTGGCAGCGTTTACGCCAACCAAACCCTTGGCTGTTCGGGCCGCTGCTGGTCAGCGCCATCGTGAGTATCACCTGGGACCTGCACATCGGCCTGCCCGACGGTGGCAGCCAGATAGGCCAGTGGCTGATCGGCAGCGGCCTGGGTTGCCACTTCAACCGGCAATTCTTCCGGCGTGCGCCGTTGTTCATGGGCCGCACCTTGATCGGTACGGCGTTGACCATGTTGATCGCGACGCTGGCGGCGGTAGGCTTGAGTGCCCTGACACATCTGGATCTGCGCTCGTTGACGCTGGGCATGATGCCCGGTGGCATTGCCGAAATGAGCCTGACGGCGGAAACCCTGCAATTGTCAGTGCCGCTGGTGACCGCAATGCAGGTGATGCGTTTGTTGTTTGTGTTGTTTCTGGCGGAGCCATTGTTCCGGCACTGGAACCGACAGCCGTAATCTGCACTCCCGGAGTGACCCGCCCTGGGTCACTACCATTCGTCGCCACTGTCACTTCTCACAGCTATCCCCCTTTCTGCCTGAAGCGTTCAATCGCTACAGCGACGCTCACCCCTTCCTGGCCTGAGCGTACCCTCAACGAGCAGACAGGATTGTGATCATGACTCAAGATCTCGACACCCCGCACGATGACCCCGTCCCTTCATTACCACTGCTGCCAAGCGACACCACGCTTGAGCCCGCACCCTTGCGCCCGGGCGGCTTTACCCTGCCGCAACCGCCCGATAGCGTGCTGACCGCCCAGTCCTTCAGCAACGAGCCCTTCAGCAACCTGCCCCTGTACATTCCGACCCTGACCACCCCGGTCGTCGGC
>NZ_JANUEW010000027.1:0-81320 GCF_024807515.1 Pseudomonas sp. BIGb0558
GCTGGTCCCCCGCGGGGGTGGGCGACCCCCGCCCTGTCTTGCGCCCCCCCCCCCCCCCCCCCCCCCCCCACCCCCCCCCGCCACAGCAAGCTCCTCTCCACAGCAAGCTCCCTGCTACAGCAGCTCCCTGCCACAGCAAGCCCCCTGCCACAGGTGATTCGGTTGTCTGTTCCATTTGCTGACCATCAAGCACCAACGGTGCCATTTTTGCCTGAAAGCTGCGCGGCCACAGGCGTCATTCAGGAATGCCATAGGCCATGAGCTCGTCTTTTTCATCGTTTCGCACCTGGGATGTCCAGCACTTGCCGTCGACCCCGGCGGCCTTTGTGCGGCATTTCATCGGTCATTTCAAAGGGTGGTACCTGGCGATTCTGCTGCTGCAGATTGCCGCCGTGGTGTGTTCGATCCTGATTCCCTGGGGCCTCGGGCAGATCACCCGCACCGTCAGCAACGGGCTGGACGCGGAGCGGGCGTTTGAGGTGCTGCGCTGGCCGTTGACACTGTTTGCGGTGCTGCTGGTGTGCGAGGTGTTATTCACCCGTGCGGCGGCGGGCTGCCACATCCATGTGTTGCCGTTGCAGCGGCGCACAGTCACCCACGTGGTCTTCGCCTATCTGCAACAGCACTCCCACCGTTTTATCAGCAACGAGTTCGCCGGCGCCCTGGCGCACCGGGTGTCCGAGGTGACGCTTGGAGTAAACCAGACCCTGAGCATCCTGCTGTTCGACCTGATCCCGCTGCTGGTAACGCTGAGCCTGGCCACAGCGCTGCTGTGGACGGCTTCGCCGCTGTTGGCACTGTTCATGGCCGGCTGGTCGCTGGTGTTTATCGCCATCTGTTACCTGCTGGCGCGGCGCAGTCATCCCCTCGCTCAACAGTATTCGGCCGCCCGCAGCACCAGCACCGGCAAGGTGGTGGATGCAGTGTCCAACCTGGCCAATATCCGTCTGTTTGCCCGGCATGCGTTCGAGCACAGTTACCTGGGCACCTTCCTCGACAAAGAGGTGACCGCCGCCTACCGATCACTCGGCTACATGGAGCGCATCCGCTGGTTCCAGACCAGTTGTGGCGTGGTGCTCAAGCTGGGGCTGTTGCTGCTTGCCCTGTACCTGTGGCGCAGTCACCGCATCGATATCGCCGCGTTTGTGATGTCCACCAGCCTGTCGCTGTTGATCATCAGTGACGTGGGCAACCTGTCGCGGCGCTTTCTTGAATTCTTCGAAGCCACCGGCAATATCGCCAACGGTGTGCGCACCCTGATTCGCCCCCATGAAGTCATCGACCAACCCGGTGCCAAGGCGTTGCAGGTCAAGCGCGGGGATATCGAGTTTCGCGACGTGGGCTTCAGCTATGGCACTGGCCGGCCGATTTTCGAGCAGTTGAATATCGTGATCCCCGCCGGCCAGAAAGTCGGCCTGGTGGGCGCTTCGGGCTCCGGCAAGTCGACGCTGCTGAGCCTGCTGCTGCGCCTCTACGACGTGCAGCAAGGCCAGGTGCTGGTGGATGGCAAGGACGTGCGCGATGTGACCCAGCATTCGCTGCACCAGCAGATCGGCCTGATTCCCCAGGAGCCCGGCCTGTTCCACCGCAGCATTCGCGAAAATATTCATTACGGCCGCCTGGATGCCTCGATGGACGAAGTTGCCGAGGCCATTCACCGCGCCGGCGCCAGTGAATTTATCGACAGCATGGAACACGGCTACGAGTCCTTGGTGGGCGAGCGCGGGGTCAAGTTGTCCGGCGGCCAGCGCCAGCGCATTGCGATCGCCCGGGTGTTGCTGAAGAACGCGCCGATTCTGGTGATGGATGAAGCCACCTCGAGCCTGGACTCCATCACCGAGCGCTTTATCCAGGACAAACTCGACGAAATCATGGAAGACAAGACCGTGCTGGTGGTCGCCCACCGGCTGTCCACCGTGGCCCATCTGGACCGGATCCTGGTGTTCGACAATGGTCGGGTGGTCGAGGACGGCAGCCACGAACAACTGCTGCGCCAGGGCGGGCAATACGCGCGGTTGTGGAGTCGCCAGTTCAGCGATGCCCTGGACGAAGCGGTGCTGTGATCAGGCGGCGTACCGAGTACGCCGCCTGTGGGGTTCAGATCGACAGGTGCAGCACCCGGTCATCCTTGGTGTTGGCCAGGGGCCGGCGCTTGTTGACCTTCAGCTCACCCAGATTGATCAGTAAGGTGCGGGTCACGTTGCGGCTCAACCCCAGCAACTCGGCGGTGTGCACCTGGTTGTGGTGGCACAGCCGGTAGGCGGCGGTCAGCAGGCTGCGCTCGACCTGTTCGTGGAGGTTGTCGATCTGCTCCTCGAACAGCCGCTGGAAGGCCTGCTCGAGCAGGTCATGGGCGGTGGTGCTGTCTTCCTGGCGTTCGATACGCAGGTTGGACATGCGCAGGTCATCGGCCTGGATCACGCCGTCCCGGCAGATCAGCAAGGTGTGGTGGATGACGTTTTCCAGTTCGCGGATATTCCCCGGCCAGCTGTAGGTGGCCAGCCGCTGCTCGGCGTCCTTGCTCAGGATGACCTCGCCATACCCCAGGCGGCGGGTGTAGGTGTCGATGAAGTACTGCACCAGCGGCAGGATATCGCCGGGGCGGTCCCGCAATGGGCTGAGTTCCAGGTTGACCACGTTCAGGCGGTAGAACAGGTCCTCGCGAAAATGCCCGGCGTTGATGGCTTTTTCCAGCTGCACGTTGGTGGCGGCCAACACCCGCACATTGATCGGAATGCTCTTGCGCGACCCCAGGCGCACCACTTCACGTTCCTGCAATACCCGCAGCAGCTTGACCTGGATCGACATCGGCAGGTCGCCGATTTCATCGAGGAACAGCGTGCCGCCGTTGGCCTCTTCAAACCAGCCGGCCTTGGCGCCGAGGGCGCCGGTGAACGCGCCTTTCTCGTGGCCGAACAGTTCGGCCTCCACCAGGGATTCGGAGAACGCGCCGCAATTCACCGCTACGAACGGCTGTTCCTTGCGGCCGCTGAGGTTGTGGATATGCCGCGCCACCAGCTCTTTGCCGGTGCCGGTTTCGCCGATGATCAGCACGCTGGCTTCGCTCGGCGCGACTTGTTGCACATGCTTGAGCAGGGCCTTGGACCTGGGGTCTTCAAACACCTGTGCGGTGGCACGGATGGAGGTTGCAAGGGCGGGCGAGGGCGGTAAGGTCAGCAGTTGCATGGTAATCCCTATGAATAAAAAGTCGGGATGGGCGGGGTACCGTTCAGTGCCCATTCGCCCAGTTCATGAAGCTTGTAGTCCAGCGGGTCATGCAGGCTCTGGGTGCGCAGGTTGCGCCAGTGCCTGTCGAGGGCCACCGAGGCGTTGGTCGCCCGTGCACCGGTAACCTCGAAGACCTTGCTACACAACTCCAGGCCGTTGCGGCTGGCAGCGACTTTGGCGGTGGCGATGGCAATGGCCGCTTCCCCGCGTTCCTCGCTGGTCAGTGCCGGCCCCTTGGCCCATGCCGCGTCCAGCACCTGGCCGGCGCGCTCCACCAACAGGCGGGTGCTTTGCAGCGCCACCCAGAAGTCGCCGTAATGGCTGAGGATGTAAGGGTCCTGGGTGCTGTGGCTGGCACTGGAGCGGAACCACGGGCGGGCTTCTTCCAGGGTGTATTGGCGCGCCTCTTCGAACGCGCCTTCGGCGATGCCGAGGAAGATATTCGCGAAGTGCAGTTGCGCAATCAGCGGGCGCAGGCAGGCAAATGGTGTGCTCAGCGGGCCCGGGTCCAGCAGCAGGTCGGACTCTTCCACACGTACGCGCTTGAAGGTCACGCTGCCGCTGTCGGTCTGGCGCTGGCCCATGTTGTTCCAGTCGTTGTGCAGGATGATCCCGCTGCGGGCACTGGGAATGGCCGCGATCAGCAACTTGCCGCCGGCGCTTTCGTCGATGGCCGAGGCGATCAGCATTTCCGAGTCGTTGGCCCCGGAGCAGAAGTTCTTCTGCCCCGAGAATTCCCGCCAGCCGGTGTGGCGCTTGACCACCGTGCGGGTGTCCAGCGGGTTCAGGGTGTTGCCCCAGAACCAGTTGTTGCTGGCCGTCAGGCTGAACCAGGTTTGCCACTGTGCGGGCGTGGCGAACAACCGGACGGTGGCGAGCATCAGGTGATGAAAGCCGAATACGTGGGCGATGGAGCTGTCGACCCGGGCGAATTCGCGCACCACTTCGAAGGTTTCCGACCAGTTGGCGTCCAGCCCGCCGAATTGCCCGGGAATGCTCAGGGACAACAGGCCGCTGCCGCGCAGCTTGTCGCGCTCGGCTTTGGGCGTGCCGCCGCTGGCGTCGCGGTCGACGGCGGTGCGGGCGAATTCGCTCGCCAGGTCACGGGCAATCTCCAGCGGCGTCCTGCGGGTGCAGAGTAAGTTGGCCGTCACGTGAATACCCCATTTAATTAATTTCCCTGAATGTTGGATGGAGCAAGACTCATACCAAGTAATAGTGGGCCGATAACTTGCGCTTTCTTATGGGTGTGCAAGAACGAAGAGTGTCGGATATGCAACTTTTGTTGGTCCGCTGTTGGGATTTGCACAGTTGTGCCCGAGGCTTGTAGGACGGGGCTTTGGTTATGCTTTTATCGATTAAACATATAATTGAATGTGTTTTTTAAGCGTTGTTGTGAATCGAACATTTCACCAGCAAAGTGTTGCGCCAATGGCGGTTAAATTAAGCGCTGGGCCAGCATTTATTGATGTTTTGACGTGGCACGAACCCTGCAAAGTTGAAAACAGAGCGCGACTATACGAATAGATGCTCCAACTAATTAGAGACCCCAGGAGTATTGAGTCCATGCGGCAACTGTTTGAACCACGCGCTCGTCGTTTTGAGTCACTGGCCACCGCGTCCAGCCTTGGCGTGCTGTTGATGCTGATACACGGTGCGGCTGTTGCCGCCCAGACAGACCCCACCCTGGCCACGGTGGTGGTCACCGGCGCCGAAGCCACTGAAGCGCAAAAAGCCGAGAAGCAACTGGCCAAGGTGCCCGGTAAAACCGCGGTGATCGACAACCGCAAGATCGAACAGGGCCGGGCGGCGAATGCCGAAGACGTGCTGGCGTTGCAGCCGGGAGTCTTCGCCCAGGCCACCAGCGGCTCGGGCGCCAACAAGATTTCGATCCGTGGTTCGGGCCTCAATACCTTCTACCAAGGCTATGTGCTGGGGATCAAATTCCTCTATGACGGCCTGCCGTTGACCGGCCCGGGCGGCACCCAGGAAGACATGCTGGACATGGCCTCCGTGGACCACACCGAGGTGCTCTATGGCGCCAACGCCTTCCGTTATTCGGCGTTGTCACTGGGTGGTGCGATCAACTTCGTGAGCAAGACCGGCCGCACCGATCCGGGCAACTACGCACGCTTCGAAGCCGGCAGTTTCGGCTATCGCAAGCAGCAACTGAGCACCGGTGGCGTGGACGGCGACAACGACTACTACGTCAGCATCCAGCACAACGAGCGTGACGGTTATCAGGACAACACGCCGAACAAAGGGCAGGGGATCGTCGCCAACTTCGGCCACGTGTTCAGCCCGCAACTGGAGACGCGCTTCTACATTCGCTACAAGGAAGAAACCCTCAGCCAGGGCAACACCCTGACCAAATACCAGCTCAAGCACGACCCCACGAGCAACCTCGTGCCCATCGGGCGCAAGAAGGACGGCTCGACCCTGCTGGGCAGCACCACCACCTACACCTTTGACGACAACGCCAAGCTCGAAGTCGGCCTGGGCTACAACGACTACCCGCTGGACAACGGCTGGCGTTATTCGCCAACGCCCCAGGAATGGCGCTCCCAGGACGTCAACCTGACCCTGCGCTACCTGCGCACCGCCGACACCTTCTTCGGCCTGCGCAGCGACAGCAGCGTGACCTTCAGCAACACCCTGGCGTACCTGGCCGATGTGAAATCCCACAGCAAGGCCACCGGCATCACCCAGCAGAAAACCAACTACACCGGCTCCCGGGACACGGTGTTTTCCCTCGGCAACGAACTGCAACTTAATGACCGTACGTGGCTGTCCACCGGGCTGTCGCTGATTGATATCAAGCGCAAGGCACAGATCGAATACAGCACCAGCACCAATACCAGCGCGTTCCCCAGTGGCGTGGAATACGACGAGACCGACGTCGCGCCGCGCATCGGCCTGCGTTATCAGCTGACCCCGGAATTCGAAGTGTTCGGCAACGTCAGCCGCTCGGTGGACCCACCGGTGACCTGGCAGTTGGGCAGCACCGGCACGCCGTATATCCGCGATGTGCGGCCACAAAAAGCCAACACCGTGGAGTTCGGGATTCGCGGTAGCCACGGTATTTTCGACGGGAGCCTGACGGTCTACCGTTCGTGGGTGCAGAAAGAATTGCTGTCGGTGGTGGTGCGCCAGGCAACCGCTACCCAGGACCAACTGGTGGCCACCTCCAACGGCAGCGCGACCATTCACCAGGGCATCGAAGCCGGCTTGAATGCGCAGCTGTGGGACGGCGGCAATGGCGACACCGTGACGCTGCGCCAGGCCTACACCTTCAACGACTTCCACTACCGCAATGACTCGGTGTTCGGTGACAACCAACTGCCGGGCCTGCCACGGCAGGTCTACCAGGCTGAATTGGAATATCGCCAGGGCAGCGGTTTCTATGCGCAGCTCAACGCCCGGGCGGCGTCCAGCTATTACGTCGATTTTGCCAACTCGCTGAGTGCGCCGTCTTACACGTTGTGGGGCGCGAAGGTGGGCTATGAGGCACCGAGCAAGAAGTGGGAAGTGTTCGTCGATGCGCGCAACCTGACCAACAAGCGCTATGCCACGGCCACCAACACCGCGTATGACGCCAAGGGCCAGGATTCGGCCAACTTCTATGTGGGGGATGCGTTCAACGTGACCACGGGGGTCGCGTTTCACTTCTGACCGCAGGCCGGCGCTCTAACGAACAAAGGAAATCCTGTGGGAGCTGTCGAGCTTTAGCGAGGCTGCGATGGCGTCAGCACAGTCAACATGGCTGTTGCCTGGCCCACCGCTATCGCAGCCTCGCTAAAGCTCGACAGCTCCCACATTTGATTTTTGTTGCGTCCAGAAACCTAGTTCTGCGGCCGTTGCTTGGTTGAGTCCAGCTCGGCCTTTTTACCGGTGCTGATCTCGGTGATCTGCGCCGACTTGGCAATCGCAAAATCGAAGGTGTCCTGCATCTTGGCGATCGCATCGGTGGCCGTGCCGTTCAGGCCACCGTTGGCCGCCCAGTCGAAGTTCCATACGCCGGAGAGGTTATCGGCACCCGCCACGTCATGGGTTTCGATGGCGGTGAACACGTCGGGGTGGCGCTCCATATACTGGGCCGCAGCGCTCACATCGGCGGGCACCTTGCCCGAGGCATTGCTGGCCAGTTGCGAAAGCTCTTGCTTGGTAATCGCCGACTTGCCCGACTGGCGCATGTAATCAGCGATCACCTTGCTCGACTTGGAAATATTCAACTTGTCGTCGAATACCGACGTCGAGGCTTTTTGAGTAGTCGGTCCGCCACCGGCGGGTGTTACGGTAGTAGACATCGGCGCTGCTCCCTCAATGGAATGGATGACATCGGCGCCGACGTTAGCATGGGCAATTGGCCATTTATCGCCGGCTTCACAACAATTCGCAGCGGCCGGAAAATTTCACAGGGTTTCGCACAGGGAAGCGATGGTGTTCAGGACGAAGCAGGGGACACACCGGTTTGCCGGGTTTTTCATCAGCCGCAATTTTTCATTGTTATGGCTGGGCCAGGCGCTCTCGTCCTTCGGCGAGTTTGTGTTGGAGAGCACGGTCATCGTCTGGCTGGTGACCGACCTGTTCCGTGACAGCGCCTTTGTGCCGAGCGCCGTTGGCCTGGCGGTGGCGGCATCGGCGCTTCCGCGGGTGCTGGTGGCACCCTTGGCGGGCGCCTGGGTCGATCGCCTGCCTGCGCTCTACGTGATGATCACGGCTGATGCGATCCGGGTGATCAACTTCCTGATCTTTATCCTGATCTATTCGCTGTCCGGACCGGACCCGATGCAGGTATTCGCCGGTGTACTGCTGTTGCTGGTGCTGAACAGCAGCGCCGCGCAGTTCTTCAACCCATCCCGCCAGGCGATCATGCAAGTGATCATTCCCGTTGAGCGTCGGGTGGAAGCGTCGGCCAAGACGATGTTTTCCCTGACCGGCATTTCGGTGCTTTCAGCCTCCGTGGGCCCGGCCCTGTTTGTGTGGGTGGGGCCGATCTGGGCGTTGCTGATCAATGTGCTGGCGTTCAGCTGTTCGGCGCTGTGTATCGTGGCCACCCGGGGCTTGCGCGCCGCATTACCGGTCGAGCGCGCCTCATTCTGGCGTGGACTGTTGGACGGCCTGCGGTTTTGCTGGGGGCACCCGTCGATTCGGACCCTGCTGACCGGTGTGGCGTTGTACGGGGTTTCCCTCGGCATCAACAACGTCGTCCTGTCGTTGTATGCCTTCAAAACGTTGGGCCTGAGCCCGCGTGAATATGGCCTGGTGCTCGCCGCGTTCCCCGTCGGCGGGCTGGTGGCGGCCTTGCTGGTGCGGCCGTTGTTGAGGGCCTTGAGCATTCGCCGGGCGTTTACCGTGGCGCTGCTGTGCCTGGGGTTGAGCTACCTGGGCTACGCGTTGCATCCGCCGTTTTACCTGGCCTGGGCGCTGATGTTCTGCTGCGGGCTGTGCTTTTCGGTGTTTGCCATGGTGCAGGGGCCGATGCTGCAAGAGGCCGTGCCGGCGGGGTATATGGGCCGGGTGTCGGCGACGGTGACGCCGGTGCTGGCCATTGCTTCGTTGACCGGCACCCTGGCGTGTTCCCAGACGCTCAACCTCGTGCAAGGCGCGGATGTGTACGGTGACTACATTGTTATCGCGGCGGGCCTACTGCTCACAGGCGGTGGGTTGATGCTGCTCGGTGAGCGGGCCGGGAAACAGCGGGTCACCCTGTCAGAGTGATTCACCCGCATCCAGCTTGGCCAGCAACCTCTGGCCCCGGTTCCAGAGCGCGTCCTGTTTGGATTCAGGCATGCGATCGAGATTTTTATACAGCATGGCCATGCGTTGATTGCCCCGCAGCCGGTCGCCGTGGCGCATCAGGAAGTGCCAGTAAAGCGAATTGAACGGGCAGGCATTCTCAGCGGTGCTTTCAGTGACTTTGTAGGCACAGTCGCGGCAGTAGTCCGACATGCGCTTTATATATTGGCCGCTCGCGCAATACGGTTTGGACCCGAGGTAGCCGCCATCGGCATGCATCACCATGCCCAATGTGTTGGGCAGTTCGACCCAGTCGAAAGCGTCCATGTAGATCGCCAGGTACCACTCGCATATCTGGCTGGGCACGATGCCGGCCAGCAGGGCGAAATTGCCGGTGACCATCAGCCGCTGGATGTGATGGGCGTAGGCGTGTTTCAGGCTTTGGCCGATCGCCTGGCGCATGCAGTTCATTTGCGTCTCGCCCGTCCAGTAGAACTCCGGCAGCGGGCGGCTGTTGCCGAAGGCATTGCCGGCGGCGTAGTCCGGCATCTTCAGCCAGTAGACGCCGCGCACGTATTCACGCCAGCCAATCAGTTGGCGGATAAAACCTTCGGCGGCATTCAGTCCGATGCTGCCCGACCAATAGGCCGCTTCCACATCGCTGCACAGCTGGCGCAGGTCCAGCAGGCCGATGTTCAGCGCCGCGCTGATACGGGCGTGAAACAGAAACGGCTCGTCGCTGGCCATGGCGTCCTGGTAGTCGCCGAAGCCCGCCAGGCCGTAATCCAGGAAGTAATCCCAGAGTGCCTGGGCATCGGCGTGGGTTACCGGGTAATCGAAAGTGTCGAGAGCGCCGTAGTGGCTGCTGAAGTGTTCAGCCACCAGCGCCAACACGTCCTGGGTGATCGAGTCCGAGCTGAAGCGCGCCGGGTAGGGCGCCTTGGTTCCCTTGGGCAGGGCCTTGCGGTTGTCTGCATCAAAGTTCCAGGCGCCGCCGACCGGCGTCCCGTCACCGTTGAGCAACAGCCGGCTCTTGCGGCGCATCTCCCGGTAGAAGAACTCCATGCGCAGCTGTTTTTTGCCGCTTGCCCAGGCAGCGAACTCGTCGCGGCTGCACAGGAACCGGCTGTCGGCGTGCCACTGGAGCGCTAAGCCGCAGTCTTTCAGGGATTGCTCCAGGCGCCAGTCGCCGCATTCGGTCAGGTGCACTTCACGTGCTTGCATCAGCGATTGCCAGCGCCTTAACTCGCCCGGTACCGAGCCGGTGTTTTGCGGGTCATCCAGGGTGACGTACTGCACCCGAATGCCGCGCTGCTGCAACGCCTGGGCAAAGTGGCGCATGGCGCTGAAGATCAGGACGATTTTCTGCGGATGGTGGGGCACATGGCTGGCTTCCTCCATCACCTCGACCATCAAGACCGCGTCGCGCTGATTGTCCAGCCCCTTCAACGAGGCCAGGTCAAACGACAACTGGTCGCCCAGCACCAGGCACAGATTTCGAACTGGAGGGATCACCAGGGCACTTCCAGGGAAAACGGTGTGCGCAGTGGCTCGATTGGCCCTTCACGCCGGCCGCACATTTCATCATGGACGCACTGATGCACCAGGGTGCAGGGGAATGCCGGGACTGATTGCAACACGTCACGCAGGTGATTGACGGAGCGAAAGTGCATGGGCTTTGCGGCGGCGTCCAGCAGCGTGAACTGGCCGTGGTCCAGCCGGACGCGCGCCAGATAGAAACCGCCTTCCAGGGAGAGCAGTTCCATCTCACGTACCTTGCCGTCAGTGGCCAGTTTGGTCAGGGCATGCAGGTTCACGGTTCACTCCAATAGACGGATCATTGCGTTCTCCCTGTACGGGCGTGATACAGCGGACGCTATACCTGATACTTGTACACAAAATTAATTTTGTACAGGTATTTTGAGAAGCCTCCCGGCTGCTCCTGCTACTGACCTGCACATTTATGGCGCGCTCCCTGGGCCATTTGGTAGCAGCTTCCTGCGATGCACCGTTTGCGCATCGTGAAATGGCGCCCTCCAACTCCATCTGAATCAATCACTTAAACCTTTAACCGCCAATCTGGCACGCAAACTGCTTTTTTGCATCCGTGGATAATTGGATACAAAAATTCAAAAGGTGCCGCCCATGCAATTCGCTCCCGCTTATGTTGACCGCCAGCCGCTGACCGCCGAGGAGGAGGCCTACGCCTTTTTGTTGGACGCGATTTGCAGTGGTCGCTACCGCAAGGGCGACCGGTTGATCGCCGAAGACATTGCCAGCGAGATCGGCATGAGCCGCATGCCGGTGCGCGAAGCCTTTCGCCGCCTGGATGCCCAGGGCTTGGTCACCTTGCGGCCCAACCGGGGCGCCATCGTCAGTGGCCTGGATATCGACGAATTACACGAAGTCTTCGAGATGCGCAGCGCGCTCGAGGGCCTCGCGGTGCGCGTGGCGGTCGGGCGCATCGGCGAGCGCCAGTTGGCCGCGCTGGAGCGACTGCTGGACGAGATGGACGACTACCGCGATGAAAGCGCCGAGTGGGTCAGCCGGCACCGTGCCTTTCACGAATACCTGTGCAGCCTCAGCGGCCGCCCGCGCCTGATGAAGCAGATCTCGGCGCTGTACTCCCTGGTAGAGGCGCCAATGCGTCTGTGGCTGCAACACGGCGAGAAACCCCTGAGTGCTCGCCAGGAACACGCGGTGATCCTCGATGCGATCCGTGCCGGTGACGCCGACCGCGCCGAAGCCGTGGTGCGCGAACACATCGAAGGCACCGTGCCGGCGCTGATTCAGTTCCTGCAAACGGAAAAATAGAAGCGGGTTTCAACCCGCCCGTGTTTTGACTTTGAGTCCTGCCCCCGTTGTTCAACGAAGTGGAGTGTCTGGTCATGCATAAACGCCGCGCCTTGCTGGTCGCTGTCTCCCTGGGCCTTTGCACACAATGGGCCACTGCTGCGCCCCAGGTGCCGGAGCGCCTGCAAAAGGTCGACAAACTGGTGTATTGCTCAGGGATGGATTCACCGCCCCTGGTGTCCTTCGACGAAGCCCAGAAACCCCGGGGACTGACCGTCGACCTGGGCCTGGGAATCGCCAAGCGCCTGGGGAACAAGCAGGTGCAGTGGCGGGTGATTCCGTTCTCCGGGCTGGTACCGGCGCTGCTGGCCCAGCAGTGCGACATGATCGTCGACCAGCTGTTCGACAAGCCCGAGCGGCGGCAAGTGATCGACATCGTCAACTACATGTATTCCAGCCAGTCGGTGGTGGTGCCCAAGGGCAACCCCAAGGGCATCCAGGCGCTGGATGACCTGTCCGGGCACAAGGTGGCGGTGCTTAACGGCTCCACCATCAAGACCCTGCTCGACGCCCAGAACGACAGCCTGGCCAAGGCCGGCAAGCCACCGATGAAACTGGTGGTGTACAACACCGACACCGATGCCTTCCAGGCCCTGCGCATCAACCAGGTGGACGCCTATGGCACCACCGTGGAGACCGCCGGTTACTACGCCGCGATGGCCCCGGAGCTGTTCCAGGAAGGCGTGCCGGCGTTCAGCCGGATCCTCACAGGCTTGGGCATCCGCAAGGATGACCCGCAGCTCAGCGCCGCGGTGCAGCAAGTGGTGAGCGACATGCGCAGCGACGGCAGTTACGTCCAGTTGCTGAACAAGTGGCATGTCAGCAGCGACACACTCGACTGAGGCAAACCCGCGATGAACTTCAATTGGGATGTGTTCTGGCAGTACCTGCTGCAGCCCAGCGGGGTGTACCTCACCGGGCTCTGGCTGACCTGCCTGATCGCGGTGTCGGCGATGCTGCTGGGCTGTGCGTTGGGGCTGGCGGCGGCGTTGTTGCGGCTGTCGAAGAACCCGCTGCTGCACCTGCCGGTACGCTTTTATGTGTGGCTGATGCGCGGCACGCCGTTGCTGGTGCAGATCGTGTTTTTGTACACGGCGCTGGCGGCGGGCGGGATTTTCCGTTTCGAGGATATCGACCTGTTCGGCCTGGTCATTCCCGGGAATATCCAGGCGGCGATCATCGCTCTGGGCCTGAACGAAGGCGCCTATATGGCCGAGATCATCCGGGCGGGCATCGGCGCGGTGGACAAGGGCCAGTACGAAGCCGGACGTTCCCTGGGCATGGGCTTCGCCAAGCTGATGCGCCGCATCGTGCTGCCCCAGGCGTTCCGGGTGATCGTCCCGCCGCTGGGCAACGAGTTCAACGTGATGCTCAAGAACACCACTCTGGTGAGTGTGATCGGCGTGCAGGAGTTGTTGCTCAGTACCCAGATGGTCACCTCGGCCACCTTCCGGGTGTTCGAGTTGTACCTGGTGGTCGCCATCTACTTCCTGTTGCTGACCACGCTCTGGGGCTTTTTCCAGCGTTGGCTGGAGGCGCGTTTCGGCCAGTCGGATCGGCCCTCATCACCGCCGCCGGCGTCCAGCCGGATGTTCGGTCGCAGCACCCTGAAATTGCTGAGGGGACGCTAACCATGGCGCACAAAAGTGAAGAGTTGATCATCGAGGCGCTGGATGTGCACAAGTCCTTCGGCCGGTTGCAGATCCTCAAGGGCATTTCCCTGCAAGTGCGCCGGGGCGAAGTGGTGGTGCTGATCGGCGCCTCGGGCTCCGGCAAGACCACCTTTATCCGCTGCATCAATCTGCTGGAAGACATCCAGGGCGGGCGCATCCGCGTCAACGGCCGGGCCATGGGCTATCGCGAACGCGCCGACGGCAGCCTGGTGCGGGACTCGGAACGCAACATCGCCCGCCAGCGCCGGGACATCGGCATGGTGCTCCAGCGCTTCAACCTGTTCCCCCATATGACTGCCCTTGAGAACATCATCGAGGCACCGATCCAGGTGCTCGGGGTGCCGCGTGCCGCCGCGCTGGAGCAAGCCCGCGGCCTGCTGGAGCGTGTAGGCCTGGCAGACAAGGCCGACCACTATCCGTCGATGCTCTCGGGTGGGCAGCAGCAACGGGTGGCGATCGCCCGGGCGCTGGCCATGAAGCCCCAGGCCATGTTGTTCGACGAGCCCACCAGCGCCCTCGACCCGGAAACCGTGGGCGAAGTGCTGCAAGTGATGAAAGAGCTGGCCGAGGAGGGCATGACCATGGTGGTCGTGACCCACGAAATGGGCTTTGCCCGTGAAGTGGCCGACCGCGTGGTGGTGCTCGACCAGGGCGAACTCATCGAACAAGGACCGCCGGAACAGATTTTCAGCCGTCCCAGCCATCCCCGTACCCGGGCCTTTCTCAGCCGTGTGCTATGACCCTTCCAAGGAAATTCACCATGCGCTTATCGAGCTTGTTCGCGGCCCTGTGCTGCGCTGCGATTGTCCCTATGACCCAGGCTGCCGACCCGGTGGTGAAGGTCTATAACTGGTCCGACTACATCGGGCCCGATACCTTGAAAAACTTCGAGAAAGACAGCGCCATCAAGGTCCAGTACGACATCTTCGACACCAACGAGATGCTCGAAGCCAAGCTGCTCTCCGGGCACTCGGGGTATGACGTGGTGGTGCCGTCCAGCCAGTTCCTGTCCAAGCAGATTCGCGCCGGGGCCTACCAGCCGCTGCAACGCTCCTTGCTGGATAACTGGAAGCACCTCGACCCGCGGCTGATGCAACGCCTGGAAGCCGCCGACCCCGGCAACCGCTACGCCGTGCCGTATATGTGGGGCACCGTGGGCATCGGCTACAACGAGGAAAAAGTCCGTGCGGTGCTGGGCAAGGATGCGCTGCTGGACTCCTGGTCGATGGTGTTCGAACCCGGCAACCTGGCCAAGCTCAAAAGCTGCGGTGTGGCGTTTCTCGATGCGCCGGTGAAGATCATTCCCCAGGTGATGCTCTACCTCGGCCTGGACCCCAACAGCGTCAAGCCCGACGACTACAAGCAAGCCTCGAAACGCCTGATGGAGCTGCGACCGTCGGTGACCTACTTCAACTCGTCGAAGTACACCGCCGACCTGGCCAACGGTGATATCTGCGTGGCCATCGGTTATTCCGGCGACGTGATGCAGGCCCGGAGCCGGGCCAAGGAAGCGGGCAAGAATATCGACATCCGCTACCTGATTCCCAAGGAAGGCGTGAACCTGTGGTTCGACATGCTGGCGATCCCCAAGGACGCCGGCAACGTGGCCAACGCCCATGCCCTGATCAACTACCTGCTGCGCCCCGACGTGATCGCGCCCATCAGCGACTACGTGGGCTACGCCAACCCCAACAAAGACGCCACTGCGCTGATGGACCCGAAAGTCAGCGGCAACCCGGGCATCTATCCCGGTGACGACGTGATCAGCCACACCTTCGTTTCCGCCGACCTGCCGGAAGCCATCCAGCGCCTGATGACCCGGGAATGGAACCGGGTCAAATCCGGCCAATGAATCCTTGTTTTGAAGAGCCTTTGCCATGTTGAAAATGTCTGCCCATGAATACCCTTATCCCTCCCAGCGCCAGAGCGTATTTGCCCGGCGCGGCATGGTCGCCGCCTCGCAGCCCTTGGCTGCCCAGGCCGGCATCGAGATCATGCAAAAGGGCGGCAATGCCATCGACGCCGCCATCGCCACGGCGGCGGCGCTGACGGTGGTGGAGCCCACCGGCTGCGGCCTGGGGGGCGATGCGTTTGCGCTGGTGTGGTGCAAGGGCCAGTTGCATGGCCTGAACGGAAACGGGCACGCGCCGGCGGCGGTGTCGATCGAGGCGGTCAAGGCCGCCGGCCATGCCCAGATGCCGCTGTATGGCTGGACCCCGGTGACGGTGCCGGGCTGCCCGTCGGCGTGGGCCGAGTTGTCGCAGCGATTTGGCAAACTGCCGTTTGCCGAGTTGCTGCAACCGGCCATCAGCCTGGCGCGGGACGGCTTTCCGTTGTCGCCGGTGGTTGCCCATCAATGGCAGGTCGCTCTGGAGGAATTCACGCCCCACCGCGACCCGGTGCTGGAGGCGTGGTTCGACACCTTCCTGATCGACGGCCGAGCGCCACAGGCCGGCGAGCTTTTCCGCAACCCGGCCCAGGCCAGAACCCTTGAAGAACTGGCCGCCACCCGCTGCGAAAGCCTGTACCGCGGCGCCCTGGCCGAGCGCCTGGATGCACATTCCCGGGCCACCGGCGGCTACCTGCGGGCCAGCGACCTCAGCGGCTACCGCGCACAGTGGGTGGAGCCGATCCATATCAATTATCGCGGCGTGGACGTCTGGGAAATCCCGCCGAGCGGGCAGGGCCTGGTGGCGCTGATGGCCCTGAAGATTCTCGAAGGCTTCAGCTTCGATCACCGTGACAGCCAGCAAACCTGGCACCGCCAACTGGAGGCGATGAAACTCGCCTACAGCGACGGCCTGCACTACATCACCGACCCGGCGCACATGCGCGTGGCGGTGGCCGACCTGCTCAGCGATGACTACAGCACCCGGCGTCGCAGCCAGATCGGCGAACAGGCCCAACCGCCCAAGCCCGGCGACCCCCACGCCAGCGGCACCGTGTACCTGGCCACCGCCGATGCGGAAGGCAACATGGTCTCGTTTATCCAGAGCAACTACCACGGCTTCGGCTCCGGTGTGGTACTGCCCGACAGCGGCATCGCGCTGCAGAACCGTGGGCAGGAGTTCAGCCTTGATCCGACCCACGCCAACTGCCTGGCGCCGGGTAAAAAGACCTTCCATACCATCATCCCTGGGTTCCTTACCCAGAATGGCCAGGCCCTCGGGCCGTTTGGCGTGATGGGCGGCTACATGCAGCCCCAGGGCCATGTGCAAATGGTGATGAACCTGGTGGACTTCGGCCTCAACCCCCAGGCGGCCCTCGACGCACCGCGCTGGCAATGGCTGGGAGACATGAAGGTCGGCATCGAGCAGGGCGCGTCCCGGGACCTGGCCAACGCCCTGGCCCGGCGCGGGCATCAGGTGCAGATCGCCAGCGACCTGACGGACTTTGGACGCGGGCAGATCATCCTGCGGGACCCGGCCAGCGGTGTGCTGTGGGGCGGTACCGAGCCGCGGGCGGATTCGCATATTGCGGTGTGGTAGGCGCATCCGATTTTCTGTGGGCGCTGGCTTGCCTGCGATGGCATCACCTCGGGTTATCTGAAAAACCGAGTTGTCTGCATCGCAGGCAAGCCAGCTCCTACAGGGGATGGTGTTCAGGCCCCAGACGAATGCCGGTCAGTAGCGAATCATCACCGACTTGAGCTCGGTGTAGTCCTCGATAAAGGCCCCGCCAAACTCACGGCCCACTCCCGAAGACTTGTTGCCGCCAAACGGCACCGCCGGGTCGAGCATCGTGTGCATGTTCACCCACACCGTGCCCGCGTTGATCGCCGGTACCATGCGCAGGGCCTTGCTCAAGTCGTTGGTCCAGAGGCTGGCGCTCAGGCCGTAAGGTGTGTTGTTCATCAGTTCCAGCAGTTCTTCCTCGGTGTCGTAGGGGAAGAACGTGGCGATCGGGCCGAAGGTTTCTTCGTTGAGCAGGGTGTCGTTGATAGTGTTGGCGAGAATCACGGTGGGCTCCACATAGCAGCCCGGGCGGTCGATCAGCTTGCCGCCGTGGACAATCGTGTTGTGCTCGGCGCGGGCCTTGGCAAAAAACCATTCGAGTTTCTGTTGGTGCTGGCGGTTGGTCACCGGGCCGAATTCAGTGCGCTCATCCAGGGGCGAGCCGATGTTCAGCTGGCTCAGGCGTTGCGCCAGCTTGTCCATGATCGGCTCGATCTGTGAGCGATGGGCGAAGAAGCGTTCGGCCGCCGCGCAGATTTGGCCGGAGTGCAGGAAGCCGGCTTCGATGATGCCGTTGACCGCCTTGTCCAGGTCCATATCCCGCAGGAACCCGGCGGAATTCTTGCCCCCCAGTTCCAGGGTCGCCCGGGTCAACCCGGAGCCCATGGCGCTGCGGCCCACGGCGATGCCGGTGGGCACCGAGCCGGTAAACGAGACCTTGTCGGTGCCCGCGTGCTCCACCAGGCCTTTGCCCACGTGGCCGCCGCCGGTCAACACGTTCAGCACGCCCGCCGGCAGGCCGGCGTCGATGGCCAGTTCGGCGATGCGCAGGATGGTCAGCGGGGTGAACTCGCTGGGCTTGATGATGATGCTGCAACCGGTCACCAGCGCCGAGGCGAGTTTCCAGATGGCGATCATGGTCGAGAAATTCCACGGCACGATGCCCACCACCACGCCCACCGGTTCGCGCAGGGTGAACGCGGTGTAGCGTTCGCCGGCAAAGGAGGGCAGCGACGGGGTGATGGTCTGGCCGTTGATCTTGGTGGCCCAGCCGGCGTAGTAGCGCAGGAAGTGCGCGGCCTGGTCCACTTCAAAGGCCCGGGAAATCTGGATGATCTTGCCCGACTGGCAGGTTTCGATCTGGGCCAGTTCTTCGCGGTGTTGCTCCAGCAGGTCGGCGAGTTTCAGCAGCACGTTGCCGCGTGTCGCCGGTGCGGCTTGGGACCATTGGCGGAAGCCGCGCCGGGCGGACTCCACCGCCGCGTCGATATCGGCAAGGTCGGCGTCAGCCACCTGGGCGATCACTTCGCCGGTGGCCGGGTTGATCACGTCCAGGGTCTGGCTGGAGTGGCTTGGCACGTAGCCGCCGTCGATAAACAAGGCATGGTTTCGACGGAGGAAGGCGTGGACTTCAGGCAGCAGCGCAATATCGCTCATGGGATGTTCCTGCTCGCAAAAGCCCGAGGTTAACCAGCCTGGGCGAGCCGGGCTTGTCTGTGCCTGCCGGGCGATATGTCTGTGGCTGCCAGGCCTGTGGAAAGTGCAATCTTGGCTGTGGAAGGTGCATTTTCCGCGGGTGTTGCCCGCTCCATACTGGCCCCACATCCAGCGCCGTTCGTTGAGTTTGAACGCCAGCCGGACATCCAATAATAAGCAGGGCCGTCCATGAAAAAGCCAAACCCGCTCCTCGAAGACCTCAAGGCGATTCTGCCGACCATCGCTGCCAACGCCTTCCAGGCCGAGCAGGACCGCAAAGTCCCCGACGAGAACATTGCGCTGCTCAAGAGCATCGGCATGCACCGTGCTTTTCAACCCAAACCCTTTGGCGGCATGGAAATCTCCCTGCCGCAATTTGCCGACTGCATTGCCTTGCTGGCCGGCGCCTGTGCCAGCACCGCCTGGGCCATGAGCCTGTTGTGCACCCACAGCCATCAACTGGCGCTGTTTCCCGCCAAGCTGCAGCAGGAAGTCTGGGGCGATAACCCGAATGCCACCGCCAGCAGCAGCATCGCGCCGTTTGGCCGTACCGAAGAGGTTGAAGGCGGTGTGCTGTTCAGCGGTGAAATGGGCTGGAGCAGCGGTTGCGATCACGCCGAGTGGGCGATTGTCGGCTTCCGTCGCAAAAACGCCGAGGGCACCCAGGACTATTGCTTCGCGGTCCTGCCCCGCAGCGACTATCAGATTCGCGATGACTGGTTCGCTGCCGGCATGAAAGGCAGCGGCACCAAGACCCTGATCATCGACAACGTGCTGGTGCCCGAACACCGCATCCAGAAAGCCCGGGACATGATGGAAGGCAAGTCCGCCGGCTTTGGTTTGTACCCCGACAGCAAGATTTTCTACTCGCCGTACCGGCCGTATTTCGCCAGTGGTTTCTCCACCGTCAGCCTGGGCGTGGCCGAGCGCATGCTTGAGGTGTTCCGCGAAAAAACCAAGACCCGCGTGCGTGCCTACACCGGTGCGGCGGTGGGCGCCGCGACCCCGGCGTTGATGCGCCTGGCCGAGTCGACACACCAGGTGGCCGCTGCCCGGGCGTTCCTGGAAAAGACCTGGCAGGAACACGCCGAACACAGCGAACAGCACCGTTACCCGAGCCGCGAGACCCTGGCGTTCTGGCGCACCAACCAGGCGTACGCCACCAAGATGTGCATCCAGGCGGTGGACCGCTTGTTCGAGGCCGCCGGTGGCAATGCGTGGTTCGAGCACAACGAGATGCAGCGCCTGTTCCGCGATTCCCATATGACCGGCGCCCACGCCTACACCGACTACGACGTGTGCGCGCAGATTCTTGGCCGCGAGCTGATGGGGCTTGAGCCTGATCCGAGCATGATTTGACGCCGACCCGGCCATCACAACAATCAGGACTGCGCGTTGATGCAGTCCGGGAGTCTTGCATGTCTGATAACAGTTTCGACCCACGTGCCTTTCGCCGGGCCCTGGGCAACTTTGCCACTGGCGTCACCGTGGTCACTGCCGCTGATGCCAGCGGGCGCAAGGTCGGCGTTACCGCCAACAGCTTCAACTCGGTGTCCCTGGACCCGCCGCTGGTGTTGTGGAGCATCGACAAACGCTCCAACAGCCACGAGGTGTTCGAGCAGGCCAGCCATTTTGCGGTCAACGTGCTGGCGGCCGACCAGATCCACCTGTCGAACAACTTTGCCCGGCCCAGGGATGATCGTTTTGCCGAAATCGAATTCGAACCGGGGGAGGGCGGTTCGCCGGTCTTCGCCGATTGCTCGGCGCGGTTTCACTGCGAGAAGTACCAGCAGGTGGATGGCGGCGATCACTGGATCATGATCGGCAAGGTGGTGGCGTTTGATGATTTTGGTCGTGCGCCGTTGCTTTATCACCAGGGGGCGTATGCGCGGATCGAAGAGCGGCAACCGTAGGGCGAGCGCCTCTCTAGAGGACTGACGCCGCTTGAATGTGGGAGCTGGCTTGCCTGCGATGCAGACACCTCGGTACATCAGAGACACCGCGGTGATGCCATCGCAGGCAAGCCAGCTCCTACATTTGATCTTCATCAGCCCATTGGATTTGCGCTAGAACGGCACGGCCACGGTGACTTGGCTATAGAGATTGGTGCCATTGCCACCCACCTGATTACCACCGTTGCTCTCATCCTTGTTCGGCTTGTACAACCCCAGCAGCGGCGTGACGATCAGGTGTTCATTCACCGCCCATTCGGCGTACAGGTCCAACTCGCGCCCGTCGAGATTCAGCATTCCGCCCTTGCTCAAGGTCTTGTAGTCGAAGAACAGCGCGCCGACGGTCACGCTGTCCAGCGGCTTGACCTTCAACGCCACGTGTTGCACCTCGGTGTTGGTATTGAACGGCCCCGAGTAATTGCCCGCCACTTCACCCTGCACCCAGGTGCCGTAGCCACGGTTGAAGCCCGAGAACATCGCGTCCCAGTTCTTCGAGTAGCGGCTGTAGCGGTAGGTCAGGTCCGGTGACCAGGGCAGTGCGGCGAAGGTATAACCGCCCTCGGTGTACCAGGCTTTCTCCGGGCCGGCGTCCTTGTCCTGCCAGGCGTATTCAAAGGAAAAGTGCGCGTTCTCGATCCCGGCATTACCGGCGCCCCGCAGGCTGTAGATGTTCATCCCGGCGCGCTGTTTTTGCAGGTCATTGGCATAACGGTCGTCAACGCTGATGCCATGGATATAGGTCAACCCCAGGGTGCCGGGCGCGGCGGTGTAGTCCAGGGTGCCGGCGGCCATTTCGGTGTTGGCCTGGGCGCGGTTGTCGGACTTGATCCACATCACGCTGCCATGCACGCCGTCCTTGCCGCCCAGGCGTAGCACGGCAGTTTGATCGAAGGCATGGCGCGCGGCGATGTAGTAGGCGCCGCCACGGTTGAACTTGCCGTCGTCCACGCCCTTGCCGAGGTTCGGGCCGTCGTCGTTGATGATGAAACCGTCGCCGAGCATGATGACCTGGCGGCCGAACGACAGGTCCACACCCTCCTTGCCCAATGCCGGAAACAGCTCCCCCGAGCGCCAGCCGGCGAAGGCTTCGTCGAACTTGGTGGTGCGCTCGCTGCCGGTGGTCACGCCGGACGCATCGCCGTCGCCCCAGGTACCGGAGCTGACCAGATTGGCGGTGCCATACACGCTGCCCAGGGCGCCGAAGCGCTGGTCGATGCTCAAGCCATACTTGATGAAACCTTCGCGCCAAGTGGAACCGCCGATGGTGCCGTCGTAGTTCTTGCGGCTGTTGAACAGGCCGTACACCGCCAGGAAGTTGCCGGTGACGTGGGTGTCGTCATCGGCATACAGCTCGAAGGCCTGGGCCGATGACTCGATGAGTGTCAGGGCGATGCCCAGGCTGATGGCCCTGTACAGGTGACGGATTTGTTGTGTGTGTTGCATTGTTATAGTCCCCAGCAAGGTGAATTGAGGGAGCATTAGGGCGAGCGCCGCCGGGCCAAGTCTTTCCCCTGCGTGCCAGGCAATTGTCCCAGGCCGCCAGCGGCGGGGCGGTGGCAGGCAGCAACAAAACCGGCGGCAGCCAGGAGCAAGACGATCAGCCAGGGCGGGGCGCAGAGTGCCAATACTTCTAAAAATCCGCTTCTTGAGGATCCGCACCATGTCGATCAACGACCGGCTCACCGAACACCTGAAACGCGGCACGGTGGGCTTTCCCACGGCGCTGGCGAGCACCATCGGCCTGATCATGGCCAGCCCGGTGATCCTCACCGCGACCATGGGGTTTGGCATCGGCGGCAGCGCCTTCGCGGTGGCGATGCTGATCGCGGTGGTAATGATGCTGGCCCAGGCGACCACTTTCGCCGAAGCCGCCTCGATCCTGCCCACCACCGGTTCGGTCTACGACTACATCAACTGCGGCATGGGCCGGTTCTTCGCGATCACCGGCACCTTGTCGGCGTACCTGATCGTGCATGTGTTTGCCGGCACCGCCGAAACCATCCTGTCCGGGGTGATGGCGCTGGTGAACTTCGAGCACCTCAACACCCTGGCGGAATCCGCCGGCGGTTCGTGGTTGCTGGGAGTGGGTTTCGTGATCGTGTTCGGGGTACTGAATGCGTTTGGTGTCAGTGCGTTCGGCCGGGCGGAGATCATCCTCACGTTCGGCATGTGGACCACCTTGATGGTGTTCGGCGTGCTGGGCCTGATCGCGGCCCCGGCGGTGCAACTGGACGGCTGGTTCGGTGAGTCCCTGGTGGGCACCGACCTGATCACCATCCTGTCGCTGGTGGGCATGGCGATGTTCATGTTCGTTGGCTGCGAATTCGTCACGCCGCTGGCGCCGGACCTGCGCAACTCGGCCAAGGTCATGCCCAGGGCGATGGTGCTGGGGCTGCTGGGCGTCGCCACGTGCATGTTCATCTACGGCGCCGCGATGAAGCGCCAGGTGGAAAACGTATTGATCGACGCGGCGGGCGGCGTGCACCTGCTGGACACGCCGATGGCCATCCCGAAATTCGCCGAGCAGGTGATGGGCAGCATCGGCCCGATGTGGCTGGGCATCGGCTTTCTGTTTGCCGGCGCTGCGACCATCAACACCCTGATGGCCGGCGTGCCCCGGATTCTGTATGGCATGGCGGTCGACGGCGCGTTGCCCAAGGTCTTCACCTACCTGCACCCGCGCTTCAAGACGCCGCTGCTGTGCATCCTGGTGGCGATGCTGATCCCGTGCCTGCACGCGCTGTACCTGGGGGGCAACACCGACAACATCATGCACCTGGTGCTGGCGGCGGTGTGTGCCTGGAGTTTTGCTTACCTGCTGGTGACGCTGTCGGTGGTGATTTTGCGGATTCGCCGGCCGGATCTGCCTCGCGCTTATCGTTCGCCGTTCTTCCCGCTGCCGCAGATTCTGTCGAGCATCGGCATCCTGCTGGGCATGTGGTTTATCACCCCGCCGGGCATGAACCCTGCCGACATCTACATCCCCTTTGGCGTGATGCTCGGGTGCACGGCGGCGTACGCGCTGTTCTGGACCCTGGTGGTGCAGAAGGTCAATCCATTCAAGCCCGCCTCGGTGGAGGAGGTGTTGGCCAAGGAGTTCGCCCATGAGCCGGGTCCGTCCCACAACGGGTATGTCAGCCATGCTGCAAAAACTGTCTGAGCTGTTCAGCGCCCGGCGCGCGCCTGCCGGGTATCGGCCCGGGGTTACGCTGGAGCACTTGCGACGTAACCTTGGCCTGGCCGGTTATGAGGTGTGCGGCCCGACCACGGCCCGGGTTGCCCTGGGCGACCTCGGGTTGCAATTGGAGATCGTGGAGCGCACCGAATCCCAGCTGTTGATGCACCTGGTGATGACCGAATTCGTGCTGCGCATCCCTGCCTCGCAGCAGGGCACGGCGAGCTTCGAACTGCACCACACCGGGGCCGTTCGACGCACCGGAATCCGCTGTCGGCAGCGGTCGGGAGACAAGGCGCTACTAAGCATTCTGCAAACTGAATTGCAGGAGGGCAGTGCATTGCATCGCGCCCTGATGCCGCTGGATTTCAAGCGCCTGCGCATCGACCTGCAGGATCACCAGTGGTGCGTGCGGCTTGAGCATATGGGCGGCAGCGAGGTGGTCAACCGCATGCCGGCGTTCCGGCGCTATATCGCCTTGAGCAGCATCCAGCGCGCCTGGTTGCTGGACGCTCTGAGCGGTTTCCAGCGCGCATTACAGGCCCACTGACCGCAGGATTTGGCATCAATAGTGCAACCACCTTGGCAGACACGTACTTGTTGCGCGCATATAGATAACATGTTAACTATTGCCCGACAAAAACAAAAAGCCAAGGTGGAAACAACCATGAGCATGCAACAGATAGGGCAAGACGGGCTGGATCGCTGGACCCGGGATCTGCGCGCGGTTTGCGGTCACTTCGACACAGAGCTGGCCTTCAACCGCTCGCTGTTCATCGGCAGCATCACCACCTTTTCCCGCGGCGGTTTGCCTTTGGCCAACCTGCGCACCAACGCGGGCCTGATCAAACGCCCCAAAACCCGCGCCGACCACGATGACGACCAGAACTGCTTCCTCGTCAGCCAGCGCAGCGGCTACTGCCAGATCAGCCAAAACGGCCAGAGCGTACAACTGGCTCCCGGCGAATTGTTATTGATGGACTCGGTGGGCTCCATCGACATCACCCCGTTCGGGCTGATCGAACACGCGTCCCTGTCGTTGTCTCGCGCGGAGGTGTGCAAACAGCTTGGCAGCCAGCCCAAGACCTTCGGCAAAATCTCCTCGAGCAAAGCCTGCGGGCGCATGTTGCACGTGTTGATGGACCAACTCTGCAAGGACGCGCTGAACGGCGAAGGCGCGGTGGGTGAGGGACAGGCGTTGCAGTCGGCGTTTGTCTCGCTGCTGGGCTCGGCGTTTGAGCAAGAGGATGATGAACGCGATGATTGTGGCGGGTTGCAGGGCAGCAATCTGCGCAGCTATGTGCAGAAAGTGATTGATGAATCGTTGACCCAGCCAGGGCTGAGCCCGGTGGGGTTGGCGAGTCGGTTGAACATCTCGGTGCGGCATTTGTACCGGTTGTTTGAGGAACAGGATGACAGCGTGTGCCGGTACATCCAGCGAGCGCGGTTGAAGCGCAGTGCGGATGATTTGACCAACCCGTTTTTGCGCAGCGAGTCGATTACGTCGATTGCGTATAAGTGGGGGTTTACGGATTCGGCGCACTTTAGCCGGTCGTTCAAGAAGCAGTTTGAAGTGTCGCCGAAGGATTTTCGGGCTGGGCGGTTGCAGCAGGTGGGGTGAAATTTTAGGGGGGATGCGAGAGAGGAAGGGAGTGCTTTATGAAAGTCCCCCCCCTTTGCTGTTGTCCGCGTTAATGGCTTCTGACTATTTAATACTTTCCGTGGCTTCTGCCTGGTATCGGATCAAACACCCGAGTAAAACCCTCATAAATTGGCGCTGGTCGGAAATTTCGTCATCGAAGTATGTGCCAAATAGGTAGAAGACGGAGTCGAAAGTTTCGCCAGTGTTCAGGAAGTAATCGAGTGTGTCGATATACCATTGCCGTTCTTCATTGTCATATAGGATGTATTCAGGTTTGGTTAGCTCGTCAAATAACTCCGCAAGTTGTTTGTCGTCATTGATGTCCTTGGAGACTATTATCTCCTCCCGCTCGAGGTCCTTAGTGTTTTCGATGTTGTAGGTGAATAGTAAGCTTCTAATGATCGAAAGTTTGGGTTTTAATTTCATTTTTAAAAGTCCGTGTAAGCGGTTTAGGGTTCCTGATTTTTTAGCATAAATGATAAATTTTCTTTGTTGTCATTAATGTTACATATCTTTTGTCTTTTCCGATAATTCCCCTGCCTCTGTTGAGTCGTGGGGTATGCCTATGTATAGTTTTCGGCGCATTTAGTCAGCGGTTTGAAGTGCCGCTGAAGAATTTTCTGGAAACGAGGTGGGAGCAGATAGTGTGTGGGCGGTACAGGGGACCATTTATTCTCTCAATCTTTCCTCCTTTTTCCGTTCTTTCAGTCAGTGCCGCGTCGAGCTTTCTTATGACATGCTCAAGCCACAGTTGCCCTGATGTCCACTCGTGGAGGTAGTGGTAGTAACAGTACTGTTCGCAGAACAGGTTTTGTTGAAGGTCTATCTCTGTATTTTGAACGGCTAGGAGTTCAATGATTTCCTGTCTTACTTGACATAATGTCTCGGGGGCTGATTCGTTTATAAAAGAGTCAATTACTTCATCTGCGGAGTCATGCTCGTAGACCCAGTCCTGGTTAAAATAGCCACCTAAAAATTGTTGCAATATAGTTAATGCAGGGCTCATTGTTTGGTCTTGTTCAGTTTTTACCAAGAGGACTAATTTCATAGGGTTGACTTAAGTAGGGCATTCCTCGTTTTTATTGTTGTCAAGATTGAAAGGCGGTTAAGCAGTGGTTTGGACGAGTGAGGTTGCCACTGTTTTTCTACCCCATAGGTTTGTCTGCAATGCCTTATGTAGGTGGTCTTTCAGTAAACTCAACTTGGTAGCGCACAAGGCACTGGAGCAAGGTTCTCATAAACTGTTTTCTGTCAATTATTTCGTCTTCAAAGTAAGTGTCGAAAAGATAGAATACGGAATCGAAGCTATCATTGGTTTTTAAGAAGTATTTGAGTGTGTCTATATGCCACTGCCTTTCATCGACTTTGTATGAAAAAAATACAGGCTTTGTAAGTTTGTCAAAAAGTTCAGAGAGTTCTCCGTCGTCATTGACGTTTTTTGAGACGATGAAGTCTTCTCTTTCTATGTCGTCCGAGTTTTCGATGCAATAGGTAAATAGCAGATTTCTGGTGATTTGGAGGTCTGGTGAAAACTTCATTTAAAACTCCGTGTAAGCAGTGATGGGTTGTCCGTGCGGGTCTAGTATTACTCTTGCTTTTGTCTGTTTTCCATACTCGAAGCCGTCTTTTTTATATCCCTCACCAATAATTTTTTTCATGTCCATCGGTTTGCTGGATGTCGATATGTTAGTGAGTTTGAATATGAGTTGTGCGCGGTGAATTGCATTTAGTTGGTCTCTATGGCTAACAAAATGAGTCGCGGCGCTAGGAAGTCTTGGTTGCCCCCTATTCGAACCTCTAACGTATCTCTCAATGTCACCAGTAGTAGGGTTTCTAGCTGTCATTACACGTTCCAACTGGGAAGCTAGCGACGTCTGCGCCCCATGCTTTTCCAGAAAATGCGCTCCGGGTGTTGCTTGTTCAAGTTCATCAAGACGGCGGTATGCATTCGCCTCGCCAAGCTCATCAATTCGTGCGCGTCGTTCGGCCTGTGTCAGACGAGGTAAAGCAGGCTGGCCTTCGTTAACCGTAGCTTTTTCGGTCGGACCCCCAACCCCGACATCCGGTTTACAACCGTTCGCCCCCGGACATGTATTCAACCCCAACGGATCCACCCACCCCGTTGGGTTGGGCACGTATTGGTATCCGTTCAATCCTCCCGCCAGTTTCACGGGATCAGGCGTCAGATAGCGTCCAACGTCCGGATTGTAGTAGCGATGGCGGTTGTAGTGCAGCCCGCTTTCGGGGTCGAAGTATTGGCCCTGGAAGCGCAACGGGTTGGTGACGGTGTTGACGTCCAGCTTCGCGAGTTGGCCGTAGGCGCGGTAGTGGGCGGACCAAACGATTTCGCCGTCGGGTGCGGTGAGTTCCTGCGGGGTGCCGAGGTGGTCGAGTTGGTAGTGGAAGGGTTTTACGTCTTCCGGGCCGTAGCCTTGTAGCAGTGCTAACGGGCGGAAGCTATTGGGTTCGTAGAGGTAGCTCTGGTGGTGATCGGCGCTGTGCTCGGCGACCAATAGGTCGCCTTGCCAGAAAAACTCGGTGGTTTGGCCTTTTATCGTTTTGGCGATGCGCCGGCCGAACGGGTCGTAGCGGTAGCTGGCGTGGGTGCCGTCGGGTTGGCTGACTGCGATCAGTCGGTGTTGGCAGTCGTAGCGGTATTCGGTGACCAACTGCTGGGCACGGCCCCGACGTTCGCGCAGGAGGTTGCCGAAGGCGTCGTAGTCGTAATGACGGTCGCCTTGCATCAACAGGCGGTTGCCTTTGACCACACTCGGCCCGACGCGGTCTTGCATCAGCAGGTTGCCCGCCGGGTCGTGGACGAAGCGTTCCTGCAGGTCGTGCAAATGGTCGGCGCGGGTCAGACGGTCGAGCGGGTCGTAGTGGTAGTCGTGCTGGCCTTTGCGGGTGTCGAGGATGCGGGTCAGGTTGCCGCGTTTGTCGTAGTCGTATTGGCGGCGTTGGTGGCGTTGTTCCTGTTGGGTGATGGCATGGGCGTGCAGCCGGCCCTGATCGTCGTAGTGGTAGTGGCTGAGGAGCTGACCTTGCTGGCGCTGGTGCTCTCGGCCGGATCTGAACAGGTGTGAAGTGAGCGGGTCGCCATTCAGTTCGACGGTGGCAAGGTCGCCGCCTTTGTCGTGGTGGAAGGCCACGCGGTTGTTATCGGGCAGGCGCAGATAGTTGAGCTGCCCGCATTCGTCATAGCCATAGCGCAAGGTGCCCCAGCCCTGATGTTCGGCGGTGAGGCGGTTTTGCAGGTCGTATTCGTAGTGGAGCGGCCAGTGGCCGTCGTCGACGCTGAGGAGATTGCCGAGGCGGTCGTAGGTGTAATCGACGATGCTCCGGTCGGGCAGGGTTTTTCGTACAAGGCGGCCGGCGCTGTCTCGCTGATAACCGGTAACCAGTTGACTGCCATCGTCGCCGTACTCGGTCTTTTCCAGCAGATACCCGGCGAGGTCGTAGACATAAGCCGTGCGGCGCCCATCAAACCCGGTTTCCTGCTGGATCAATCCGTTGGCGTGGTAGTCGAGCCGATAGGTTTCGCCAACCTCGTTTTCAATCTCGGTCAGTAACAACCGGACATTGTCGTAACGGTATTTGAGCTGTGTGCCGTCGGGATTAATCCGACGGCTGATCAGGTGCAGGCCGTCGGCATACTCGTATCGGGTAACCCGACCCAGTTCATCGCGCTCGGCAGTGATTTTTCCGTACGGGTTGTAGCTGAATTCGCGAGTGGCACCGCCCGGCTGAATCACCTTCAGCAAACGACCTACGGCGTCCCACTGATACTGGGTCAGCGCACCATGCTCATCCTCGCAGGCTACCTGCCGCCCCAGGTCGTCATAGCGATAGCGCCGCACGCCGCCATTCGCCAATTTCTCTTCGGTGAGCTGGCCACGTTCATTCCAGATAAAGCGCTGACTGCTGTTGTCCGGGTGCCAGACGCCGCTGAGCTTGCCGTGTTTGGTGTAGGTGTATTCGGTGTAGTTACCGCCCGGATCGGTCTTGCGGGTGATATCGCCCTGGTCATTACGCTGGTATTTCCAGACCGCGTCGCCGCGACGTACTACGCGAACGAACCCGTTGTCATGCTCGTAGGACGTGGGTGCATCGTCCCCGGGAAACAGCGCAATCAACCGACCGGCTTCGTCGTACTGATACGCCGTCACCGCGCCCAGTGGATCTTGTTCGACCGTCAGCCGGCCTTTTTCATCGTAGGATTTGAAGTGCTCGGCGCCATCTGGATCAATCCGCTGCACCAGCCGTGCGCGCTGGTCGTGGACGTAGACTTCCTGGCTGCCATCGACGTTGTGCACGGTGACGCTGCCGTTGTCATCCCACACATACCGCGTGTCCATCTGCGAAAAACTGGCCCAGTGCCGGACGCAGCGTGCAGCTTTGCCTGACCGTTCCCACTCCCAGAAGAAACTCGCCCCACCGGCCAGTTGCCGCTCCAGAATCACCTGCTGATCGTCGTACCGATAACGTTCGCTTTCGCCTACAGCATTGGTCGCCTCAACCAATCGCCATGCGTCGTCGTACTTGTAGGAAACAACGTTCTGCTCGGTAACCCAGTCCAGTTCCCGCTGCACCTGATAGTCGACCGCAACGATGTGCCCTCGGTCATACCGCAACAGCAATCCTTGGCCGACGTGGTTATCAATCCGCTGAATCCGCCCGGAGTAGTCTCGGGAAATACGCAGCCGGTTGTCATACGCGTCGCTGATCGACGTCAGTACACCGTCACGGAAGTGGTAGAAAAGGGACGCCTGAGCCAGCACCAACTCATCAGGCAAAGCGCCCAGATAAATCGCTGCTTCCGCCAGGCTATTGGTGATGGCTGGCCGCGTAGCAGAGGGCAGGGGAAACGTCGTGCTGCGGTTTTCGTGATCGGTCCAGACCACCGTTTCACCGCTAACCACCAACCGCTGAGCCAGCGAATGGCTCCAGCCAAACCCCAACCCGCAATCCACTTCCACCGCACTGCTGCGATACAACCGCGTCCAGGCAAACGGCAACACACCATCCAACGAGCCGTCGGTGAGAGTCAGCAGTTCCTCACCGGTAACCATCGACACCGGGCAGCCATTGGTTGCGGTTTTGTCTGCGGGAGCGGCCGCATCACCGCCAGGGTTCTTGGCAGAGGCGGGCACATCATCCACAAGCTCCTGCTTCACCAGTGCCGTGCGCGCCGTCTTCGGCTCCCGCACCAGAGCCGCCGGGTTCGAAACCTGATCTGGACCCACCTTCAACGGCACCGCCGCTGCCTTCACTGGCACGGCATGACTCTGAAGCGCTACCGGCTTAAGCACTTCGGCATGCCCATCCATCCGGGCCGTGCCGCCCAGCGTGGCCATCTGCTCCAGCCATTCCCGTGCCCGCTCGGACTTGACCTTGCCCAGCACCTGCGCACCCAGGCGCACGGCCACACCCATGCCGCCGGTGGCCCATAGCAACAGCAGGTTGAGCAAGACTTCGGTGGTGATTTCCCCCAGCAACTCAAACATGTAATGCGGCGGCAGCATGCGCATCCAACTGACCATCGCGGACAGGTAGATAAACAGCAGCGGCTCATCGCTGAGGATCAACAACCCTTTGGCAATCGCCTCGTTACTGAGCTTCAGCAGCGCCGCAAGCTCGGCCTGGGAGATGTACTGCAGCAGCTTTTCGCTGTTGGGCTTGATGTCTGCTAACCATTGGTACAGTTGCGCAATACCGTCCCAAAGACCGTAAAGCACGTTGCCAAACCCTTGCGCATAGGCCACTTGCAGCGAGGTATACCGATCGACATAACCGGCCTTGGAATAGCTCTCCCATATCGGCTTGAACGTGCTCGTCCACTCGCCACGCAGGCGACCTTCCAGCGAGCTGATCTCGGACTGGTAGGAGGCATACAGCGCCTTGACGTGGTCCTTGGAAACGTTGGGATAAAAGCTGACCCGGTACTGCCGGTCGACGGTGCACTCGGTGACTTCGAGAATGCCGCTGGGGCCGATGGTTTTATGGAGGGGGGCGCCGAGCGGGCCGCCGTCTTGCCCGATTTCCTGGAGCATGACCGGCGTATTGCCGATGGGCACGAACCGTGTGCTCTGGAACATGTGCACCAGGGTCAACGGTGAGTTGGCCTTGCAGGTCGCGACGGTGCTGCTGGGGTAAAGAGAACGGGTGATGGGCGCGACCAGCGACACCTCATCGCCGACCTTGAACACCTGCTCGACATCCAGTGCCGAAAAGCTCCAGAAGCTCTCGGCCCATGCGTCGTAGGTGTTCAGGCAGTGTGTGAAGTCGTTGAGAGCCGCATTGACGTCGCGCGTCTTCGGGTCCATCGCCGCCACGACGAAAAAGCCAATGGCGGGAATCAAGAGGCAGCCCCACTGGGCAGAGCAGTAATCGAAAAAGACATCGGCGTTCCCTCGCGCTGTGTGATCAGGCGAGGGACTTTGCAGCGGTTCTCAAGGCGGGGGAGTAGAGGTTATCTGGCCGTTCGGTAGGACGTTTCGTTAAACCTCCGGCAAGGTCGAACCGCCATCCACCACCAAGGTCTGCCCGGTGATATAGCCCGCCAGGTCCGACGCCAGAAACAGCATCGCCCCGGCAATATCCGCCGGCGCACCCAGCCGTCCCAGCGGCACCCGGCTGGCGATCTGTGCGTTCACCTGGTCATCCCCCAGATTGCCCATGGCCGGCGTGGCGATCATGCCGGGCTCCACGCCATTGACCCGCACATTCAGCCCGGCCAGTTCCAGCGCGGCATTGCGGATGAACCCGTTGACCCCGGCCTTCGACGCTGCATAGTGACTCAACCCTGGAAATGCGACCCTCGGCCCGGTGACTGAAGACGTGACCAGCACGCAGCCCCGGCCCTGGCGACGAAACATCGGCAGCGCCGCCTGGGTCAGCCAGAACAGCGCCGATAAATTTACCGCCAGGGTGCGATCGAGTATCGCGGGGGTGATGTCGGCAAAGGGCGTCAGCGGAAAATACCCGGCGTTATGCACCAGAATGTCCAGCCGGCCCCACCCTTGCTCCAACCCCTCAATCAGTTTGAATACCGCTTCGGCCTCCGCCAGATCCACGGCCACCGCTTCCACCTGGCAGCCGCGTCCGCACAGCTCCACTGCCAGCGCTTCGGCCAGTTGCAGGTCGGCGATCATCACTCGCGCACCTCGCAGGGCAAACGCCTCGACGATGGCCCGACCGATGCCCTGGGCGCCCCCCGTTACCACTACGCTGCGGCCAGTGAAATCCAGGTCTTCATCCATGACCCACCTCCATATGCGCATACGCCAGCGTGGGCACATCGACGATGCTCGAACCCCCATCCGCCACCAGCGTCGCCCCGGTAATGATCGACGCCTCACTGGACGCCAAAAAACGGCACACCCTGGCGATTTCCTCGGCGCTGGCCGGGCGGCGCAACGGTACGTCGGCGCACACCCGGTCATAGGCGTGTTGCAGCGTCTCGCCATGAAAGTCCATCAGCGGACGCATCTCCTCATCCGCCATCGGTGTGCGCACCCAGCCCGGGCACACCGCGTTCACCCGCACGCCACGCGGGCCGTAATCCCGAGCCAGTGAGCGGTTGAGGCCAAGCAACGCATGCTTGGCCGTGGTGTAGCCGCACACTTCAGGCCCGGCGGCCAGGGAGGCAATCGACCCCATCAGCACAATATTCCCGGCGCTCTCCAGCAGCAGCGGCAAACACGCCCGGGCACTGTAGAAGGCGCTGTCGAGGTTGCTGCGCATTGCCGCTTCCCAGGTTTGCGGGCTGGTGTCGGTGGCGCTGCCAACCCCATGCCCGCCTGCACAGGCCAGCAGCACGTCGATCCGCCCATAGCGCTGGCGAATCTGTGCGACGAACCCTTCCCACGTTTGCGGGCAGGCCGCATCACCCACCAGCACAAGGCCGCCGGTTTCCCGGGCAACCTGCTCCAGCGGTTCGCGACGACGGCCGATCAGTACCAACTGTGCACCGTCGGCGGCGTACAGCCGGGCGCAGGCGGCGCCGATGCCCGTGCCGGCACCGGTGATCACAAGGGTGCGCGGCTCAGTCATCAGGATGCTCCGTGCGGTTGAGCACCTGGCAGTAGGAGCTGATGGGGAAGTTCGACAACTCATCGAAGGAGGCGTCGGCATAGCCAAAGATCTTGCCGTCGCTGCGGTGCTGCTGCAGGTCGATCAGCACCAGGCCGAGGGTGGGGATGATTTTTTCGCGCCACACGAACAGGTACAGCTGGTCGGCGATCTTGTAGTAGTCGCAGCGGTCGGTGTCGCACAGGCCTTGCTCGACGCCCTTGAGGCACTGCCAGGCGTAGAACTGGTGATTGAGGTAGATGTGCTCGTAGACCTCGCTCGGGCTGTAGCGGTACTGGTTGCGCAGGCCGGTCAGTTCGGTGGTGCGGGCGTGAGGGCATTGACCGGCCTGCCAGGGGCGGTCGAGGCTGCCGTGGAGGAATTCCACTTCCACCGAGGTCAGCGGCTTGCCGGCGAGGGCGCGGCTGTAGAGGCCTTCGCGGGTTTGTTCCTGGGTGGGCATGCGTCCGAGCACGGCGGTGAACGAGGCGCTGGCGGTGTCGAGCACCAGGCTCACCGACCAGGCGTGCGCACCGTCGCGCTTGATGAAATCCACCAGGTACAGGCCGGGGCGCACCGAGGTTGCGCGGTAGCTCGCGCTGCCGCTGGAGTGGCCGTCGGCGGCGACCCAGGCCAGGCTGTCGCGCTCGAAACGGTGCTCGATCTGCCAGCCATTGGCGAAGTACAGCGTGAAGGTTTTGCCGCTCAGGTCGGCCAGGTTCGGCAGGATGAAGGCCTCGGGGGCGAAGCCGTCGGCCAGGGCGCCCACGGTGATCCAGTCAGAAGGGGTGGTCATTGCGATGCTCCGGTTGGGTGGATGAACACCACGGATCATCGCGCCCGGGAGCAGGCCCGACCATCAACCGGATGGTTGAGGCCGGCTACAGGAACAGACTGCCCACCAGCTCGGTACGGCTGCTGACGCCGGTCTTGCGAAACAGGTTGATCAGGTGGGTCTTGATGGTGGGCAGGCCGACGTCCAGCTCCTGGGCCAGCTGTTTATTGCTGGCGCCCTGGCGCAACAACAGGGCGATCTGGCGTTCCTTGGGCGTCAAACCGGCCAGCGCCTCTTCGGAGGGCTGCATGTTGGCGACGGCCAGTTGCAGCAAGGTTTGCAGGGCATTCAACTGGGCCAGTTGCTCGCCGGTAAAGGCGCCTTGATCGGCAGTGCGCAGCAACGAAATGGCGGCCTGGGGCTGGCCGCCACGCTGGGCGAGGATCTCCACCACATCCACCACGCCATAGCGCCGCAGAAAATCCCCATACCGTCGGGTATCCCGCGCCGGCTGGCGGGCCATGGCAAGGCCCAGCGGCACCACGGCCAGGCCACTGGACAGGCAGTTGCGCGGTTGAAGGGGATCGAACTGGCGGTAGTTGTCCAGGTAGTCGCGGTGCATCTCGCCGCTCATGCCGTGCAACTGGAAATCCCGGGCTTGCAGCTGCCGGTCGACGCAATAGAACGCGGCCTGGCTGACCGGAATCAAGCGGGTAAAAGCCTGCAGGCACTGGCCGGCGACTTCGTGGGCGGGGAGGGTGTGCATGGGGGGCACCTGCGCCAAAGGGCTGCCGACGGGGGCCGGCAGCCGGGGCTATCACACCACGGCGAAGTAGTGTTTGACGAAACTTTCGCTGACCACTTCCCACAGTACCGGGGTGCCCTTGGTCACGAACCAGCTGTCACCGGCCTTGTAGCGCGTGCTCTGGCCGGTGGACTCGTCGGTGAGTACCACCTCGCCGGTGACCACGGTGGCCTGTTCGGCGAACGGGTAGACCATGCGGAACTTGCCCTGGGTGGTGCCGAAATAGGCACTGCTGACCGGGTCGGTGGGGGCGCCGAAGGTCATTTTGCCGAAGGCCCGGACTTCGCCTTCGAGGATGGTTGAACCGAGGTCGGCGACGGTGCCCCAGGCGTCGAGTTCGGATAGCTGGATGTCTTTCTTGAGGGTAATGAGGGTCATGGCAGTTGCTCCTGATGAGAAAAAATAGGCGGCAATGTGGGCGCTGGCGTCCTGGATGAACGCGGCGCCCTTAGGTTTTTCGCGAGCAAGCTCGCTCCTACAGGTGTCAGGTGTCAGGTGTTGGGTTTTAGCGGCGGCCGTTCCAGTAACCGGAGAGCTGGTGCCAGGACTTGCCGGCGGTGAGCAGCAGCGGGCGGATCGCGTCTTTGCCGAGGATGGTCGGGCGATGGATCGAGCTGACCAGGTCATACCGCGCCGAGCCTTCGCTCATGCCCTCGGCCAGCACCTTGCAGATGATGTGGCTCGGGGTCACGCCGAAGCCTGAATAGCCCTGCACATAGAACGCGTTGCTGCGCCCGGGCAGGGTGCCGATCTGCGGGAACAGGTTCGGGCTGCAAGCCATCGGGCCGCCCCAGGCCAGGTCGATCTTCACGTCCTTGAGGTACGGGAAAATCTTCAGCATCAGGTTGCGGTTCCAGGCTTTCAGATCGCCGGGAATGTGCTCCACCAAAGGCGTGGCGGCACCGAACAGCAGGCGGTTTTCGTTGGTGACGCGGTAGTAGTCGATCACCGGGCGGATGTCGCTGTAAGCCCCGCGAATCGGGCTGATGCGCTTGATCAGCTCTTCAGACAATGGCTCGGTCATCATCTGGAACGCATAGGTGTTGATGGTCGATCGGTGCAGTTCCGGTTCCAGCTTGTTGAGGAAGCTGTCGCAGGCCCACAGCAGTTTGCTGGCCTTGACCGAACCGCGGCCGGTGCGCACGGTGATGCGTTCGCCATAGCTGACTTCCAGCGCCGGGCTGTTCTCGAAAATCCGCACACCGTGGCCGGCCAGGGCCTTGGCTTCGCCCAGCAGCAGGTTCAACGAGTGCACATGCCCGCCGCCCATGTGCAGCAGGGCGCTGCTGTAGGCGTCGGAGCCGATGATCTGCTTCACATCGGAGCCGCCGAGGAAGCGGATCTCGTGTTGGGTGTTGATGGATTTGAAGTCCTTTTCCCAGGCGCGCAGGGTCTTTTCCTGGCGGGCGTTGAAGCCCATGTAACCGTAGCCGTGGCAGAAGTCGGCATCGATGTCGTACTTGGCGATGCGATTTTTGATGATGTCGGCGCCCAGGTCGCTGATCTCGAAGATCTGGCGCAGGCCGTCTTCACCCACCTCCTTCTTGATCTTCTCCAGGTCGTGGCCGATGCCGGCCATGATCTGCCCACCGTTGCGCCCGGTGCCGCCAAAACCCAGGTAACGCGCTTCCAGCACGACGATGTTGGTGATGCCTTTTTCGGCGAGTTCCAGGGCGGTGTTGATCCCGGAAAACCCGCCGCCGATGATCACCACGTCGGCTTCCACGTCCTGTTCCAGGGTGGGGAAGCTGAGGTTGTATTTCTTGGTCGCCGTGTAATAGGTAGGCGTTTCGATATTGATCATTGCGCTGCCTGACAGTGAAGAGCTAATGAGTGTATTAAGGCCGTTGGCGCGCTGGATGTCTTGATTCTGTGTGCCGGGCTTTTTGATCCTGCGCGCCAGAGCCTTCGCCTGCCTCACAAGTTATAGCGTGAGGCGCGGAGGAGAGTGGTAGAGTTTCGTTAAAACATTAACTAAATCTATCGTGACCCTGAGCCTATGTTGAAACCCAGACAATCCCTGACCTTGACCCTGTTGCAGGCCCGTGAAGCGGCCATGAGTTTTTTCCGGCCTTCGTTGAATGAGCACGGGCTGACCGAACAGCAATGGCGGGTTATCCGAATTCTCAGCCAGCATGACGAGCTGGAGATTTACCAACTGGCGGAACTGGCGTGCATTCTCAAGCCGAGCATGACCGGCGTGCTGGTGCGCATGGAAGCGGCGGGGATGGTGCACCGGCGCAAGGCCGAGCAGGATCAGCGGCGGGTGCTGGTGACGCTGGCGGAGAAGGGCAAGGCGAGTTTCGAGTCGATGAGCCAGTGCATGGAAGAGAATTACCAGCGCTTGCAGGGGCAGTTCGGGGAGGAGAAGTTGCAGGTGTTGCTGGGGTTGCTGGATGAGTTGAAGACCATCAAACGTTGAAACACCGCTTCAGGTACATCGCGTAGCAGCTGTCGAGCCCCAGCGAGGCTGCGTCTGCGGTGTACCTGACACACCGCAGACGCAGCCTCGCTGGGGCTCGACAGCTGCTACGGAGGAAGTCAGTACACGCCGCCGGTAATGGCCGGTGCTGCGGTGTCCTTGAACTTCGCAGCCAACCCCTGCAACCCGCGCATCAACACCGTCGTATCCACCCCGACCGCCACAAACGCCGCCCCCAGCTCGATATACCGCCGCGCCAGCTTTTCATCCGCACTCAAGATCCCCGCCGCCTTGCCGGCTTTTTGAATCCGCACAATCGCGTCCTCAATCGCCGCCTGCACCTGCGGATGCCCGGGATTGCCCCGATGCCCCATGGCCGCACTCAAATCCGCCGGCCCGATAAACACCCCGTCCACCCCTTCAACCGCCGCAATCGCGTCGAGGTTCTCCAGGCCTTCGCGGTTCTCGATCTGCACCAGCAGGCACATCTGCGCATCGGCCTCATCCAGATAACCGGGAATGCTGTTCCAGCGCGACGCTCGCGCCAGCGCACTGCCCACGCCACGTACGCCAAGGGGCGGATAACGCATCGCCCGCACCAGCTGCCGCGCCTGATCAGCCGTCTCCACCATCGGCACCAGCAGCGTCTGCACGCCGATATCCAACACCTGCTTGATCAACGCTGTATCGCCGATCACCGGGCGAATTACCGGCTGGCTGTCATAAGGCGCAACCGCCTGCAGTTGGCCAAGCATGCCGCGCAGGTCGTTGGGCGCGTGCTCGCCGTCGATCAGCAGCCAGTCGAACCCGGCATTCGCCGCCAGTTCGGCGCAGTAGGCGTCGGCCAGACCGAGCCACAGGCCAATCTGGGTTTCGCCCCGTTGCAGGCGCTGCTTGAAGCGGTTGATGGGCATGTCCATGAAACAGTCCTCCAGTATTCAGACAAAGCGGCAGGAGATGGAGCCCAGCATGTCGTAGTCGACATGGAAGGTGTCACCCGGATTCGCCGCCACCGGGCGGGTAAAGGAGCCGCCGAGGATGATCTGGCCGGGTTGCAAGGTGACGTCGTACGGCGCCAGCTTGTTCGCCAGCCAGGCCACGCCCTTGGCCGGGTGGTTGAGCACGGCGGCCGACACCCCGGATTCCTCGATCACGCCGTTGCGGTACAACACCGCCGGCACCTTGCGCAGGTCGATCTCGGTAGGGCGCACGGCGCGGCCGCCCATGACGACACCAGCGTTGGCGGCGTTGTCGGAGATGGTGTCGAACACCTTGCGTGTGGCGTTGGTGTGCGGGTCCACCTGCTGGATGCGGGCGTCGATGATTTCCAGCGCAGGGATCACCCATTCAGTGGCATCGAGCACGTCAAAGATCGTGCAGTTCGGGCCCTTCAGCGGCTTGCCGAGGATGAACGCCAGTTCCACTTCCACCCGGGGCACGATGAAGCGCTCGAACGGGATGTCGGTGCCTTCGTCGAAGAACATGTCATCGAGCAGGGCGCCGTAGTCCGGCTCGGTGATGTTCGACGACACCTGCATCGCCCGCGACGTCAGGCCGATCTTGTGCCCGACCAGCTTGCGCCCGTCCTTGATTTTCTGGGCCACCCAGGCGCGCTGGATGGCATAGGCGTCGTCGATGGTGATGTTCGGGTGCTCCAGGGAAAACTGGCGCACCTGCTCACGGGAGCGTTCGGCCTGGTCGAGGCGGGCGGCGGCTTGCTGGATAAGGGCTTGATCAAGCATCACAAAATCTCTACTGGGGATTGACGATGGCCGCATGGGTGCGCAGCACCAGCAGGCCGCCGAGGGCGATAAGCAGCGCCAGCACGTACAGGGCCAGGCTCGCGCTATGGGTGGTGTCGCGCATCCAGCCGATCAGGTACGGCGCGAGGAACGACGCGATGCTGCCGAACGAGCTGATCAGCGCGATGCCGGCCGCCTGGGTGCTGTTGGACAGGAACGCCGGCGGCAGTTGCCAGAACATCGGCAACGCGGCGCTGGCGCCCATGCCGGCCAGGATCAGGCCGCCGAGCACCAGGGTCGGGTTGGTGGGCGAGAGCCCGGCCACCGCAATACCGATGGCCGACATCAGCAACGGCACGCACAGGTGCCAGCGGCGTTCGCGGTTGCGGTCGGATGAGCGCCCGCAGCCGATCATGAAGAAGCACCCGGCCAGGTACGGCACGGCGCTCAGCAGGCCCACCTGGCTGTCGCGGCCGATGCCGGCGCCGTGGATCAGGGTGGGCATCCAGAACGCCAGGGTGTTTACCGCCAGCATCACCGCGAAGTACACCGCCACCAGCAGCCACACCTGCGGGTCACGCAGGATGCCGCCAAAGGAGGTGATGGATTTGCGCTGTTCTTCAGTGCTCAGTTGCTCGCGCAGTTGCTGCTTTTGCGCGGGCGCCAGCCACTTCACGGTTTCGAAGCTGTCGGGCAGGTATTTCAGGACGACCAGGCCGAGCAGTACTACCGGCGCGCCTTCGATCAGGAACATCCACTGCCAGCCTCGCAGCCCGCCGAAATCATGGAAGTTTTCCAGGATGGCCCCGGACAGCGGGCCGCCGACCACTCCGGCCATCGGCACGGCAATCGCAAACAGCGCGGTGACCTGGGCCCGGCGCCGGGCCGGGTACCAGCGGTTGAGAAACACCAGGATCCCCGGGAAGAAGCCGGCTTCGGCCACCCCCAGCAAAAAGCGCAGCACGTAGAAACCGGTGGAGCTTTCGATCCACAGCATGCTGGTGGACAGCACGCCCCAGACCACCATCAGGCAGGCGATCCAGCGCCGTGGGCCGACCCGGTCCAGGGCCATGTTGCTCGGCACGCCGAACAGCGCGTAGGCGATGAAAAACAGGCCGGCCCCGAGGCCGTACACCGTGTCGCTGAAGTGCAGGTCGGTACTCATCTGCATCTTGGCGAAGCCGATGTTGATCCGGTCCAGGTGGGCAAACAGGTAGCAGATCAGCAACAACGGCATCAGTCGCCAGGTGACGATGCTGTGGGTGCGCTGATGTTCGATCAGGGTGGTGCTGTCGGCGGTATTGGCTGTGCTCATGATGTTGTTCTTTTTGGTTTGAGTGCCATGGGCGGAAAGCGGGCTGTGCTCAGCCCGCCTGGTTCTTCAGGAATGCGTGCACGTTGTTCTGCTTGAAATTCAGCTCGGGGTGCAGCTCGATCATCTCGAACGACAACGCCAGCAGCCGCTGGGATTGCAGCTCGGCGAAGTGCTCGGTGATGACCTTGAACAGGGCTTCGGCGACGGTCTTGCGGGTTTCCAGGTCCCGTCCGTGGCCGACCTTGAGGGTCATGTGGACGAAGGCGTAGTCATGCTTGCCGTCGGCCATGCGCCAGGTGTCCAGGCGCACCGCGCGACTGCGAATGCCCCCCAGGGGAAACACGCCGCTGTCGCCCAGCACGGCGTGAACCCGTTCGAACAGGGCCGGCAGGTTGGCCTGCTGTTCGAGGTTGTCGGTGTATTCGGCGATGAAGTGCGGCATGTGTGTCTCCTTTAGCTTGAGGCGCTGTTGATTCCTGTGGGAGCTGGCTTGCCTGCGATGGCATCAACTTGGTGAGCCAGATACACCGAGGTGCCTGCATCGCAGGCAAGCCAGCTCCCACATTGATCCTCGCCAAGGCTCATAATGGGAAAATGGCATTGATCTGCCCGGTGCCCGAGCTGCCGAACGGCGGGGTGATGATCTCGGCCGGCTGGTTGTAGTCCGGCCCGCCCAGCAGCCCCAGGAGCATCGCGGTGTCGTGCATCTTGCCCTCGCCGAAGCAGTGCTCGGCGTAGTCCGGGAGCATCGCGCAGAACTCCTTGAAGCGGCCTTGCTTCCACATTTCCACCACGTGCAGGTCCATCTGCTTGTCGAATTCACGGGTCCAGTTGTGGATGTTGGCTTCGGCTTCGCGGTCGTCCGAGAAACGGTGGGAGAGGGAGCCCGAAGCGAGTACCAGCACCTTGCGGTCGCTCTTCTCGATGGCCCGGCGCACGGCGGCGCCAAACGCGAAGCTGTCTTCCAGGCGGTGCCAGGCGCACCACGCGGCAATCGAGATCACGTCGAATTTTTGCTCATCCGGTACGCCCATGTGCATGTAGCGCATTGGTACCAGGGTGCCGTATTCCAGTTCCAGGCTCGGGATGTTGTGGGCCATGGTGCGCACGCCGGCCAGGTTGGCCTCGGCGGCGATCAACTCGCCCAGCTCCGGGCAGCCCGGGTACTCGTACTCCATGTTCTTGATGAAGTGCGGCAGCTCGTTGCTGGTGTAGGTGCCCTTGAAATGCTCACCGCAGTTGACGTGATACCCGCTGTTGACCAGCCAGTGCACGTCGAACACCACGGCGGTGTCGGCCCCCAGTTCACGGGCGCGCCGCCCGATTTCCTTGTGCCCGGCGATGGCGGCCTCGCGGCAACCGTGGTGCTTGCCGGGCAGTTCCGACAGGTACATCGAGGGAACGTGGCAGATCTTTGCTGCCAGGACGACTTCGCCCATGATGATTCTCCTGAATAATTGTTTTTGTCTTGGAAGCGTGTTGTCAAAGATCAAATGGGGGCACTCACACACCCCAGCGCGGGATGTGGTGACTGCCCATGGAAATGCACACGTTCTTGATCTCGGCGAACACTTCGAAGCTGTACTGGCCGCCTTCACGGCCGGTGCCGGAACCTTTTACCCCACCGAACGGCTGGCGCAAGTCCCGCACGTTCTGGCTGTTGATGAACACCATGCCGGCTTCGATGCCGTAGGCCAGACGATGCGCCTTGCCGATGTCCTGGGTCCAGATATACGACGCCAGGCCGTACTCAGTATCGTTGGCCAGTTGCAGCGCCTCGGCTTCGTCCTTGAACGGGATCAGGCACACCACCGGGCCAAAGATTTCTTCCTGGGCGATGCGCATCTTGTTGTTCACATCGGCAAACACCGTCGGCTGGATAAACTGCCCGCGGCTCAGGTGCGCCGGCAGGTTGGCCGGGCGTTCCAGGCCGCCGGCCAGCAGGGTGGCGCCTTCTTCCAGGCCAATCTTGATGTAGCCGGTGACCTTGTCATAGTGGGCTTGGGTGATCATCGAGCCGACCTGGGTTTTCGGGTCTTGCGGGTCGCCGACGATCAGGCGCTTGGCGCGGGCCGCGAACTCGGCGACGAACTGCGGGTAGACGCTCTCCTGGATGAAAATCCGGCTGCCGGCGGTGCAGCGTTCGCCGTTCAGCGAGAAGATGGTGAACAACGCCGCGTCGAGGGCGCGGTCCAGGTCGGCATCTTCAAAAATCAGCACCGGCGACTTGCCGCCCAGTTCCATCGAATACTTTTTCAGGCCGGCGGTCTGCATGATTTTCTTGCCGGTGGCGGTGCCGCCGGTGAAGGAAATCGCCCGCACGTCCGGGTGGCGCACCAGTGCGTCACCGGCCGTGGCGCCGTAGCCCTGGATCACGTTCAGAACGCCCTTGGGAATGCCGGCCTCGACCGCCAGGCGCCCCAGTTCATTGGCGGTCAGCGGCGACAGCTCGGACATTTTCAACACGGCGGTATTACCCAGCGCCAGGCACGGCGCGGTCTTCCAGGTGGCGGTCATGAACGGCACGTTCCACGGCGACACCAACGCGCACACACCCACCGGCTGGTACAGGGTGTAGTTGAGCATCTGGTCGTCCACCGGGTAGCTGTGGCCGTCCATGCGGGTGCAGACTTCGGCGAAGAAGTCGAAGTTGTGGGACGCCCGGGGAATCAACACGTTTTTGGTCTGGTGGATCGGCAGGCCGGTGTCGAGGGTTTCCAGTTCGGCCAGGTGCGGCACGTTCTGTTCGATCAGCTCGCCGAGCTTGCGCATCAGGCGGGCACGTTCCTTGGCCGGTGTTCCGGCCCATTTCGGAAAGGCTTCCTTGGCCGCCGCTACCGCCTGCGCCACTTCCTCGGCGCCGCCGCTGGCGACTTCACCGATGGCTTCGCCGGTGGCCGGGTTGTAGTTGATGAAGGTGTCTTTGCTTTCGACCTCACGGCCGTTGATCCAGTGTTTGATCATGTTGCTCAAGCCTCTTTGCGGGCGGCGAAAAAGTCCGCCTCGCTGACAATTCGATTTACCAGGCGACCAACGCCTTCCACTTCCACGACCACTTCATCCCCCGGCACCACATCGGCCAGGCCCTCGGGCGTGCCGGTGGCGATCATGTCGCCGGGTTGCAGGGTCATGAAGCTGGACAGGTATTCGATCAGGTACGGGATGTCGAAAATCATGTCTTTCGTGCTGCCTTCCTGGCGCAGTTCACCGTTGATCCAGGTGCGCAGCTTCAGGTTGCTCGGGTCGGGTACGTCAGCGACATCCACGATCCACGGGCCCACAGGCGTGGTGGCGTCGCGGTTTTTTACCCGCAGGTTGGGGCGGTAGTAGTTTTCCAGGTAGTCGCGGATCGCGTAGTCGTTGCACACTGTGTAGCCGGCCAGATACTCCAGGGCGTTCTCGCGCTTGACGTTGCGCGCCGGCTTGCCGATGACCGCCACCAGTTCGCACTCGTAGTGCATGTAGGCGACGTTGTCCGGGCGCCAGGTCACCTGGTTGTGGCCGGTGTAGGTGCCGGGGGACTTGATGAACGCCAGTGGTTCGGTGGGCGGCTTGAAGGCCAGTTCGGCGGCGTGGTCGGCGTAGTTCAGGCCGAGGGCGAACATGCTGCCGCTGGCCGGTGGCAGCCACTCCACCTGGTCTTCGGCCAGCAGGCGGCCGTCGGCCAGGCGCACGGCATTTTCAGCCTCGACCAGAACCTGGTGGACTTCACCTTCAAAGCGAATACGGGCGTGTTTCATGACAGCTCCTCTGCCTTGATGTGGTTGACCAGGCGGCCCAGGCCGCTGATCTCGACTTCCACCGTGTCGCCGGGTTGCACATCCACCCGGCCTTCGGGCGTGCCGGTGATCAGCACATCGCCTTCGTGCAGGGTCATGAACTCGCTGATCTCGGCGATCAACTGCGGCAGGCTGCGCACGAAATTGGCGGTGGAGTTTTGCTGGCGCAGTTCACCGTTGACGAACAGCTTCACGCTCAGTTGGTGCGGGTTGGCAACCTGGTCACGGGCCACCAGTTCCGGGCCCAATGCGCAGAAGCCGTCCCGGCACTTGGCTTTCACCGCCGGGCGGTAGTAGCTGTCTTCCGGCAGGCTGAACTCGTTGACGATGGTGTAGCCCGCCACATGTTCCAGGGCGTTTTCGACGCTGACCCGGCTGGCGGTCTTGCCAATCACCACGCCGAGGGCCGGGCCCGGTTGCAGGCGTTCACCCTGGGGGTGCAGCACCGCACCGTCGTGGCCATTGCGGGTGTTGGGCGTCTTGATGAACAGCACCGGCTTCACCGGTGGCTTCTGGTAAGGCGCTTGTTCGAATTCGGCGAGACGTTGGTTCAGCAACCCCTGGTAGTTCAGCGCAACGCCGAACAGGGTGCCGTTCGCAACATCATGCAGGGCACGGCTCATGCTTTTCTCCTGGCAGTGGCGGGGCAGATTCGGACCTGCTCCGTGGAATATTCGTTAACCTGTTAACGTTATAATTAAGATGTTAACTATCGTCAAGCGTGGCAATATTTCAGGGCAGTCAAAACAACAAAGAGAATCCAGTGATGAGCGATCGTCAGCCGATCCCCAACATCAACATCGGGCAGGTCTACGACCAGCGTTACAGCGATGCCGAGGTGCACTACGACAGGCTCGGCAACCTGGCGGGTTTTTTTGGTCGCAACATGCCGGTGCACCGCCACGACCGGTTTTTCCAGGTGCATTACGTCAAGACGGGCGCAGTGCGGGTCTATCTGGATGACCAGCAGTACCTCGAATCCGGGCCGATGTTTTTCCTCACACCGCCGACGGTGGCGCATTCCTTCGTCACTGAAGCCGACGCCGACGGCCATGTGCTGACGGTGCGCCAGCAACTGGTGTGGGCGTTGATCGACGCCGACCCGAGCCTGGCGCCCGGCGCGCAATTGCCGGCGGCCTGTGTGGCGCTGGCGCGACTGGCGCCGGAGTTTCATCCCGAGGTGCGCCGCCTGGAATTCCTCTTCGACGAGTTGTGCAGCGAAATCAACGCCCAGGCCAGCGGACGCGGCTCGGCCCTGGACAGCCTGACGCGCCTGATCATGATCAGCCTGCTCAGGCTCTGCGCCAATTCCCTGGAAGCCCGCCCGGCGCGGCACGAAGACCTGCGGATCTTCCACCGCTTCAACGAACTGATCGAAGACCACTACCTGCAACACTGGCCGCTGTCGCGCTACGCCGACGGTGTGGGCGTCACCGAAGCGCGGCTCAACGAGGTATGCCGACGCATCGCCGACCTGCCGTCCAAACGCCTGATCCTCGAACGGCTGATGCAGGAAGCCCGGCGCCTGCTGCTGTTTACCGGCAGTTCGGCGAATGAAATCTGCTACCAGCTGGGGTTCAAGGACCCGGCGTATTTCAGCCGGTTTTTCCAGCGTTATGCGCAGATGACGCCGGGGGAGTACCGCCAGCGCCAATCGGGGTTGCGTTGAGGCGCCCGGCGTTACCACAGGGCCACGGTGTAGCCGATGATCACCCGGCTTTCGTCGATGTCGCTGGTCAGGCCGTTGCTCGAGCGTAGCGTCGCGTTACGCAGCCGCACGTTGACGTTCTTCAGCGGGCCGCTTTGCACGGTGTAGACCAGGTCGGTGTCGCGCTCCCATTCCCGGCCGTTGCGCACCGTGGCGGTTTGCGCGTGGCTGCCGTCGACGTAGCGGGTCATGAAGGTCAGGCCCGGCAGGCCGAGGGCGGCGAAGTTGTAGTCGTAGCGCGCCTGCCACGCATCGGTGTTGGCCTTGGTGAAGATATTGATGGTCACCAGGTTGACCGAGTACGGGTCTTGCCCCGGGAAGGCAAAGTCGCCGTCACCGGAAAGGTTCTGGAAGCCCAGGCCGAATTTGTGCGCGCCCACCGACAGGCTGAACATGCCGTTGAAAAAGCGGTTGTCGATCCGCCCGCCGTCCACCCGGGTAGGGCTGCGCAGCAGGGCGCTGCCTTGCTCGCGGGTGTCGAAGTAGCGCAGGTCGGTGCGCAGGTTCACGCCTTCGGCCAGCGGCAGGTCATGCACCAGGCCGATAAAGTTCTGGCGGTAGATGTCCTGCATCTGGGCGTAGTAATAGGTCGCGGCCAGGTGCGGATTGATTGCGTAGGTGCCGCCGGCCAGGTCCAGGTGGCTGCTGGTGACGCCGCCGTAGCTCATGGATTCGTTGTTGGAGGAGTCCCGCAGGTTTTGCTTTTCCAGGCGGCCGACGTTCAAGGTCAGGCCGTCGATGTCCTGGGAAGTCACCAGCTCGCCGTTGTAGGTCGACGGCAGCAAGCGGGTGTCGTTGTAGGCGGCCACCGGCAATATCGGTTGCAGGGTGCCGAGCTTGAGCACGGTTTTCGACAGGCGCAATTTGGCTGTCAGGCCGAGTTCGCTGTAGCTGTCGGCCGGCTCGCCGCTGGCGTCGGATGGCAACAGCCCAGTGCCCCGGCGGTCGCGGCTGGAGTCGAGCTTCAGGCCCATTTCACCCAGGGCGTCCACGCCAAAACCCACCACGCCTTCGGTGTAGCCCGACTCCAGGCGCAGCACAAAGCCCTGGGCCCACTCATCGGCCTTGTTCTGCGGCGCGTTGGCCTGGCGAAAATCGCGGTTCATGTAGAAGTTGCGCAGGTCCAGGCTGGCTTTACTGTCCTGGATAAAGTCGGCGTGGGCGACCAGAGGGGTAAACGCGGCGCACAGGCCAGCGCTTGCCGCCGTGCGAAAGAGGCACGAATGCATGAGGGGCGTTCCTTTTGTTGTTTTTGTTGGTAGAGCCCGGCACCGGGGCAGGGGCGGGCATATTGTTAACATGTTATCTTTAAGCTGAATAGCCGGATTCAGAGGTTTTTGCTAATTCATTTCGAAATTAACGATTTGCCGCGTGCCTTGGGTTGCGCACCCGGGGCACCGACTCTAAGCTTCGACGCTTCGACCTCTACTGCGCGTGAACCATGCCCACCCCCAGACCGTCCCTTACGCTCACCTTGCTCCAGGCCCGCGAAGCGACCATGGCGTTCTTCCGGCCTTTGCTCAATGAACATGACCTGACCGAACAGCAGTGGCGGGTGATCCGCATCCTGCGCCAGCAAGGTGAACTGGAAAGCCACCAACTGGCGCACCTGGCGTGCATCCTCAAGCCAAGCATGACCGGCGTATTGGGGCGGCTGGAGCGTGACGGCATCGTGCGCCGGCGCAAATCCGCCGAAGACCAGCGCCGGGTGTTCGTCGCCCTGACCGAGCAGGGGCAGCAGTGTTTTGTCGACATGAGCGCCGGGATGGAAAGCAACTACCTGAAGATTCAGGAGCAGTTCGGCGAGGAATCCCTGGAGCAATTGATGGAGCTGCTGCAAAAGCTGAAAGGCATCAAACCCTGATTTCAAAAAATATTGGCTGAAGCCTGTCCCCTTTTTTCACCTGGCTGGTCATTCCAGGTAAGTGAACAAAATCGAGAGCTTTTGCCAATGCCCGCCCTACGTCCGTTGCTGAATTTCAGCCTCATGCTGAGCCTGAGCGCCAGCCCGTTGTTCGTCCCCATCAGTTACGCCGAAGACGGCGCGTCCCGGCGCAGTTACCAGGTGCCGGCCGGCAGCCTGAGTGCCGCGTTGACTCGTTTCGCCGGGCTGGCCGGGGTCAACCTGTCGGTGGACCCGGCGCTGGTCAGCGGCCGCAACAGCAGCGGGTTGTCGGGCGAATACGGCGTCGAAGAAGGTTTCGCGCGCCTGCTGCAAGGCTCCGGCCTGCAGCTGCAGCCCATGGGCGAGCAGGCCTACATGCTGACCCCGATTCCCGAAGGTGGCAGCCTGCAACTGGCGCCCACTTCGATTCTCGGCACCACCAGTGATGCCGGCAGCGAGTCCTACGCCGGTGGCCAGGTGGCGCGCCGTGGTTCCCAGGGTTTGCTGGGCTCGCGGGACTTCATGGACACCCCGTTCAGCATGACCACCTACACCAGCGAGGCGGTCAAGAACCAGCAGGCGCGCACCCTCGGCGACCTGATCGCCAGCGACCCCTCGGTGCGCGCCACCAACCCGGCGGGCGGGCGCTATGAGCAATTCACCATTCGCGGCTTCAGCCTGTTCAACAGTGATGTCGCCTACAACGGTCTCTACGGCGTCCTGCCGACCTACACCATCGACATGGAAATGGCCGAGCGCGTCGACATCATCAAAGGCCCCAGCCAGTTGATCAACGGCATCTCGCCCCGGGGCAGCGTGGGCGGCGGGATCAACGTGGTGCCCAAGCGCGCCACCGACAAACCCATCACCTCGTTCACCGGCAGCTGGGCCTCCGACAGCCAGGCGGGTGGCGCCGTGGATATCGGCCGGCGCTTTGGTGAAGACAACAAGTTCGGCCTGCGTTTCAACGGCGTGAAGCAGTCCGGCGACACCACCTGGGATCACCAGAGCGTCGACCGCGAAATGGCCGTACTCGGCCTGGATTTTCGCGGCGACCGCCTGCGGCTCTCCACCGACATCGGCCGCACCGAGCGCGACACCGACGCCCCGCAAGAGCGCGTGCAGGTCGGCCCCAAGGCCAATGTGCCGAGCGCCAACGACGTGCGTCACAACTACGCGCAGCCCTGGAGCAAGGCCAGCACCAACGACACCTTCGGCACGGTCAACGGTGAGTTCGACCTCAGCGACAACGTGATGCTCTACGGCGGCGTCGGCGCGCGCAAAAGCAATCACGATTTCCTGCGCCATGCGGTATCGGTGACCAACAACGCCGGTGATTTCAGCGTGCAGCCCCGGGACTTCACCCGCGACGAAAACGTGCGCACCGCCACGGCAGGCGTGCGCAACTGGTTCCATACCGGCCCGGTGAGCCATGAGCTCAACCTGGCGGCCAGCTACTTCTACATGGACTTCGAAAACGGTGGGGCGCGGTATGCGTCCGGGACGAGCAATCTCTACAACCCGGTGCAAACCCCCGCACCCGGCATGCCGACGCGACTCGACTCGAAGGTCTACACCGAGAACCGCTTCAGCGGCGTGGCGTTGTCCGACACACTGGGCTTCTTCGACGACCGGCTGCTGCTGACCCTCGGTGCGCGCTGGCAGCGGGTCAAGGTGGATGACTGGACCGATGACGTCAAAGGCAAAACCGCCTACGACGAAGAAAAGATTTCACCCTCGGGCGGCATCCTGTTCAAGGCCACCGACAAGCTGTCGCTGTACGCCAACTACATGGAAGGCCTGAGCCAGGGCAAGGTTGCACCGTCGACCTCGGTCAACGATGACGAAATCTTCCCGCCGTTCATCAGTCGCCAGGTCGAAGTCGGCGCCAAGTACGACGCCGGGGCGTTCGCGGTGACGGCGGCGGTGTTCCGGATCAAGCAGCCGGCCTACGAGACCAATGCCACCACCCTGGTGTTCGGCCCCAATGGCAAGCGCCAGAACGACGGCGTGGAACTCAGCGTGTTCGGCGAGCCGCTCAAGGGCTTCCGCCTGCTGGGCGGGGTGATGTACATCGACAGCGAATTGACCAACACCACCAACGGCACCTACGACGGCAACCGCGCGCCGGCCACGCCCAAGTACAACGTCAACCTCGGCGCCGAGTGGGATGTGCCGACCGTTGAAGGCCTGACCCTCACCAGCCGCGGGATCTATTCCAGCACGCAGTACCTGGACCAGTCCAACGTCAAGGAAATCGACGCCTGGACCCGCCTCGACGTGGGTGCACGCTACGCCTTCAAGGTCGACGACAAGCACATCACCCTGCGGGCCAATGTCGAGAACGTGGCCAACCGGCGCTACTGGAGTTCGGCCGGTGCCTCGGATGACAGCGAGCCGGGGCTGACCTTGTCGACGCCGCGCACTTACTTGCTGTCGGCCACGGTCGACTTCTGATTCGATGCGTCGGCGGCCTGCCACACCGCTTTGCTGACTTGCACCGGCTTGGGCAGCAGGCGGTTCTGGAAAAACAGGTCCGCCGTCTGTTGCTGCGCCTCAATGATGTGCTCGTCAATCGGCAGGATCGGCGATGGCGGCCGGTTGTCGACATACCGCGCAATCACCCCGGCCGGCAAACCCATGAAACGGGTCAGCACCTGCAGGCTGTCTTCGCGCTGGATGCGGGTCAGGGCTTCGGCGGCGCTGAGTTCATCGAGCAGCGCGTGGATGAACGGACCATTGGCCTCGGCGTAGGCACGGCGCGCGGTATAGATCGGCCCGGACAGGTTCAAGCCTTCACCGTTGGCAAGCACGCGGCTGGGGCTCTGGCTCAGGGCCAGTGACGAGTAGGGCTCCCAGATGGCCCAGGCATCGACACTGCCCTGTTCGAAGGCCGCGCGGGCGTCGGCCGGTGGCAGGTAAACCGGCTGGATGTCCTTGTAGCTCAGGCCGGCCTTGTTCAGTGCCCGCAGGATCAGGTTGTGGGAGCTGGAGCCTTTCTGGAAGGCGACTTTCTTGCCCTTGAGATCGGCAATGGTATGCAGCGGGCTGTCGGCCTGCACCAGGATGGTTTCCGCCGTCGGCTTGGGCGGTTCGGCGCCGATGTACACCAGGTCGGCACCTGCCGCCTGGGCGAACAGCGGCGGGATATCACCGGTGGACGCGACGTCCAGCGCGCCCACATTCAAGGCTTCGAGCATCTGCGGGCCGGCGGGGAATTCGATCCATTGCACCTTGGTCTGGTCGAAGCGTTTTTCCAGCAGGCCATGTTCCTTGGCCAGCACCAGGGCGATCGAGCCTTTCTGGTAGCCGATCCTCAGGCTCACCGGGTCGGCGGCCAGCGCGGTTTGCGTCAGGGCAAGCAGCGCCAACAGCAGCGCGGAAATCTTCATGGCTGTTTCTCCGTAAAGCGATTGCCTGGCCGCGCCAGTCCAAGGTGTTCACGCAGCGTGGTGCCGGCGTATTCGGTACGGAACAGGCCGCGCCGTTGCAGTTCCGGTACCACCCATTGGGCGAAATCCTCCAGCCCGCCCGGCAGGTGCGGCACCAGCACATTGAAGCCATCGGCGGCGCCGTTTTCGAACCAGTGTTGCAGCTCATCAGCGATCTGCGCGGGCGTGCCAACCAGGCTGTAGTGCCCGCGTCCACCGGCAATTCGGCGGCCCAGTTGCGCCAGACTCAGGTGTTCGCGGCCCGCCAGTTCGGTCAGCAGTTGCTGGCGGCTGCGCTGGCCGCTGTCGGTCAATGGCAGCTCCGGCAGCGGGCCGTCCAGCGGGTAGCCCGACAAGTCGAAATTGCCCAGCATGCGCCCCAGCAAGGCGACGCCCACTTCGGGTTCGACCAACTGTTGGAAGGCTTCGAACTTTTCCTGCGCCTGCGCTTGCGTTTGCCCGACCACCACAAACACCCCCGGCATGATCTTCAGCGCGTCCGGCTCCCGCCCGTATTGGGCCAGGCGACCCTTGAGGTCGGCATAGAACGCCTGGGCACTGGCCAATGAAGTCTGGGCGGTGAACACCACTTCGGCGGTTTGTGCGGCCAACTCACGGCCTGCCTCCGAAGAACCGGCCTGGACAATCACCGGTTGGCCCTGAGGTGAGCGCGCTACGTTCAACGGGCCCTTGACCCGAAAGTGTTCGCCGACATGGTCGAGCACATGCAGCTTCGCCGGGTCGTAGTAGGCGCCACTGGCCTTGTCGCGCACAAAGGCATCGTCTTCCCAGCTGTCCCACAAGCCCGTCACCACCTGATGAAACTCCCGGGCACGGCTGTAGCGTTCGCCGTGGCCGAGGTGTTCGTCTCGCCCGAAATTCCGGGCTTCGGCGGCGTTGTCCGAGGTCACCAGGTTCCAGCCGGCGCGCCCGCCGGACAAGTGATCCAGGGAGGCGAATTTGCGCGCCACATGGTAAGGCTCGTTGTAGCTGGTGGTGGCCGTGGCGATCAGGCCGATGTGTTCGGTCACCGCGCTCAACGCCGACAGCAACGTCAGTGGCTCGAAATGGTCCGAGCGCGCCATGCGACTGGCGATCTCGCCAGTGGCGGCGGCAATGCTGTCGGCCACGAACACGGCATCGAATTTCGCCGCCTCGGCGATCTGCGCCAGGCGTTTGTAGTGGGCGAAGTCCAGCCCCGCATTGGCCGGCACATCGGGATGGCGCCAGGCGGCCACGTGGTGCCCGGTGGCCATCAGGAACGCGCCGAGTTTCAGTTGACGGGGCATGCTCAGAAATCCTTGCGCAGTTGCACGCCGAAGTAACGTTCATCGTCACGGGGTACGGCGCGGTAGATGTAGTTGCCGCCGCTGGTCAGCAGCGGTGAGTAGGACTTGTCCGCGAGGTTCTTCGCCAGCAGCGCCACGCGCCAGCCGTTGTTGTAGTCGGCGAGGGCGACGCTGGCGTTCCAGATGCCGTAGGCGCCTTGCTTGGTGTCGACGTTCTGGCTGATGTCGTACTGCACTTCGCTCTGCCAGCTGTAGTCGGTGCCCAGTTCGATATCCAGGCCGTTATCCAGCGGGATGCTGTAGTCGGCACGCACGTAGCTTTTCCAGTCGGGGCTGAAGGGCAGCGGCTTGCCGTTGACGTTGCACGACGCCGCCGCGCCCGGCGGGCAGGCGAACTCATCGATACGTGCCCGGGTGTAGGCCAGCGCACCGGAGAGCTTGAGTTGTTGGGTAGCCTGCAAGGTGTAGTCGAGTTCGACCCCTTCGGTGCTGACGCTGCCGGCGTTGATCAGGCGCGTCACCACTTGCCCGGCGACGGTGTCGAAGAAGTTCGCCTGGTAGTTATCGTAGTCGCTGTGGAAGATCGCCAGGTTGGTGGTCAGGCGGTTGTTCCAGCTGGTGGCCTTGATCCCGACTTCCCAGGTGTTGGAAGTTTCCGGCTTCAGCGCGTCGGTGTCCCGTGGCTGCATGTTGAAGAACACGTTGTAGGCCGGGCCCTTGTAGCCGCGCGAGTAGGTCAGGTAGCTGGTGACGGTGTCGCTCAGGTCGTACTGCACTCCCAGCCGGCCGGACCAGCCGTCTTCATCCACTGAGCCGGAACTGCTGGTGGCCGGTTGAATGCCGCTGACGGTGGTGGCCGAGGTGGACACGCGGCGGTGATCGTATTCCAGGTCGTCGTGGGTATAGCGCAGGCCGGCGATGCCGCGAAAATTCGAGGTGAAATTCAGCGTGGTCTCGCCGAACACCGCGTAGCTGTCGCTGGTGGTGCCGTAGTCGGCGATGCCAAGGTCGGTGCGTGTGGTGGTGGTCAGGGTGCGCTGGTAGGTTTCCTGGTCCTTGCCGTGCATGTAGAACAGGCCGCCGACGTATTCGAGGAATTCGCCTTTGGGCGAGGCCAGGCGCAGCTCCTGGGAGTATTGGTCGAACGCCAGTTGGCCCTTGTCGGCGGTGCCGGGGAAGGCGGCGGTCACGGTGCCCAGGCGGTCGCCGTCCTGGTATTGGGTGTTGTCCCAGCCGCGCCAGGCGGTGATCGAGGTCAGGGTGTAGTCGCCCAGGTTCCAGTCCAGTTGGGCAGACAGGCCTTTGTTGGTGTCCTCCACATGGCTGCGGGTGTCGGTGTTGATGTCGCGGTTGTCGCTGGAGCCGCGCACCGGGTTCAATGCATTGGCGAACGCCGGGGTCAGGGATTTGCTCACGACGCCATTCGGCGCGTCGTCGTGGGACTGCATGTAGTCGGCAATCAGGGTCAGTTTCACGTCGTCGTTGGGGGTGAACTCCAGCTTGCCGCGCACGCCCTGGTGGTTGTAGCCGTTGACTTCCTGGCCGTTGTGCTTGTTGTCGACGTTGCCGTCGTAGGTGCCGAACAGCCCGCTGATGGAGCCCTTGAGCGTGCCGGGAATCAGGCTGCCGCCAAGGCCGAAGCGGGTGCGGCTCTCATTGCCGCTGTAGTAGGACTGGTCGATATAGCCGTGGGTCTCGGCCGTCGGCGCCTTGCTGGTGATATTGAGCACGCCGGCCGAAGCATTCTTGCCGAACAGCGTGCCCTGGGGCCCGCGCAGGACTTCGACGCGCTCCAGGTCCAGCAGGTCGAGGGTGGCCTGGCCGGGGCGTGCGTACACCACGCCGTCAATCACCGTCGCCACGGTGGGTTCAACCCCGGGCGAGGTGGAAATGGTGCCCACACCGCGTACGAACAACGAGGTGTCCTTGTTCGACGCACCGGTACGGAAGTTCAGCGACGGCACTTGCTGCACGATACTGGCCACGCCATTGCGATTGTCACGCTCCAGCTGTTCGCCATCGAGCACCGAGACCGCCACCGGGACTTTTTGCAGCGACTCTTCGCGGCGGGTGGCCGTGACCGTGACCGGCTTGAGGGTGGGTTCCTGCTCGTCGGCGGCAAATGCACCGGGCACGGGCAGGGCGGCGAGCCCCGCGAGTAACCAGCCCAGATGGGCGCGGCGCCCGGTGGCGGCGCGTATGGATTGCGATAGTTTTTGAGGTTGCCCCGAATGTGTGTGCATGCTCTGCCCGCTCGAAATATGCCCTGAACCGCTGCCGTTCTGCGACGACAGCGCCGTTGAATCTGTCTTGGGCATTCGCTCGAGCGAGTAGCAGACAAAACGCTTTGGTAGCGCTAACATCGGCATTATTGGTAGGTGTGGCATAGAGCGTCAAATACTAAAAAATTAGTTTTATATTCTTTTCGGTTTTAAACAGGATCGTCCCTTGAGCGAAGACAAACCCCGGAAACGCCGTGGTGCCGGCCGTGTCACCTTGAACACCGTGGCGCGCCAGGCCGGTGTGTCAGCGATTACCGTGTCGCGCTATTTCAACCAGCCGGAGCAGGTTTCGCCTGAACGCCGTGAGCGCATCGCGGCGGTGGTCGCCGAGTTGGGCTACGTGCCCAACCTGGTGGCGGGTGGGTTGGCATCGGCGCGGGGCAGAATCGTCGCCATGGTGATTCCGAACATCTCCGGGCCGATCTTCGCCAATACCATCCAGGGCTTCAGCGACACCCTCAGCCGCCATGGCTATCAACTGCTGCTGGCATCCAGCTACTTCAGCGCCGAGCAGGAAGAAAATGCGGTGCGCGCGTTTCTCGGTTGGTCGCCGGCGGCGCTGGTGCTCACCAGCCGTTTCCATAGTGCGGGCACCGAGAAGATGATCGCCGAGGCCGATATCCCGGTGGTTGAAACCTGGGATTACCAACCCGAGCGCGAGCCGTTGCAGATCGGCTTCTCCCATTACGAGGTGGGCGTGACGGCCGCGCGCTACCTGCATGGCAAGGGGTATCGGCGCATCGCCTTTGTGCAGAACAGCGCGCCGGGGGACTTCAGTGCCCTGGAACGCCGGGACGGCTACAGCGCCACCCTGCTGGAGTTGGGTGTGCAGCCCTGGGTGTTTGCCCCGGACGCCGACCGCGCGCCCTTCGAGGCGGGCAAGCAAGCCATGCAAGCATTGATGAGCGCCGCCGTGCCGCCCGACGCAATCATCTTCGCCAATGACAACCTGGCCGCCGGCGGCTTGCTGGCCGGGCAGCGGGCCGGGCTGAAAATCCCCGAGGAGTGTGCCGTGCTTGGCTTTGGTGATTACCCGTTTGCCGAAATGCTCTTGCCGAGTCTGAGCACCATCAAGCCGCCCGCCCTGGAAATTGGCGTGCTGGCGGCCACGCGGGTCCTGGAAAGCCTGGGCGTGTTGCCGATCGAGGAGGAGGTGCAGCGTTTGAACCTGCTGGCATGCCGCTTGATCGAGCGCGAGAGCGCCTGAGGTTTATTTGCGGCTCCGGGGCATTTTGGATACGGTGCAGGCCTGCCCAAAGGACCTGCCAATGACCGAGCCGCAACCCGCTACCGCGCCCAAATCCCGCCGTGCGCCCAAAGGTGAAAAACGCCGGGAAGAACTGCTGGACGCCGCATTGCAGGTGTTTTCCCTGGAAGGTTACAGCGGTGCCTCGATGGCGCAGGTGGCGGCGATCGTCGGCATCTCGGTGGCCGGCCTGCTGCATCACTTTCCCAGCAAGATTTCGTTGTTGATGGGCGTGCTGCAACGCCGGGACGAGGTCAATCAGCGGATTGCCGATGAGGTCCGGGCCGAGAAGTCATTGTCCGGCTTGCTGGGCAGCCTGCGGGCGATCAACCGCTCCAACGCGACTGCGCCGGGGGTGGTGCGGGCTTTTACGATTCTGAATGCGGAAAGCCTGCTGGACACCCACCCGGCCTGGGGTTGGTTCCAGGAGCGTTATGCGGGCATTCATCGGCGCCTGCACGGGCAGTTTGCCGACCTTGTGGCCATGGGCGAGGTGCGTGCTGACGTGGACATTGCCGGGCTGGTGGAGGAGATCCTGGCCATGATGGACGGCTTGCAGATCCAGTGGCTGCGCTTTCCCGATCAGGTGGACCTGGTGGCGCGTTTCGATACCTACATCGCGCGGGTCGATGCGGCCATACGAGCGTGAATGTAGGAGCGAGCTTGCTCGCGAAGGACGTCAACGATAACGCGGGCATCCTGGATTAACGCGGTGTCTTTGCGTTTTTCGCGAGCAAGCTCGCTCCTACAGGGTTTTATCAGTTGCCAGTCGAGCTGCCCTGGCTGCTGTCATCCGAGGTGTCGTAGCCGTCACCGTCGCTGGTGCCGGTGTCACCCTGGTTCTGATGCAGCACACCACCGGTCTTGACCGTTGGCGACTCACGCAGCGTGGAGTTGAGCGCCGAGCGCGGCAGCGGGTTGCTGGTGGTGGTCGACAGTTCCTGGCGGAACGGGTTGACCAGCCTGGCGTTCAGGCGAATGTCCTGGGACGAGGCGCCGACCGACAGGTTGAAGCTGTCGGCGTCCACCACCCATTGCTTGCTCGCCACATCGAAGTACGCCAGTGAGCGGTCGTTGAGTTCGATGGTCACGCGCTTGCTCTCGCCGGGCTTGAGGAACACCTTCTTGTAGCCCTTGAGTTCCTTCAGCGCCCGTTCGACTTTCGGGTGGTTCTGGCCCACATACAGCTCGGCGACTTCAGCGCCCGCCACCTTGCCGGTGTTGCTCAGGTCGAACGACACCTTGATCGGCGCGCCCGCCACCGCGACCCCTGGGGTCACGCTGATGTTGCTGTAGCCGAAGGTGGTGTACGACAAGCCATAGCCGAACGGGTAGAGCGGCTTGATGCCTTTCTTCTCGTAGCCGCGATAACCCAGGAACAGGTCGTCCTTGTAGCTCATCTGCGTGAGGGTTTCCTGATTGTCGAATTTCGGGAAAGTCGCGTAGATCGGGTTGTCTTCAATGTTGCGTTCGATGCTGATGGGCAGCTTGGCCGACGGGTTGACCTTGCCCAGCAGGATCTCGGCGAGGGCCTGGCCGCCGTTCTGGCCCGGGTAGAACGCATGCAGCGCCGCCGGCACCTGGTCGATCCAGTCGCTCATTTTCAGCCCGGTGCCGCCGTGCAGGGTGACCACGGTATGCGGGTTGACCCTGGCGATGCTCTGGATCAGCAGGTTCTGGTATTCCGGCAAGTCGAAGCTGTGGTCGAAGCCTTCACCTTCGTACTCATTGCTGTTGCCTGCGGCCACCAGTACCGCGTCGTACTGGGCCAGGTCCTTGGGCGCCACCAGCGAGGCCCAGCTCATCTGCACGCCCACCAGGCCGCCCATGGTCGAGATGTAGCCTTTGCGGCGCGAGTACTCAAGCTTGATGTCCACGGGTTTGCCGGCTTCAAGATTGACCTTGGCGAACACCGGAATCGTCGGTGGGATGCTGTTGTTGGGCAGAGGGTTGCCGTCGCCGTTGTCGAGGACTTTCTGGCCGTTGACGTACAGGCGCACGGCACCGTCGGCGCGCACCTTGAACACCTGTTCGCCGCTGACGGTCGGGGTGACCTGGCCGCTGTAGCGGATCGACGTGGCGGCCGTGTCGCCATTCACCGGCAGGCTGTCGGTGGACCAGTCGAGGTCGACGTGGGTGTCGGTACGGGTGGCAGCCGGGTCGCCGGACCAGTTGGCGTTGCTGAAGAATTCGGTCTTCAAGCCCTTGACGCTGTTGCCGTCGTTGTCGGTGTGGGTCCATTTGGACGCCGTCTGGTCCAGGGACAGCCCGTCGATGAACTCGACCTTGGCGTTCGGCGCCAGTTGCTGCAGGCCGCTCAGCTCACTGATGTAGTTGGCGGCCATCACGTTGGCGCTGCCGAATCCGGTGGGCGGGGCGTATTTGGCCAGGTTGCCGACCACGGCGATGCGCTTGACCGTCTTTGCGTCCAGGGGCAGCAGGCTGTTCTGGTTTTTCAGCAGCACGATGCCTTCGCGGGCCGCATTCAGCGCCACGCGGTTGCTGGTGGCGCTGTTCATGTTGTGGCTGGTCAACGGCGCCTTGCTGTCGAACTTGTACAGGTAGATCTGCTTGAGGATGCGCCGCACCTTGTCATCGATGGTCGCGCTGGCGAGCTCGCCGCTGTCCAGGAACGGCTTGAGCACCGTGCTGTTCATCTGGTAGCCCATCATGTCCAGGTCGGTGCCGGCCTGCGCCGCCGGCAACCCGTTGACCACGGCGTTGTAGTCACTCTGCACGAAGCCCGGATAGCCCCATTCGGTCTTCAGGATGTCGTGCATCAGGTGTTTGTTCTCGCAGGCGAACTCACCGTTCACCTTCTGGAACGAACACATCATCATCGCCACCTTGCTGTTCTTCGAGGCGGACTCGAAGGGTGGCAGGGTCATCTCCCGCAGTACCCGTTCGCTGATGGTCTCGTCGAGGTGGAAGCGGTTGCTTTCCTGGTCGTTGGCAGCGAAATGCTTGGCGTTGGCCCACACCCCGCGGGACTGGATGCCATTGATCACCGCCGGCCCCAGGCTGGCGCCGAGGAACGGGTCTTCACCGGACAGGTACTCAAACGCCCGGCCACTGTAGGGCATGCGGTACAGGTTCACCCCAGGCCCGGTGACGAATTGATAACCGCCGCTGGCGGTGTCGTAGCCCAGGGCACGGCCCAGGTCGATGGCGCGGCGCGGGTTCCAGCTGGCCGCCAGGTTCGGGCCGGAGGGGTAGACCACGCCCTGGTCGTTGCCTTCGCTGGTGTAGCGCACGCCCACGCCACCGTCGGCACCATGAATCTGCGGCACGCCATACCGGGTCAACGGCTTGACGTCCCAGCCGCCGGTGCCGCCGATATAGGCGAGTTTTTCTTCCATGGTCATCTTGGCCAGGGTCTGGTCCGCGGCCTTTTCGGCGCGGCTTACCCGGGCTTCATCCAGGGCGGGGCTGGTGGCCGCATGCACCTGGGACACGGCAAGTGCCAGCAGGGCGAAAGCCGACTGCGCACCGATCATCTTGCGTTTGCTCATGGAGCTCTCCGACAACTGATTATTGAAAACTGGGCGCCGAGAAGTGCGTTTTGTTGTGCACGCTCGTCACTTTTTTACGGGCAATAGTTCGCCTTTGTCGCAACTTTTGGCCGATGGCTAATTGCGATTACTGGGCGGATTTCGCAGTTTTAAAAGTGTAACAATTGAACTAATTATTATTGTGAGTAGTGACCAAGTGATATCACTAGGTGGCACTTTGAACCGTTAAATCACCATAATTAAGTCAATTCTTGCCGTAAAATGTCAAACGAAAGCTAATTTTTGCGTGAAATTAGAAATATTTTATTACGTTTATGAACTTGTGTTAAACCTACCAGTCGATTGGTTTAAGAAAACATGCACGGTCATGGCTAACTAGTGGCGTCTACCAGTAGTTCTAAATGGCCATAACTCAAATGGGCTGTAATACAAAATGCTTTGGTGTAGGGTCTTGATCTTGTCAGGGCTGCACCTGGGCGATTGATTGTTTTTGATCTGGAGAAAGTTGATGAAGATTTCCCTGTTGAGTGCCGGTGTTGTACTGGGCGTTGCACTAAGTGGTGCGGCAATGGCCGTCGAGTCGACGGACGCCGACGCGAAGTCCGGGGCCGCCGATTCCACGGTGATCACCCAGGCCCACGACGCCAAGGCGGCGAAGAAGCAGAAAGCCGAAACCACCAAGGGCGGCCGCCCGCTGGGCAACAGCCAGGCGACTGCACCAAAAACCTCCAACTAAGGTTGGATGCACCTGTTCCCGGGCGCCTCACGGGAACAGGTTTTTTAAATAGCCCCTCAGATTTTGCAGATACCCCAGCCCATGCCGTCCACGCCCATCGATGCTTGCCGAATGCAGATTCCGGATACCGAACAGGTGTGCGCATGGCTGATGCAACAGGCCGGTTTGAAAACCGTCGACCTGGAACGCGCCCGACGGTTATCCCAGGAGTCCGACGACACCGGACTGCTCGGCCTGCTGACGCGCCTGGGGCTGGTCTCCGAAGTGGAGTTGGCGCGGGCCTGGGCCGACTTGCTCGGCGCACCGTTGCTGCTGGCCGATGCCGCGCCACCCTTGCTCGACCCGTTGCCGGTGCTGACCGAACGCTTCATGCGCCATTACCAGGTGGTGCCGGTGGGCTGGAGCCATGGCGGCGTGCGGGTGCTGGCGGCCAACCCGGCGCTGCTGTACCCGTTCCAGGCCCTGGCTTATGCCTGCGGCGTGCCGGTGTGGCTGGCGGTCGGGCCGCGCAATGAAGTCGAGACCCTGATCGAGCGCTACTACGGCCAGGGCCGTTCGGCCATGGGCACCCTGATCGAAAACCTCGACGAGCAGGGCGGCGCCCTGGAAGACATCGAACACCTCAAGGACATGGCCTCCGAAGCGCCGGTGATTCGCCTGGTCAACCTGATCCTGCAACGGGCCGTGGAACATCGCGCCTCGGACATCCATATCGAACCCTTCGAAAACCAGCTCAAGGTGCGCTACCGCATCGACGGTGTGCTGCACGAGGCCGAAGCGCCGCCCTCGAGTTCCTCGGCAGCGGTGATTTCCCGGGTCAAGATCATGGCGCGTCTCGACATCGCCGAGCGCCGCCTGCCGCAGGATGGCCGGATCATGTTGCGCATCCAGGGCAAGGAGCTGGATTTGCGGGTGTCCACGGTGCCCACCAGTTTCGGTGAGTCGGTGGTGATGCGCCTGCTGGACCGCCAGACCGTGCAGTTCGATTTCCAGAGCCTGGGCTTCGACGGCCAGCGCCTGGCGACCTTTCTTGAAGTGCTCGAGCGGCCCCACGGCATCCTGCTGGTCACCGGGCCCACCGGTTCGGGCAAAACCACCACGCTGTATACCGCGCTGTCGCGGCTCAACACCGCCGAGCGCAAGATCATCACCGTCGAAGACCCGGTGGAATACCAGCTGGAAGGTATCAACCAGATCCAGGTCAAGCCGGCCATCGGGCTGGACTTCGCCGGGGCGCTGCGCTCCATCGTGCGCCAGGACCCGGACGTGATCATGATCGGCGAGATCCGCGACCTCGAAACCTGCCGCATCGCCATCCAGTCCTCCCTGACCGGCCACCTGGTGCTCTCGACCCTGCACACCAACAGCGCCGCGGCGAGTATCACCCGCCTGTTGGACATGGGCGTGGAGAGCTACCTGATCGCCTCGACCGTCAATGGCATTCTCGCCCAGCGCCTGGTGCGCCGCCTCGACCCGGCCACCCGCGAGGCCTTCGAAGCGCCGCCGGAATTGATCGAGGAACACGGCCTCGACCGCTTCACCGACCAGCGCCCGATCCTGCTGTACCGGCCCCGCGCGGATGCCCCGGGCGGCGGTTACCACGGCCGCAGCGCAATCACCGAATTGCTGGTGATGAATGACGAACTGCGCAGCTTGTTGATGCGCCAGGCGGATGCCGCAACCCTCGAACAAGCTGCCCGCCGCGGTGGCCTGCGCACCCTGCATGAAGAGGGCCTGCGCCAGGCGGTGGCCGGTGTCACGTCCCTGGAAGAAGTGCTGCGCGTCACCCGGGGAGAGGGCGCGTGAGCCTGTTCAAATACCGCGCCCTCGACAGCCAGGGCGTCGCGCAAAACGGCACGATCGAAGCCAAAGACCAGACCGCCGCCGTCGCCGCGCTGCATAAGCGCGGCTTGCTGCTGTTGCACATCGATGCCGCCGGTGCCCAAGGCCTGCGCAATGCCTTCGGGCGTGGCCAGTTGAACGGCGCGGCGCTGGTCAGCTTTACCCAGCAACTGGCCACGCTGCTGGGGGCGGGCCAGCCGCTGGAACGCTCCCTGGGCATCCTGCTCAAGCAACCCGGCCAGCCGCAAACCCGCGCGCTGATCGAGCGCATCCGCGAGCACGTCAAGGCCGGCAAGCCGTTGTCGGCGGCGCTGGAGGAGGAGGGCAGCCAGTTCTCGCCGCTGTACCTGAGCATGGTGCGCGCCGGCGAAGCCGGGGGTGCGCTGGAAAACACCCTGCGCCAGCTCAGCGACTACCTGGAACGCAGCCAGTTATTAAGGGGCGAGGTGATCAACGCCCTGATCTATCCCGCCTTCCTGGTGGTGGGCGTGCTCGGTTCCCTGGCCTTGCTGCTGGCCTACGTGGTGCCGCAATTCGTGCCGATCTTCAAGGACCTGGGCGTGCCGATTCCGCTGATCACCGAAGTGATTCTGGGCCTTGGCCAGTTCCTCGGCGCCTATGGCCTGGCGGTGCTCGCCGGGTTGATCGTGACGGTCTGGGGCCTGGCGGCACGCCTGCGCAACCCAAAGCACCGCGAAAATTACGACCGCCGCGTGCTGGGCATCCGCGTTATCGGCCCGCTGTTGCAACGGGTCGAAGCCGCACGCCTGGCGCGCACCCTCGGCACCTTGCTGAGCAACGGTGTGGCGCTGCTGCAAGCGCTGGTGATCGCCCGCCAGGTCTGCACCAACCGCGCTTTGCAGGCACAAGTGGCCCAGGCCGCCGAGTCGGTGAAAGGCGGCGGCACCCTGGCCAGTGCGTTTGGCAGCCAGCCGCTGCTGCCGGACCTGGCCCTGCAAATGATTGAAGTCGGCGAACAGGCCGGTGAACTGGACAGCATGCTGCTCAAGGTCGCCGACGTGTTCGACGTCGAAGCCAAACGCGGTATCGACCGCCTGCTGGCCGCGCTGGTGCCGTCCCTGACCGTGGTCATGGCGGTGCTGGTGGCGGTGATCATGCTGGCGATCATGCTGCCGCTGATGAGCCTGACCAGCAATATATGAAGACCCAAGGAAGCAAGCTGATGCGCCATACCCGTTTCAAACCCGCCCGCCGCCAAGGCGGTTTTACCTTGCTGGAAATGCTCGCGGTGATCGTGCTGCTGGGCATCGTCGCCACCATCGTGGTGCGCCAGGTGGGCGGCAACGTCGACAAGGGCAAATACGGCGCGGGCAAGGCGCAACTGGCCAGCCTGAGCATGAAAATCGAGAGCTACGGCCTGGATGTCGGCTCGCCACCCAAGACCCTCCAGCAACTGGTCGACAAGCCCGGCAATACCGCCGGCTGGGCCGGGCCGTACGCCAAGCCCTCAGACCTCAAGGACCCGTTCGGCCATGCCTTCGGCTATCGCTTTCCCGGGGAACATGGCGCCTTCGACCTGATCTTCTACGGTCAGGACGGCCAGCCCGGCGGCGAAGGCTACAGTGCCGACCTGGGCAACTGGGAATAATGCGTGCCCCCCAACGCGGCTTTACCCTGCTGGAGATGCTGGTGGTGATCGTATTGATCAGCCTCGCGGCCGGGTTGGTGGGATTCGGCCTGCAACAAGGCCTGCGGGTGGCCAAGGAGCGCCAGGCGGTCGGGCAGATGGTCGAGGCCCTGCGCAGTACACGGGCGCGGGCGATTGTCAGCGGCATGCCGGCCAGGACCCTATTCAACCTGGAGCAACTGAGTTTCCAGGCGCCGGGGCGACCACTCAAGCACTGGCCGGCCGACCTGCAAGTGACCCTGCACACCGCCGAGCACGCAGGCCCGGCGGTGCAGTTCTACCCCGACGGCAGTTCCACCGGCGGCAACCTGTTGTTGGCCAATGGCTCACGCCGCTGGCGCATCGATATTGGCTGGCTAACCGGCAGCGTGCAGTCCAGGGTCTTGCCATGAATCGCCAGTCGGGTTTCACCTTGCTGGAAATGCTCGCCGCGCTGACCCTCATGGCGATCTGCAGCATGGTGCTGCTGGTCGCGTTCGGCCAGAGCGCGCGCTCGTTGTTGCAGGTGGCCCACAGTGACCGCCTCACCCACGCCGCCCTGAGCGTGATGGATCAGGAAGCCTCGGGCCCATTGGCCAGCGGCACCCGCCAGGGCAGCCTGGGGGACGGCATCGATTGGCAATTGACCGTTGCCCAGCAGCCGACCCGCATCGGTCAGCCGCGTTTGTTTCGCCTTGACCTGACCGTCAGCGAAGCCCGGCGCCAGGCCCGTTTCAGCACCCTGAAACTGCGCGCTGCCACCGACAGGGCCGGCCTGTGAATCAGCATCAACGGGGCTTTACCTTGCTCGAAATCATGATCGTGCTCAGCTTGCTGGGGGTGTTGCTGGTCCTGGTGGGCGGCGCATTGCTGGGGGCCAACCGCGCGGTGCTCAAGGCCCAGCGCTACACGGTCAGCCTGGATGAAATGCGCGCCGCGCAACAGTTCCTGCGCACCTCCATCAGCGAGGCGCTGCCGCTGGATGTGACTGAGGACGACAGCCAAACCAACGGTTTTTTTGTCGGCAACCCCCAACGCCTGCAATTCGTCGCGACCTTGCCGGGCGTGCTCGGCGGCGGCATCCAGCGTTTCACCTTGCAGTTGGCCGAGGGCGAGTTGCGAGTGGCCTTCGCCCGGTTCGAGTCCAGCGCCCAGGTCAGCGTGCCGGCCATTCGCAGCGAGCCGCAGGTTTTGCTCACCAACGTCGAGGACCTGCAATTCAGCTATTTCGGCGTGTCGCCCAAGGGCCAGGCCACCGGCTGGATCAATGACTGGCCGTGGACCAAGCGCCTGCCTTACGCGGTGCGTATCGCCGCGCGCGTCAATGGGCCGGTGCCGTGGGTGACCCAGGTGGTTGCCCTGCGCCTGAACCTCTCCAGTGGCGCATCGGGCGAATGAAGCGCCAGCGCGGCGTTGCCCTGTTGCTGGTGCTGTGGGTGCTGGCGTTGCTCAGCCTGCTGCTGGGCGGCCTGGCCGGTTGGGTGCAATTGGAGACTCGCCAGGCCCTGTGGCATCGCCAGCACGCCCAGGCCTTGCTGGCGGCGGAGGCGGGCGTGGCGCTGGCCATGCAGGCCCTGGCCGACCCGCTGCAGCGCAAACAGTGGATTGCCGACGGTCGCGAAATGCCCCTGGTGTTTGATGACGCCCAGTTGCACGTGAGCCTGCACAGCGAGCGCGGCAAGCTGTATTTGAACAGCGCCGAGGCGGGTGATTTTGCGCGCCTGGCCCTGGCCTGCGGTGCCACCCAGGCCCAGGCCAACCGGCTCGCCAGGGACCTGGAAGTGCGGCGCAACGAAGGCCTGCCGCCGTTTCGGGTGGTGGAGGAAGTGCGGCAATTACCGGGTATGACCCAGGCGCTGTACAGCGCACTGGTGCCCGAGATCAGCCTGTGGAGTGGCCTGGACCGCCCTGATCCGGCCTTCGCCAGCCCGTTGATGCGCCGTGCGTTGAACCTGCCGCGCTTGAGTGCGGCAGGCGCCGACCCCGGCGACGTGCTGGTGATCGACAGCCGCGCACAACGGCCAGGCGGCGCGCATGCCCGGCTGCAAGCCACGGTGTTATTGAGCCCCGCGCAAGGCAGCGCACAACCTTATCGAGTCCTACGTTGGCAAGAATGAACGAACACTTATCCGCACGGCTGCAGGTGCTGGTGGCGCCTGTTGCCCAGCGCTGGCGCGGCAGCGTGCTGCAATCGGGCTGGCGGTTGTGGCTCAAGGAGCTGCGTGGCTGCCTGCCGGCGTGGCTGCCGCTCCACGACATCCCCGAGCATCACTACCTGTGGCCGTTGACCGAGGCGGTGGCAAAACCTGTCGGCGAAGTGCGCCAGGTATTGCTGCTCCCGCCCTCGGCGGTGCTGCGGCAAAGCCTGCAACTGCCCTTGGCGGCCGGGCGCGACCTGTCGACGGTGGTGGGGTATGAGCTGGACCGCTTTACCCCGTTCGAGGCCGGGCAGCTGTACTTCGTGGCCCGTCAGGAACGGCGCACCGCTGCGCATTTGCAGGTGACCCTGGTGGCCATCCTGCGCGAGCGCCTGGACCAGATCCTGCTGGACTGCGCCGCCCTTGGTTTGCAGCCCCACGCGGTGGATGTGGACGGCCCCATGGGCATCGACTTGCTGCCGACCCCGTTGCGCCCTCGCCAACGCCCGGCGGGGAAGGGCTTGCAGCGCAGCCTGCCGTGGTTGTGCGGCGCCTTGTTGATTGCGGCGATGTTGCTGTGGCTCAACGACCGCCAGCGGGTGCTCGACGTGATGCACGAGCAGGTTCAGCAGCAAAAAGCCCAGGTCGCCGAGATCCAGAACCTGCGCCAGCAACTGCTCAATACCCGTGGCGCCGCGCAGTACCTGATTCGCCGCAAGTCGGCACAACCGCCGCTGGCAGCGCTGCTCAACGAGCTGACGGCGTGCCTGCCCGCCGACACCTGGATCGACCAGTTGGAGGTCAACGACGGCGCCGACGTTTCCTTCTCCGGGCAGAGCGCCAAGGCGAGTGCCTTGATCACCCGGATCAAGGCCTGCCACAGCCTGGAAAACGCCCAGTTCGAAGGGGTGATCCAACCCGATGCGCAAACCGGCAAGGACCAGTTTTCCCTGCGCGCCCACTTGCACCAGGAGGCCGCCGATGCGCCGACCACTGACACCCCGTGAACGTCGCGGCGCAGCCTTGCTGGTCCTCGCGCTGGTGCTCGGCGGCGGCTACTGGCTGCTGATCGACAGCTGGTTCGCCGGGCCGTTGCGCGCCATGGGCGAGCAGGCCGAGCAACTGCGCGAACAACAGCAACGCTATGCCGGCCTGCTGCACCAGGGCGCCGCCTTGCGCGAGCAACTGGAGCAAGCCCGCCAGGACCCGGCCAGCAGCACCAGCCTGTTGCCCGGGGATGACCCCAGCGCCGTGGCGGCCGACCTGATGCAGCGCATCGCCGACCTGATCAACAGCCGAGCCGGCCTTGGCGGTGGGTGCAGCCTGACCCAGCGCATGCCCATCACCCCGGAGCAGGACGACAGCGAACCCTATCGCCAGGTGAAAGTCAGCCTGACCCTCAACTGCGCCATCGAGCCGCTGACCGCGATCCTGCATGAACTGGAGTACCAGCGGCCGTTCCTGTTCGTGGATGAAATGAGCATCCGCCGTGGCCCGAATGCGCCCGCCAGCGGCGGCGCCGGAAAGCTGGTGGTGCACCTGTTGGTGCGCGGCTATCTGCAACCGGCCGCCGCCACGCAGGCCCGCCGATGACCAGTTCATTGCGCCCCCTGGAGTGGGGATTGCTCGGTGTGGCCGGGCTGCTCGGCCTGCTGATGGTCGGCATCTTGAGCAGCATCGGCGATGCGCCGCAGTGGCTGGATGAGCCAGCCTCCGCTGCGCGCGCCAATGCCACGGCCAAGGTTCACGTGGCCCCGAGCGCGACCCTGGAAAGCCTCGCCGGCACCTGGCAAACGCCGCTGTTCAGCCCCGACCGCAGCCCCGATGCCGCCGTGGGCCAGGCCGAGATTTCGAGCCTGTCGAGCCTGAAGCTGACCGGCGTGCTGCTCGACGGCGAGCTGCGCGTCGCGCTGCTCAAACCTGCGGACGGCCCGCCACTCAAGGTCCACCAAGGCCAGGCCCTGCCCAACGGTTGGCGCCTGGAACACCTGACACCGCTGCATGCCCGTTTTGTACTGGATGGCCGCACGCAAACCCTGAGCCTCAGCGTTCCGCGTTTGCCGCCGCCGTCCACCACACCACCGATTTCCCTTCCTCACGAGCCCGCACCTTGATCGATACTTGCCCTGGCGCCTTGCGCACCACCGTGTTTTGCCTGGCCACCGCCGTCTCCCTGGCCGGCTGTGGGTCATTCCCCGATCACCTCGACCCGGACGACGCCTTGCTGCATGAGGCGATGCAGGGCACCGGTTCGCAACGGCCCGCCGTGGACCCGGCCAGCGAGTCGCCTGCGGCTGACAGTCGCCAACCCCAGGCGTCCACGCCGCCCCAACGCCAGTTGATTCGCGGCAACCAGCAGTTTGTGCGCCAGCCCGCACCGGCGCCGGCGGTCAAGGATGAAGCCAGCGGCGACATCGTGTTCAACTTCGCCGACCAGCCGATTGAGGCGGTGATCAACAGCGTCATGGGCGACCTGCTGCACGAGAACTACAGCATCGCCCAGGGTGTGAAAGGCAACGTAAGCTTCTCCACCTCAAAGCCGGTGAACAAGAAGCAGGCGCTGTCGATCCTCGAAACCCTGTTGTCCTGGACCGATAACGCGATGATCCGCCAGGGCCAGCGCTACGTGATCCTGCCGGCCAACCAGGCGGTGGCGGGCAAACTGGTGCCGGAAATGAGCGTGTCGCAACCCTCCAGCGGGCTCTCGGCGCGGCTGTTTCCACTGCGCTACATCTCGGCCACGGAAATGCAGAAACTGCTCAAGCCGTTCGCCCGGGAAAATGCCTTCCTGCTGGTGGACCCGGCGCGCAACGTGCTGAGCCTGGCCGGTACGCCGGATGAGCTGGCCAACTATCAGGACACCATCGACACCTTCGACGTTGACTGGCTCAAAGGCATGTCGGTGGGGGTGTTCGGTTTGCAGCGGGCCTCGGTGGCCGAGCTGATGCCCGAGCTGCAAAAAATGTTCGGCCCCGACAGCGGCATGCCCCTGGCGGGCATGGTGCGCTTTCTGCCGATTGAGCGGACCAATTCGGTGGTGGCGATCTCGTCCCAGCCGCAGTACCTCAGCGAAGTCGGCGACTGGATTCACACCATCGACGAAGGCGGCGGCAATGAACCGCAGATGTACGTCTACGACGTGCGCAACATGAAGGCCACGGACCTGGCCAAGTACCTGCGGCAGATCTACGGCACCGGCGCGATCAAGGACGATACGCCGGCCAAGGTGGCGCCGGGTCTGCGCACGGCGACCCTGTCGTCACTCAACACCAGTGGCGGCACCTCCGGCGGCCTGAACAACAGCGGTACCAACCCGCCCGTTGGCGATGACGAGGACCAGGCCCCGGCCACCAGCGAAGACAGTGAAAGCGCCGAGCCGCAAACCCCCGGCAAGAGCCTCGACGCCGGCACCCGCATCACCGCGCAGAAAAGCAGTAACCAGTTGCTGGTGCGCACTCGCCCGGTGCAGTGGAAGGAGATCGAATCGGCGATCAAGCGCCTCGACAACCCGCCGCTGCAAGTGCAGATCGAAACGCGCATCCTCGAAGTCAAACTCACCGGCGAGCTGGACCTCGGGGTGCAATGGTACCTGGGGCGCCTGGCAGGCAATTCCACCAGCACCACGGTGGCCAATACCCCAGGCAGCCAGGGCGCGCTGGGCGGTGGCGGGGCGGGATTGGGCGCGGATTCGTTGTTCTATTCCTTCGTCAGCTCCAACCTGCAAGTGGCCTTGCATGCCCTGGAAACCAACGGCCGCACCCAGGTGCTGTCGGCGCCGTCGCTGGTGGTGATGAACAACCAGCCGGCGCAGATCCAGGTGGGTGACAACATCCCCATCAGCCAGACCACAGTCAATACCGGCACCTCCGACACCACCTTGAGCAGCGTCGAATACATCCAGACCGGGGTGATCCTCGACGTGGTGCCGCGCATCAACCCGGGCGGCCTGGTGTACATGGACATCCAGCAGCAGGTCAGCGATGCCGAGAACCAGACCACCAACAGCAGCGACACGCCCAACAACCCGCGCATCTCCACGCGCTCGGTGTCGACCCAGGTGGCGGTGCAAAGCGGCCAGACCGTGTTGCTCGGCGGGCTGATCAAGCAGGACAACGCCGAGAGCGTCAGCGCCGTGCCGTACCTGGGAAAAATCCCCGGGCTGCGCTGGTTGTTTGGCAACACCAGCAAGTCCAAGGATCGCACCGAGCTGATCGTGCTGATCACGCCGAGGGTGATTACCAGCAGCGGCCAGGCGCGGCAGGTGACGGATGACTATCGCCAGCAGATGCAGCTGTTGCGCCCGGCCAACTGAAGGGAGGGTCAGCCCTTGCGTTGCAGGGTGTGATAACCCAGCGCTGCACGGGCTTCGCGCAACGATTTGCCGTCATCGAGCAACCCGCGGATACGCGCTTCCACCGCTTCAATCGAGCGTGCGCAGGCCGCCACTTCATGGGCGCGCTCGCGGGGCACGATCACTACGCCGTTGGCGTCGGCCACCACGATGTCGCGGGCGCATACGCGGGCCTGGCCGATGGAAACCGGCTGGTTCACCGACTCCACTTCAACCCGGTCCTTGCCGGTGCGCATGAACCGGCCTTTGGTGAACAACGGGTAGCCGTCGCCCAGGGCCTTGCTCACGTCGCGGCACACGCCATCGATCACCGTCGCGGCGATCCGCTGGCTGCCGGCGTACTGGGTCATGATGTCGCCCCACACGGTGCAGTCGGTGCGCCCGTCATTGTCGATCACCACCACATCGCCTTCGGCCACGTCATCGACAAAGTCGCCGACGGTGCCCGGCGGGGTGCTGGCGCTGACGTAGCGCACGGTGAAGGCCGGACCGACCACCACCTGGCGATAATCGTCCAGGGGCATGATCCCCAGGCACTGGCCGGGCAGGCCGAGCTTGTCCAGGGCGTCGGACACGCCCGGGGTGTCGAGGCCGGCAAACAGGGCAACCAATTCTTGGTCTTGGGGCGACATGGGTAACTCCTCAGGGTGGTGACAAATAGGTCAGGTTTGTGGGCGGGGCTCGGCAATCGTCAGCAAAATGATGAAGCTGATGAACGAGCCGATGGCCAGCCAGGCGAACACGTAGTTCCAGCCGTAGTTGTCCAGCAGCAGGCCGGTGATGAAGGGCGTGGCGGCGGCGCCCAACTGGCCGATCATGTTCACGATGGCGTTGGAGATCGGGAAGGTCTTCTTGGTGGTCAGGCCCATCGGGTAGACCATGTAGGAGGAGAACCCGAGGCTCAGCACCACGCCGGTCAGCATCAGCAGCAAGCCATAGGGCAGGGGCTCGGCCGGTGAGTTGATCAGCAGGTACATCATCAACGAGGTGCCGACCGCCGACAGCAGCATGCCCGGCTTGCGGCGCCCGCCCATCAGGCGGTCGGAGCACCAGCCACCCAGCAGGTTGCCCAGCACTGCGCCCACCCAGGGCGCCGCCGAGACCAGGCCCATGTTCATGATCGAGAACTGCTTGACGGTCATCAGGTAGGTCGGGATCCACGCCAGCAGCACGCTGGACACGCCGAGCTGGAAGCAGTAGCTGGTGGCGCAGCCCCAGACGTTCCAGGACCTGAACACCTGGCGGTTGGTCTCCAGGGGTTTTTCATCGCGGGTGCGGATCACCCGGTCGAGCTTTTCCACCCAGGCCGGGGTCTTGTGCACGCGGGCGGTCTGGGCGATTGCCGTGTCTTCGACGATGTACTGGAGTTCGGCCTTGTTGACGAAGCGGCTGCGGGAAGGGTGGTCGGTGACCATGAAGTACCAGACCACTGCCAGCACGATGCCCGGGATGGCAAAGAAGTAGAAAATCTCGCGCCAGCCCCACACCGAAATGATCACCGCGCACAGCGGCGGCACGATCACGGGCCCGAACTTCACGGCCGACAGGAAGATCCCCGACGCCGTGCCTTTTTCCCGGGCCGGAAACCAGTTGTTGATGGTGGTGGTCATGCTGATGGGCAACGGGCCCTCGGCGATGCCCAGTCCCAGGCGATAGAGTTTCAGGGCCAGCAGTGAGCTGGCGGTGCCCACCAGGCCGGTCAGCAACGAGGTCAGCACCATGGCCCCCGGCAGGATCCGGCTGACGCCAAAGCGGCCGAAAGCAAAGCCCGACGGCAATTGCGCCAGGGCGTAAGCCAGCAGGAACAGGCTGACGAGCCCGCCGGCCTGGGCGTTGCTCATTTCAAATTCCTGGCGAATAAACGGCAGCGCCACGCCGAGGTTGGCCCGGTCGGCCGCAGCCACGGTGTAGATCAGGAAAATCAGCGCCGCGACCACCCAGCGGTATTGGCTGCGCACAGCGGGTTTTATGACTTCAGGCATAGACATAGGGGCGGACCTTGTTGTTGTGAGTGTTGTCCTGTTCGGCCCTCATCTTAAAAAGGGCCGAACGCCACCATTAGCGATATTTATCTATGTGAATTCATCACTTTTCTTCTTCAGTCACTAGGCTGCTGCAGAAGCCACGGATCGCCTCACACGCCTGGCGCAGCGACGCATCATCCAGGGCATAGGCGATGCGAATGTACGGCCCCAGGCCAAAGGCACTGCCGTGGACCACGGCCACATTCGCCTCGTCGAGCAGCGCCAGGGCCACGTCTTCATCGCTGCGCAGCACCCGGCCGCCAGCGGAAGTACGCCCGATCAGCGCCGCGCAGGAGGCAAACGCATAAAACGCACCGGCAGGGCTGATGCACCCGAGGCCCGGGGTGTCGTTGAGAAGCTCGACCATCAGGTCCCGGCGCGCCTGGAATATCCCGCGGCTGTCGCGGATGAAGTCCCTGGGGCCTTCCAGTGCGGCGAGGGCCGCCTGTTGCGAGATCGAGCAGGCGCCGGAGGTTTGCTGGCCCTGGAGCTTTTCCATGGCTTCCAGCAACCAGCGCGGTCCGGTGGCGAAACCGATGCGCCAGCCGGTCATGGCGTAGGCCTTGGACACGCCGTTCATGGTCAACGTGCGCGGTGCCAGCCGGGGTTCAACCTGGGCCAGGGTATGAAAGGCCTGGCCGTCGAAGATCAGATGCTCGTAGATATCGTCGGCGAGGACCAGCACCTGCGGGTAGGCCAGCAGCACTTCGGCCAGCGCCTGCAGCTCGTCCTTGCTGTACACCGCGCCGGTGGGGTTGGACGGTGAATTGAGGATCAGCCAGCGGGTCTGCGGGGTGATTGCGGCGGCCAGCGCCTGGGGTGTCAGCTTGAAGCCGCTGTGGGCGTCGCAGGTGACGATGCGCGCTTCGCCGCCGCACAGTTGCACCATCTCTGGGTAACTGACCCAGTACGGCGCCGGCACGATCACTTCGTCGCCTTCATCGAGGGTGGCCGCCAGGGCGTTGTAGATCACCTGCTTGCCGCCGTTGCACACGAGGGTGTCCTGCCAGGACACGTCCAGGCCGTTTTCGCGGCGGAACTTCGCCGCCACCGCCTCCCGCAGGGCTCGCGCACCGGCCACCTGGGTGTAGCGGGTGTGGCCGGTTTCGATGGCCCGGATCGCGGCTTCGCGGATATGCGCCGGGGTGTCGAAATCCGGCTCGCCAGCGCACAGCGAGATGATCTGCGCGCCTTGTGCGCGGCGTTCTGCGACGCGGTCCATGATGCGATAGGTAGCAGACGGTTGTGCGCTGGCCAGGCGCGGGTTGAGCCGCTGGATATCGCGGCTCATTGGCTGATCGCCTCGAACTGTGCGTCGTGCATCACCTCCACCACTGAGCGCCCGCTGCGCACCGCCTGCACCATGCCGTCCTGGCGGCGGGCGATGCGCTCGCCCAGGTCCAGGACCTTTTCCATCATCGCCTGGGGCACGAATACCGTGCCGCATACATCGGCGATCACATAGTCGTCCTCGCTGACGCTGACGCCCGCGACGCTGATAGTCACGCCGGCATCGAGCTGCACCACGCGGTTGCGCGCGCTGATCATGGTCACGCCACGCCCGTACACCGGATAGCCGATGGCCTCGCTGCCGTCGATATCACGGCTGAACCCGTCGATCACCGTGCCGCGGATGTGCTTGCGCGATGCGGCGTTGGCGATGATGTCGCCCCAGCAGGAAATGCCCTCGATGCCGCCGGCAATCACCAGCACCCGGTCGCGGGTTTCAACCTGTTCGATCACCGGCGTGATCAGGTGCACCGTCGGCGCGGTGTCGGACTTGGGGCCGAGCAACACGGTGCTGGCGCGGCCGACGATCTTCGGGCAGTTCCACAGCGGGCGCAGGCCCACGGTGGCGCCGGGCAGGCCGAGGAAGTCGAGGGCGTCGGACACGGTGTTGGTGTCCAGTGCGGCCAGGCGGTCGAGCAAGTGATCAGCGGTCATGGGCAAGCCTCGGGTGACAGAGGCGGCCAGTGTCGGCGAGGCGCTTTGATAGGTATATTACGAAGTACAGAAGCCTTGCATACGCTTAACCTATGGATAAAACCATGATCAATTTTCGCCTGATCCGTCATCTCTGGCTGTTCCTCGCAGTGGCCGAAGAGCAGAACTTCGGCCGCGCCGCCAAGCGCCTCGGCATGTCCCAGCCGCCCCTGAGCGAGCAGATCCAGGTGCTGGAGCAGGCGCTCAAGGTCAAGCTGTTCGACCGTTCGCGACGCGGGGCCCAACTGACCCCGGTGGGCGCGGCGATCCTGCCGGCGGTGCGCAAATTCGCCGAGCAACTGGAGCGCCTGGAGCTGGCGGTGGAGGAAGCGGTGGCGGGGCAGTCGGGGATGTTGACCATTGGTGCGATCTCCACGGCGATGTTCGATGTGTTACCCGGCCTGATCGAGCAACTGAAGCTCGATTACCCGCAGCTCACGGTGTCGGTGCGGGAAATCGACAGCGTCGAGGCGCTGCCGGCGCTGGAAAACGGAGACATTGACCTGGCGTTCGCCCGACTCGACGGCGACCTGGGCGCCTCGGTGCAGTCCCTGCCGCTGACGGAAGACCGGCTGGTGGTGGCGTTGCCGGCGGATCACCCGTTGGCGAGCCGCACGCGCATCAGCCTGTCGAGCCTGGCCAATGAGCCGTTGGTGATGTTCTCGCGCAATGTCAGCCCGGTGTATTTCGACAACCTGATCGCTACCTGCCGTGCCAGTGGTTTTTCCCCACGGGTGCTGCATGAAGTGCGTTCGGTGGCCTCGCAGATCGCGTTTGTCAGCTATGGGCAGGGGATTGCGCTGGTGCCGGCGTCGCTGAAAAAACTGGCCCCGGCCAATGTGGTGTTTCGGGCGTTGAGCCAGAAACTCAATGTGGTGACCACGGCAGTCGCCTGGAACACCCAGCGGCCCAACCCGGTGGTGGAGGCGGTGATCGCACGGTTTCGCTAAGGATTGCGCTGGCTCAGGTACTCGAACAACTTCGCTGCTTCCGGTGCCAACTGCGCCTGGCTGCTGACCCCGACAAACAGGGTGCGCTGCACCCAGTCGTCGTCCAGCTCCACGGCGATCAACCGGCTGCCCAGCAGTTCGGCCCGCACCGATGACAACGGCAGGATACCGATGCCCAGCCCGGCTTCGATCATCCGGCAGATCCCGTCGAAACTGCTGACCTGGATCCGCACCTTGAGCACCTTGCCGGCGCTTGCGGCGGCGTCGGTGATCCGGCGCAGCAGCGAGCTGCCCTGGTTCAGCGCCACGTAATCAAAGCCAAGGGTGTCGCTGAAAGACACCCTTGGCTGCGTGGCCAGCGCATGGCCCACGGGCACCAGCAGCACCAGCCGGTCTTCGCGATACGGCAGTTTGTACAACCCCTCGGCCGGCACATTATCGGCAAAGATCCCGATATCGGCGCGGCCACTTTCCACCGCCTGGATGATCGGTTCGCTGAGGGCTTCTTCCAGGCCGATGCGCACGTGGGGGTTGTCCCGCAGGAACGCCGCCAGGTCATCCGGCAGGAACTGCACCACCGCCGAGGTGTTGGCGAACAGCCGCACATGCCCGCGTACCCCCACCGCGTAGTCACTGGCGTCGCAGGCCATGCGGTTGACGCCTTCCAGAATGATTTTTGCGTGCTCGACCATGCCTTGCCCCGCCGCCGTCAGCTCCAGCCCCCGCGGCAGGCGCACGAACAGCGGGCATTCGGTGGTGCGTTCCAGTTCGGCCAGGCGCTTGCTGGCGGCCGAGACGGTCATGTTGGCCTTTTCCGCGGCGCGGGTGAGGTTGGCGGTTTCGGCGGCGAAGATCAGCAAGCGCAGGGACAGCAGGTCGAAATGCAGGGGATTGATCATCAGGGGTGTCCGAGGGTTTCCAATCTGGAAAGGATAGTGGCGAAATCCGAAATTTTCATCCGCCCGGTTTGTGTCGATTATCCATGGCACATGCACTCAACAAGAACGGAAAACCTCATGGGCTTACCGCTGCAAGGTCTCAAGGTCGTGGAGCTGGGTCAACTGATTGCCGGGCCGTTCGCGGCCAAGATGCTCGGCGAATTCGGCGCCGAGGTGGTCAAGATCGAACCGCCGGTGACCGGTGACCCGCTGCGCAAATGGCGGCTGCTGCACGACGGTACGTCCGTGTGGTGGGCGGCGCAATCACGCAATAAACGCTCGCTGACCCTTGATCTGCGCCAGGTTGAGGCCCAGCAAGTGGTACGCCGCCTGGTGGCGGATGCCGACGTGCTGATCGAGAACTTTCGCCCCGGCACCCTGGAAAGCTGGGGCCTGGGTTGGGACACGCTGCATGCGCTGAACCCGAAACTGATCATGCTGCGGGTTTCCGGCTATGGCCAGACCGGGCCTTACCGCGACCGCCCCGGCTTCGGCGTGATCGGCGAAGCCATGGGCGGCCTGCGCCACCTGTCCGGCGAGCCGGGGCGCACGCCGGTGCGGGTCGGTGTTTCCATTGGCGACTCGCTGTCGGCGTTGCACGGGGTGATCGGCATCCTGCTGGCCCTGCGGCACCGCGAACAGAACGGCGGCGAAGGCCAGCAGATCGACGTGGCGCTGTACGAGTCGGTGTTCAACATGATGGAAAGCCTGTTGCCCGAATATTCGGTGTTCAACACCGTGCGCCAACCCGCCGGCAGCAGTTTGCCGGGCATCGCACCGACCAATGCCTACCGCTGCCGCGACGGTGGTTTTGCGTTGATCGCCGGCAATGGCGACAGCATCTACCAACGCCTGATGGAAGTGATCGGTCGCCCCGACCTGGCGGCCGACCCGGCGCTGGCGCAGAACGACGGCCGGGTGCTGCAGGTAGAACGCATCGACGCCGCCATCTCCCAATGGACCGCACAGCTGCCGTTGGATGAGGTGCTGTCGATCCTCACCGAAGCGCGCATCCCCGCCGGCAAGATCTACAACGCCGCCGACATCGCCCACGACCCGCACTACCGGGCGCGGGAGATGCTCCTCGACAGCCAGCTGGACGACGGCACGCCGGTGACCTTGCCCGGCATCGTGCCCAAGCTCGGCACCACCCCGGGCCGCGTGATGCGCCCGGCGCCGACCCTGGGCCAGCACACCACCGAGATCCTCGACGGCCTCGGCATCGCCCCCGCGCAGCAAGCCGACTGGCGCCAGCGCGGCATCATTTGAATCGGAGGAACAGCCATGCAACGCCTGTTTTTGCAGGAAGTCGCCACCCGTGACGGCTTCCAGAACGAAGCACGGTTTATCGAGACCGCCGACAAGATCGCCATGATCGACGCCCTCAGCCAGTGCGGTTTCGCCAAGATCGAAGTCACCTCGTTTACCTCGCCCAAGGCCATCACCGCCCTGCGCGATGCCGAGGCGGTGATGCACGGCATCCGCCGCAACCCGGCGGTGGAGTACACCGTGCTGGTGCCCAACGTGCGCGGCGCCGAGCGGGCGCTGGCGTGCAACATCGATGAGGCCAACCTCGTGATGTCGGTGAGCGAGCCCCACAACCGCTCCAACCTGCGCATGAGCCGCGAGCAGTCGTTTGCCCAGCTGCGTGAAGTGTTCAGCGTGATCGGCGCCAAGGGCCCGGTGGCGATCAATGTGTCGCTGTCGACGGTGTTTGGCTGCCCGATGCAGGGCGATGTGCCGGTGGGGGAGGTGCTGCATTGGGTAGAGCGCTTCGCTGAGTTGGGCGCCCGTGGCGTGACCTTGTGCGACACCACCGGCATGGCCTACCCGAGCCAGGTCGAGACGCTGTCCCGGGCCGTGCGCGAGCGGTTCCCGGCGCTGCAACTGACCCTGCATTTCCACAACACCCGCGGCATGGCATTGGCCAATGCCCTGGCGGCCATCGACGCCGGGGTTGACCGCTTCGACTCATCCCTCGGCGGCCTCGGCGGCTGCCCCTACGCACCGGGCGCCAGCGGCAACGTATGCACCGAAGACCTGCTGCACATGCTGCAACTCATGGGCTTCAGCACCGGCGTCGACCTTGATCGCGTGCTGGCGGTTGCCCGGCAACTGCCCGGACTGATCGGCCACGAGATTCCCAGCCAGGTCCTGAAAGCCGGCAAACGCCTGGACCTGCACCCGATTCCCGCCCATGTCGCCAGCCTGGAAAAGCAGGTGGCCAACACCCTGGAGCTGCGCCCATGATCGACCATCTTGACCACCTGGTACTCACCACCATCGACCCGGTTGCGGCCGAGGACTTCTACGTGCGCGTGCTGGGCATGCAGCTGCAGACCTTCGCCGGCGGGCGCAAGGCGTTTGCCTTCGGCCAGCAGAAAATCAACCTGCACGTGCGCGGCCACGAGTTCGAGCCCAAAGCGCACTTGCCGGTGCCAGGGGCGCTGGACCTGTGTTTTATCGCCTCGATTCCGCTGGAGCAGGTGATTGCCCATCTGGCCAAGGTCGAGTGGCCGATCATCGAAGGCCCGGTGATGCGCACGGGCGCCACCGGGCCGATCCGCTCGGTGTACGTGCGCGACCCGGACCTCAACCTGATCGAGATTTCCGAGCAGGTACAGCCATGAACGTGGTGTTCCTCGACAGCGACAGCTTGCCCCTGAACATTCCCGCGCCGGCCTGGGTCACCGACTGGCAAGACCGACCTGATACGCCTGCTGATCAAGTGGTGGACGTGTCCCGGCATGCCCACGTGCTGATCACCAACAAGGTGCGTATTGGCCGCGTCGAGCTGGAACAACTGCCCAACCTGCGCTTCATCTGCGTCGCGGCCACTGGCTACGACTGCATCGACCTGGCCGCCTGCCGGGACTTTGGTGTGAGCGTGTCCAACGTGCCGGCGTATTCGGCGCAAAGCGTTGCCGAATCGGTGATCGCCTCGATCTTCGCCCTGCGCCGGCAGCTGTTTGCCTACCAGCGCGCGGCCCGGCGGGGCTGGCCCGAATCGCGACACTTTTGCGTGCACCGCGAGCCGATCCAGGATGTGCAAGGCAGCGTGCTTGGCATCTTCGGCAAGGGCGCGATCGGCCTGGCCACGGCGCGCCTGGCGAGTTCGTTGGGCATGCGCCTGCTGTTCGCCGAGCACCGCGGCGTGACGGCGGTGCGACAGGGGTATCAGGCGTTTGAGACGGTGCTGGCGCAGAGCGATGTGATTTCCCTGCACTGCCCGCTGACCGAGCGTACCCGCCACCTGATTGGGGGAGCAGAGCTCGCGCAAATGAAACCCGGCGCCTTGTTGATCAACACCGCCCGTGGACCACTGGTGGATGAGTCGGCTGTGCTCGCGGCACTGGAGCGCGGCCGTCTGGGTGGCGCCGCGCTGGATGTGCTGTGCCAGGAACCGCCGCCGGCCGATCACCCCTTGCTCAACAGCCCGCATACCAACCTGATCGTCACGCCCCACGTGGCCTGGGCCAGCCAGAGCAGCCTGCAACGGCTGGCCGACGGCATCCTCGGCAACCTTCAGGGTTACTACAGCGGGAGCCTGATCAACGTCGTGTCGTAGAGGTTCCCTCTCCAAACAACAAGGTCCACTCATGAAAACAATAACAAGCATGATTTCGGAAAAATCCCCGTCACGCCTGCGCCGCGTACTGCGCCACCTGTATGTGCAGGTGCTGCTGGCGATCCTGCTGGGCATCATCGTCGGGCACTTTTACCCCGGCGTTGGCGAACAGATGAAGCCCCTGGGCGACACGTTCATCAAGCTGATCAAGATGCTGATTGCACCGATCATCTTCTGCACCGTGGTCAGCGGCATCGCCAGCATGCAGAGCCTCAAGCGCATCGGTCGGGTTGGCTTCAAGTCGCTGCTGTACTTCGAGGTGCTGACGACCCTGGCGTTGGTGATCGGGCTGATCGGCGTCAACCTGATGCAGCCGGGGGCGGGGATGCATATCAACCCGGCGACCCTCGATGGTCAGGCGGTTGCGGGCTACAGCAAGCTGGCCCATGAGCAGAGTGTGGTGGGGTTTCTTACCCATATTGTGCCGAACACGGTGTTGGGGGCGTTTGCCGAGGGCGACATCCTGCAGGTGCTGTTTATTTCCATTCTGTTTGCGTTTGGTTTGCAGATGCTGGGGGCTGCGGGCAAGCCGTTGCTGAGCCTGATTGACCTGGTGGCCCAGGCGTTTTTTCGCATGGTCAGGATTGTCATGTATGTGTCGCCGTTGGGGGCGTTCGGGGGGATGGCGTTTACCATCGGCAAGTATGGTGTGGGGTCGTTGGGGGCCTATGGAAACTTGTTGATTTGCTATTACGTGACGGCGGTTTTCTTTGTGTTTGTGGTGTTGAACCTGGTGGCGCGTTTGGCTGGGTTCAGTTTGTGGCAGTTTCTCAAGTACATCCGTGATGAGCTGTTTCTGGTGTTGGGGACATCGTCTTCGGAGTCGGCGTTGCCGCGGTTGATGGGCAAGCTTGAGCGCCTGGGGTGTGAGAAGTCGGTGGTGGGGTTGGTGGTGCCGTCGGGTTACTGTTTCAACCTGGATGGCAGTTGCATCAACATGACGGTGTTGGCGATTTTTATTGCCCAGGCTTTGGATATTCCCCTGGATCTTTGGCACCAGGTCACCTTGTTGCTGATTCTGCTGCTGACGTCCAAGGGGGCGGCCAGTGTTACCGGTGGGGCGTTTATTACGCTGGCGGCGACCCTCGGTAGCCTGGATGTGATTCCGGCGGCGGGGTTGGTGTTGGTGCTCGGGGTTTATCGGTTTATTTCTGAAGGGGGGGCGTTGATTAATGTGATTGGCAATGGGGTGGCGACGCTGTTTATTGCCAAGTGGGAGGGGGCGTTGGATGAGGGGAAGCTGGCGGCGGAGTTGCGTGGTGGGTGTGCCAGGGAGGGGCGGGGGTGAGGGGGTGGTTGTGGGTGTATATCCGTTATTTAGGTAACGGCCGCTATTGGTTCCGCTCTTACAGCGGGTCACTTTTGAAAAGCGCAAAAGTAACCAAAACGCTCTGCCCCGCCTGTCGGCGCCTCGCCTAGGCTCGGCGTTC
>NZ_JANUEW010000028.1:0-76713 GCF_024807515.1 Pseudomonas sp. BIGb0558
CGAGGTGCCGACAGGCGGGGCAGAGCGTTTTGGTTACTTTGCCGCTTTTGCAAAGTGACTCGCTGTAAGAGCGAAACCATAAGCCGCCGTTACCTGACTAACGGATATTCACCCATACCACAGGGGTATCAAACCATACCAACCCGATATTAGACGAAAGCAAAACCACCAGAGGAAACTACCCACAATTACAAAAATACCTAAAGAATATAAAAATGCCCACCCACTCCTCCTGGATCGTACTGTCCATCACCGGTCTCTACATGCTGAGCCTGGCACTGATCAGCTACGGCGTTCGCCGCCACTCCCGCAGCGCCAATAACTACACAACGGGCGGTGGCCACTTCCCGGCGTTCCTGATCGGCTTCCTGATGCTCTCGGAATTCATCGGCACCGCAGTCAGTATCGGCACCGCCCAAACCGGCTTCAAGGTAGGCATCTCCGCCGCATGGAACCTGTTCGCCCTGGCCCTCGGTTTCGTGCTGTTCGCCTGGCTACTGGCGCGCAAGTACAAGGACCTGGGCGACAACACCATCTCCGGCGTACTCGCGCGCAACTACGGCCAGCGCACCCGCTTCGCCACCTCGATCATCACTATCTTTGCCCTGGAGATCGTCGCCGTGTCGATCTACGCCAGCGGCGGCGCGGTGTTGGCCAGCGTGATGCAAGTGGACCGAACCCTGGCGATCGTGATCGTCGGCGTGGTCTCGGTCGCGTACGTCAGCATCGGCGGCATGCGCTCAGTGATCTACACCAACTTCGTCCACGCCGCCTTGAAGTACCTGGGCGTAGGCCTGGCATTGTGGTTCGGCTTGAAGCAGGTCGGCGGCATCAGCCAGTTGCAGGCGCAATTGCCCGCCAGCATGTTTGACTGGACCACCGTGGGCTGGGGCCAGATCATCGCCTGGATGATCGCCGGTATTGGCTCGATATTTTCCACTCAATACGTAATCCAGGCAGTAAACACCGTGAGCCATGCGGGCAAAGCCCAGCGTGCGTGTTTCTACGTGGCCGTGCTGATGGTGCCGTTCGGCATCGGCGCAGCATTGATCGGGATGTGCAGCGCGGTGCTGTTCCCCAACGTTGACTCCCTGCAAGCCTTCCCCACCCTGATCGCCAGCATGGACCAACTGACCGCCGGGCTGGTGGTCGCAGGCCTTGCCGGGTCGCTGTTCGGCACCATCTCGGCAGTAAGCATGGGCTCGGCGACGCTGCTGCTGCGGGACTTCTACGAACCGTGGTTCAACCCGGAAAAAAGCGACGCCAAGTCCCTGCGCTTTGTGCGCCTGGCGACAATCGCCGTCGGCCTGTTGCCGATTGCCCTGGCGCTGACCTCGGACAAGGTGCTGATGATCGCCTTCCTCGGCAAGGCGTTGCGCGCCTCCCTCGCGGTACTGGTGTTGATGGTGTTCTATGCACCGAAATTCGGCACCGCAGCCGGGGCATTCCTGAGCATCATTGCCTCGTTGCTGGCCACCGTGGGCTGGTTCCTCGCCGGTAATCCGTGGGGCATCGACAACGCTTACATCGCCCTGTTTACCCCGCTGATCATCATGGGCATCAGCCATGTGACACGCCGCAAGACTCCGGCAGAACCACTGGTGGCGGCCACCAGCTGAGGTAGGATGGCAGCCCCACCAATAAGGAAGTTGTGAAATGCTGCCGATTCGCACCCCGCTGATCCTGCACCCCGGCCTGTCCACCCCTACCCGGCGCATCTGGCTGAAGCTTGAGAACCTGCAACCCTGTGGCTCGTTCAAGTTGCGCGGGATGACCACGCTGTGCGCCTACGCGGCGAGCCAGGGCAAGACCACGGTGGTGTGCCCTTCCGGCGGCAATGCCGGGCTGGCCACGGCCTTTGCAGCAAGAGGCTTGGGGTTGCAGGCGCGGATCGTGGTGCCCTCCACCACCCCCGAAGCCACCCGCGCGCGTATCCGCCAGGCGGGCGCCGAAGTGGTGGTGCACGGTGATCTGTGGGATCAATCCAACGAGCTTGCGTTGCAACTTTCCGAAGCGCCTGAAGCCCTGTATGTACCGGCTTTTGACCATCCGTTGTTGTGGGAAGGCCACAGCAGCATGATCGATGAAATTCTCGAAGACTGCCCGCAGGTGGGCGCCATCGTGACCTCCGTGGGTGGCGGTGGATTGCTCGCGGGCGTGCTGACGGGGCTGGAGCGTCATGGACGGTTCGACTGCAAGGTGATTGCCTGTGAAACGGCAGGCGCGGCGTCGTTTGCCGCCGCCGTGGAAGCTGGAAAACCGGTGCGCCTGGCGAAGATCGACACCGTGGCCAAGTCGTTGGCGGCCACTCAGGTGGCGGCGTGGCCGGTTGAACATATCGGCAGGTTTGCCCATCAGTGCGTGGTGTTGACTGATGCCGAGGCGATGATGGGCGTGGTGCGGTATGCCGATGATTTACGGCAGTTGGTGGAGCCGGCGTGCGGGGTTTCGTTGGCGGTGGCTTATCTGGAACATGCCGCGATTGCCGGGGTTGAGGATGTGGTGGTGATTGTGTGTGGCGGGGTGAGCATCAGCGCCCAAACGGTTGCTCAGTGGCAAGCACAGCAGCCCTTGTAGGAGCTTGCCAGCGATGGCGGAGTATCAGTCACATCATTGCTGAATGTGCTGCAGCCATCGCCGGCAAGCCGGTTCCTACAGCTGATGGGGCGCCCTCAGGCATCCTGCAGGATCAGGTCCGCGCCCTTCTCCGCCACCATCAACACCGCCGCATGGGTATTGCCCGAGGTCACGTTCGGGAAAATCGACGCGTCGACAATCCGCAACCCCTGCAGCCCATGCACCTTCAAGCGCTTGTCCACCACCGACACCTGCGAGTCCGAACCCATGGCGCACGACCCGCACAGGTGATAGATCGAGCCGCTGTTCTCGCGGAAGTACTGCAGCATCTGCTCGTCGGTTTCCACCGCAGCCCCCGGCAACACCTCGGCCACGGTCACGCCCTTGAGCGCCGGGGCCTGCATGATCTTGCGCATCAGCCGGCTGCCCTGGATCACCTCGTCGATGTCCTTTTGGGTGCTCAGGTAGTTGGGGTCGATCAAGGCCGCATCCCGTGGGTTTTTCGAGGCGATGCGGATCGTCCCGCGGCTGGTGGGCCGGCACGGGTTGAAGCACAGCAAAAAGCCTGAATACGGCTCGGGCTTGAGACTAGCTTTGTTGTTTTTCGGGATCTGGTACGACAGCGGGTTGAAGTACAGCTGCAGGTTCGGATGCGCCTGCTCCGCGTTGCCACGGAAGAACCCGCCGGCCTGGTTGACGCTCATGGCCAGCGCGCCCTTGCGGGTCAGCAGGTACTTGAGCCCCAGCTTGAACTGGCCGAACAGCGAGCTGAGCTGGTCGTTCAGGGTCGGGATATTGGCCTTGTAGTAATAGCTGGCGCACAGGTGGTCCTGCAGGTTCTGCCCCACCGCCGGCAGGTCCTTGACCAGCGGGATGTTGTGTTCGGCGAGCAGTTGCTTGTCGGCCACACCCGACAGTTGCAGGATTTTCGGCGTGTCTACCGCGCCCGCACACAGGATCACTTCCTTGCGTGCGCTGAAGGTGCGAACCACGCCGTGCTGGGTCACGCTGATGCCGGTGGCGCGCTGTTGGTCGTCGAACAACACGCGGTCTACCAGCGCATGCAGTTCCACGCTCAGGTTGGGTCGCCCCAACGCCGGATGCAGGTGCGCAAAGCTGCTGGAGCAGCGCTCGCCGTTGCGGGTGTTGACGTCGTAGAGGCCCGCGCCTTCGAAGTTCGGCCCGTTGAAGTCATCGCTCAGGCCGTAGCCCAACTGCTCGCAGCCCTTGAGGAACACATCGCAGATGGCGTGGGTCTGGCCCTTCATCGGGGTGATGCTGATGGGGCCGCTGCCGCCGTGGTATTCGGTGTCACCCAGCGGGTGGTTTTCCAGCTTGCGGAAGTACGGCAGCACGTCCTTGAAGCCCCAGCCGTCGTTGCCGTTGGCGGCCCAGTCATTGAAGTCATGGGCCTGGCCGCGCACGTAGATCATGGCGTTGATCGAGCCGGAACCGCCCTGCACTTTGCCGCGCGGGGCGTAGATTTCACGGCCAGCCAGCTGTTTTTGCGGCTGGCTGTAGTACATCCAGTTGAAGGTCGGGTTGTAGTACATCTTGGCAAAACCGACCGGGATCTTGAACCACCAGGAGCTGTCCTTGCCGCCGGCTTCCAGCAGTAACACCGAATGCTCGCCCGAGGCGGAGAGTCGGTTGGCCAGGACGCAACCTGCGGCGCCGGCACCGGCGATGATGTAGTCGTATGTCATTCACGGTTACCGCATAAGTCGTTTTTTTTAGCCCTTGGCGGGCGAAGTGTCTTTCACGTCAGCCGGCGTAGGCGCCATTTGCAGGTGCAGGCGTTCGCCGGTGTACGGCGTGTGCTTGCGCACCACGTCCATGTTCAGCTCCACCCCAAGGCCCGGCTCGGTGGACGGGATGATGTAGCCGTCCTCCCATTGCAGCGGCTTGGTCAGCACTTCGGCGTGGAAGCCACCCCAGGTCATGATGCTTTCCTGGATCAGGAAGTTCGGCGTGCACGTGGCCAGCTGGAAACTCGCCGCTGCGCCAATCGGCCCGTTGTACAGGTGCGGGGCGATTTGCGCGTAGTAGGCCTCGGCCATGCTGGCGATTTTCTTGGCTTCCAGCAGGCCCCCGCAGCGGGCCACGTTCATTTGCAGGATCGATGCACCGCCGGCCTGCAACAGCTTGAAGAACTCGTACTTGGTGGTCAGCCGCTCGCCGGTGGCGATGGGAATCGTGGTCTTGGCCGCGACCTGGGCCATGGCGTCTTCCTGGCCCGGTGGCACCGGTTCTTCGAACCACAGCGGGTCGTATTTCTCCAGGCGCTTGGCCAGGCGGATTGCCGACGACGGCACCATCTGCCCGTGGGTGCCGAACAGCAGGTCGCACTTGTCCCCCACCGCTTCGCGGATCTTGCGGCAGAAGGTTTCGCAGCGCTCCAGCACTTCCAGGGAAATCTGGTGGCCGGAGTACGCGGTGTACGGGCCTGCCGGGTCGAATTTGACCGCGGTGAAGCCCTTGTTCATGTTCTCGATGGCGCACTCGGCGGCCAGGTCCGGGTCGTCGTAGTCGTACTCGCCCTTGCTGTTGACCGGGTACAGGTAGGTGTAGGAACGCAGGCGTTCGTTGACCTTGCCCCCCAGCAACTCATAGACCGGCTTGTTGGCAGCCTTGCCGATGATGTCCCAGCAGGCCATTTCCAGGCCGCTGACCACGCCCATCATGGTCAGGTCGGGACGCTGGGTGAAACCGCTGGAATACGCCTGGCGGAAGAAACGCTCGATGTGGTGCGGGTCGTGGTTGAGCAGGTAGCGCTCGAACACGTCCTCGATGATCGGCAGCATGGCCTTGGGGCCGAAGGTGGCGGCGTAGATCTCGCCCACGCCTTCGATGCCGCAGTTGGTTTTCAGTTTGACGAACAGCCAGTACATGCCGCCGATGTGCGGTGGCGGTACGGCGACAATATGGGTTTCAAGGGCGACGATTTTCATCTCAGGCACCTGTCTGGTTGAATTTTTTACGATTGATCCGGGCGCGCAAGGTCAGGGCCGCAAGGGTCCCGAGCACGCCGATGAAGGCGATGTAGCCGAAGTACAGGTTGTAGCCGACCTGCCCCGGGTAGGTGTCGGTGAGGTAGCCGTTGATCAGCGGGATAAAGGTGTCCGGCAGGTAACCCACCACCGAGACGATGCCGATGGCCAGGCCGGTGATGCGCAGCGGGATGTCGCAGCTGTCGAGGATCGCCCAGTAAAGGCCGCGAATCGCGTAGGTCATCAGGCCGATAAAGATCACCGTGCCGATCAGCAAGCCGAGGCTGCCAATGGCCGGGAACACGATCAGGCCGACCATCGCCAGGGTCACCAGCACCAGCGCGACGATGAGTACCGAGATATTCGAGAACTTGTCCCCCAGCCAGCCGCCGCCGATCCCGCCGATAGGCCGCATCCACAGTTTGATGGTGGTGATGGTGCCCGCCATCACGGCGGTCATGCCGCTGCCTTGCAGGTAGTCAGAGAAGCTGTAGGTGGCCCAGAACATGTGATAACCGCAGAACACAATGGCGGTCACCAGCCACAGCTCGGGGATTTTCACCAAGGTGGCGAGGTCGGTGATCAGGTTGAACTTGCCCTTCTCCACCGCCGCGGTTTCGGCCATGGACTTGGGGTCCTTGAGCAGCACCAGCACACACCCGATGGCGATGCACACGAACGAATACAGGTACACCACATGCTTGAAACCTTCGGCGGCCGTCTGGCTGCGGGTTTCGGTGGCATAGGCGAACAGCCCCAGGGCCACGGTTGCCAGCAAGGCTTCCACCAGGCCACGGCCACCGTCGAGGATGCCGAAGAAACGGCCCTGCTCGCTGTGATGGGCAATCATCTTCACCCGCTTGAGCACCGAGGCCCAGAAGGTCAGGCCGGTGGTCAGGCCCCAGCAGCCGAAGATGATCATCAGGCCGGTCATCGACGGCACGGTGGAGTACCAGATGCCCAGGGCACCGGTGGCCACCAGCGAGAAAAAGATCAGAAAGCGCGGCGGCAGGCGATCGGCCAACCAACCGCTGGGCAGGTAGCTGAGGAGGAAGATCGTACCGAGCATCGAATACAGATAACCCAGCTGGCTGTGGTTTATCTGGAACACCTCGAGCATGGTGGTCTGGTAGACCTGGCGCAGGTAGAGGATCGGGTAGATCGCCCCGGCGGCCAGCACCAGCAACATCAATTGGAAGTAGCGACTGGCTTTGTCGCTTTTGGCCGCGGACACGGCATCGAAACCCTGGGCAACGGGTGCAGGCTTGGACATCTTGTAGACCTCGGGCACCCACTGTGCAGGTGCCCCGATAATTGTTTTTATTGAGGTGAAGCCGGTGGTCGGTGAATCAGTACTTCATGACCACCAAACGGGTCTGGGTGAATTCAAGCATCCCGTGCTTGCCGTCATCGCCGCCCAGCCCTGAGCGTTTCCAGCCGGCGTGGAAGCCCTGGTAAGGGTCCGCCGGGGTGCGATTGACGTACAACTCGCCGGCCTCAATGGCATTGGCGACTTTCATGGCGGTGCGGTAGTTCTCGGTGTAGAGCACCGACGACAGGCCGAACTGGTGGTCGTTGGCCATGGTCAGGGCTTCGTCGATGTCGCGGTACTTGAGCACCGGCAGCACCGGGCCGAAGATTTCTTCCTGGATGATTTCCATGCCCTGGCGGCAGCCACTGAGCAGGGTCGGCGGGTAGAAATGGCCCGGGCCTTCGGGGAGTACCCCGCCTGTTTCCAGTACAGCACCGTCGGCGATGGCGCGCTCGACCATGGCGTGAATATTCTGCCGGGAGCTGGCGTTGACCAGCGGGCCCATCAAGCCTGCGTCAGTGGCACGGTCACCGAATTTGACGGCGCTGATCTTCGCTTTGAGCAGCGCCAGGAATCGGTCGTAGACGCTTTCCTGCACGTACACGCGCTCTACCGCCGTGCACAGCTGGCCGCAGTGGGTGGTCTTGGACGCGATGATGTCGCTGGCGGCCTTTTCCAGGTCGGCGTCAGCCTCGATGATCGCCGGGGTCTTGCCGCCCAGTTCCAGGGACGGCTTGGCGATGTTGGCCTTGCAGTAATCCAGCACGATGCGCCCGGCGTTGACGCTGCCGGTCAAGGTGATCAAGCCCACGGCCTTGTGAGTGCACAGGGCGGCCGCAGTGGCGTGGTCCATGGTCAGGATGTTGATCACGCCGGCCGGCATGCCCGACTGCTCAACCGCGCGGGCGATTTCGAAGGCGGACAACGGCGTGTTGTTGCTCGGGCGCACCACCACGGTGTTGCCGGCAATCAGCGCCGGGGCGATTTTGCGCAACAGGGTGTAGACCGGGTAGTTGAACGGGATCAGGCATGCCACGACGCCAATCGGCTCGCGTTGCAGGAACAGGTTTTCGTCCGGGGTGTCGCTGGGAATGATCTCGCCTTCGATGCGGCGTGCCCATTCGGCATGGTAACGGGTGATCTGTGCGGCGTAGCGCGCTTCGTTGCTGGCGTCATCCAGGCTTTTGCCGGATTCGCTGGCCAGCGCCTTGCCTATGCTTTCAGCGCAGGTTTCGAGGGCGTCGGCGAACGCCCGCAGGTGTTCGGCGCGCTGGATGCTGGTGAGTCTGCCCCAGGTTTTCTGTGCGGTGGCGGCGGCGTCGACGGCGGCAATGGCTTCGTCAGGGGTGGCAGCGGATACCAGGCCTACCTGGGCCTCGGTCGCGGGGTTGTAGACCGCGATTTGGGTGGCGCTGGCAGGTTCGGCGAAGTGGCCGTTGAAAAAGTTGCGCTCGATTTGCATGTGGTTTTTGCCCAATCGTTGTTGTTTTGCGAGTGACTTGCAGTTTTGTCATTGGGCGGGGGTTGGACAAACGATTTATTGACGGGGGTAACGTGCGAAAAATGCAGGTTAGTGGCTGATCCGTATTAATGACCCGGGTCTGAGCCTGTATTGTTCCGCCCATCCTTCCTACAGTGCCGCCCACTTGGAACCGTGGGAGGACTAAGCATGCAACCAGCATCAACCGCACAGGCCTACAACTACAAGGTCGTGCGTCAATTCGTCATTGCAACCATCGTTTGGGGCGTGGTCGGCATGGCCATGGGCGTGTGGATCGCCTCGCAACTGGTCTGGCCCGAGATGAACCTCGACCTGCCGTGGACCACCTTCGGGCGCCTGCGCCCGCTGCACACAAGCCTGGTGATCTTCGGCTTTGCCGGCAGCGCGCAATTCGCCGCCAGCTACTACGCAGTACAGCGCACCTGCCAGGTACGGCTGTACTCGGACAAGCTCGCGGCCTTCACATTCTGGGGCTGGCAGTCGGTGATCGTGATCATGTTGGTGAGCCTGCCGCTGGGCTACACCACCACCAAGGAATACGCCGAGATCGAGTTCAGCGGCGCCGTGTGGATGACCGTGGTGTGGGTCGCCTATGCCATCGTGTTCTTCACCACCGTGGTGCGGCGCAAGACCCAGCACATCTACGTCGGCAACTGGTTCTTTGGTGCGTTTATCGTGGTGATCGCCATGCTGCACGTGGTCAATCACCTGTCGATCCCGGTGGACTGGTTCAAGTCCTACCCGGTGTATTCCGGCGCCACCGACGCCATGGTGCAGTGGTGGTACGGGCACAACGCCGTGGGTTTCTTCCTGACCACGGGTTTTCTGGGGATGATGTACTACTTCGTGCCAAAGCAAGTCGGGCGGCCGGTGTATTCCTATCGCCTGTCCATCGTGCACTTCTGGGCCTTGATCACCCTGTACATCTGGGCCGGCCCGCACCACTTGCACTACACCGCGCTGCCGGACTGGGCACAGTCGCTGGGCATGGCGATGTCGCTGATTCTGCTGGCGCCCAGCTGGGGCGGGATGATCAACGGCATGATGACGCTCTCTGGGGCCTGGCATAAATTGCGCACCGACCCGATCCTGCGCTTCCTGGTGCTGTCGCTGGCGTTCTATGGGATGTCGACGTTTGAAGGGCCGATGATGGCGATCAAGACCGTCAACGCCCTGTCCCACTACACCGACTGGACCATCGGCCACGTCCACGCCGGCGCACTGGGCTGGGTGGCGATGATCACCTTTGGTTCGCTGTACCACATGATCCCGAAAGTGTTCGGGCGCACGCAGATGCACAGCGTGGGGCTGATCAATATGCACTTCTGGCTGGCGACCATTGGCACGGTGCTGTACATCGCCTCGATGTGGGTCAACGGCATCACCCAGGGCCTGATGTGGCGGGCGGTGAACGATGACGGCACCCTCACCTATTCCTTTGTGGAAGCCTTGCAGGCCAGCCATCCGGGGTTTGTGGTGCGGTTTGTCGGCGGGGTGTTCTTCCTCAGCGGCATGCTGCTGATGGCCTACAACACCTGGCGCACGGTGCGGGTGGCGGATTTGAAGGTGGCGCAGCTTGAAGCGCAGATCGCCTGATGTGGGAGATCGTGCTGAACCTGGCGGCGGTGATCGGCCTGTATGGCGCGGTGGAGTATTGCCTGCGGGGTGAGTCGAGGGAGAGCCTGGATGAGGCCAGCCTGATTCCGTTTGCCGATGACCCGGAGGTGGCGCGGCGGGTGGAGTTGGCGACGGGCAAGCGGGTCAACGCGGTGGCGCCTGAAGAGGCAAAGCCGGGCTGGGGCAATGTCGATATTTGATAAAGGAATACGATCAATGTGGGAGCTGGCTTGCCTGCGATGCGGGCCACTCGGTGCTAATGAAACACCGCGGTGATGCTATCGCAGGCAAGCCAGCTCCCACAGAAGCCATGACTCAGCCGCGTTCGCGGGGAATCAGGCTCTGCAACTGCAACGCCAGGAAGTTGGCATCGAAGCCAAAGGTGTCCGGGTCTTTCAAACCATTGGTTTTCTTCCACAACCAGTCGTTTTTGCCCGGCAGCAGCACCAGGGAAATGCTGCCGTAGCGGGCGGCGGTCAAGCCCATCACCGACAGCGAAATCAAGCCACCGGCGCCCATCACATCCGGCACGAACTCAACCGGTTTGCCGGCGATATGGATGGTCAGTTTCTCGGTCTTGAAGGTGGAGGTCTCCACCGGCACGCTGGGGCCGGAAGCCACGTACGCTTCGCGCTGCACCTCCAGCAAACCGACGGTTTTCACAGGCGCAAGCCATTGCTCGATCTGGCCGAACAACTCGCTGATCTTCTGTGCCCAATGGGCCGATTGCACTTCGAACTGCTGCTTCTTGTGGGCTTCGCTGTCGGCGTAATGACGCAGCATCTCGCCCAGTTGTTGTACATCGTCCATTGCCGTGTTCCTTGGGTGACCCATGTTGCGAACCTTGATCATGGCAGATGCCGCACACCGGCGTATGACTAAAGCGCAGAGCTTGGGTAATGTGGTGCCCTCGCCCGTCCATTTCAGGAGCATCGCATGCGCACCATCGGCCTTATCGGCGGCATGAGCTGGGAGTCCAGCGCCGAGTATTACCGCATCATCAACCAGAGCGTGCGCGACCAGCTGGGGCCACTGCGCTCGGCGCAACTGTTGATGTACAGCGTCGACTTCGGCCCGGTGGAGCAGGCCCAGCACGCCGGGCGCTGGGACGACGCGGCGCTGATCCTCGAAGACGCCGCCCGCCGCCTGCAAGCCGGTGGCGCCGAATGCATCGTGCTATGTACCAACACCATGCACCTGGTGGCGCCGCGCATCGAAGCGGCGGTGTCCGTACCGTTTCTGCATATTGCAGACGCGGCCGGCGCGGCGGCGGTAGAGGCCGGCACCCTCACCGTCGGGCTGCTGGGCACCGCGTTTACCATGGAACAGGAGTTTCTCAAGTCACGCCTGGCGGCCCAGGGCTTGACCGTGCTGGTGCCCGACGCGGACGAGCGCCAGGCCGTGCACCGGATCATCTATGAGGAGTTGTGTGTCGGGGTGATCAGCGACGCATCCCGCGAGGTGTACCAGCGGGTGATCGAGTCCCTGGCGGCACGTGGTGCCCAGGCCATCATCCTTGGATGTACGGAAATCAGCCTGTTGATCAAACCGCAGCACAGCGACCTGCCACTGCTGGACACCACCGAGCTGCATGCGCAGGCTGCGGTGGCGTTTGCGTTGCAGGACGACTAGGCAGGCTTGCGGATACGCGCCATGGTCAGGGTGTCGACGAATGCGCCGTCACGCACGGCGTAATCCCGCAGCCGGCCTTCGGTCTCGAAGCCGAACTTGTGGTACAGGCGGTGGGCGGCTTCGTTGTCGGCGTACACCGTCAGTTCCACCCGGTGCAGGTTCATCCAGTTATCCGCCACCTCCAGCGCCGCACCCAGCAACCGGGAACCCACGCCCTTGCCCTGCCAGGCGGTGGCCACGCCCATGCCGAATGAACCGACATGGCTTTGGCGTACGCGCAAATACTGTTCAAGGCCGAGTTGGCCGATGACCTCACCGGCATGCACCGCCACCAGTTGTAGCCGCCGTTCGTTGTCCTGCACCAGGCGTTTGCGCCATGCCTCGGCCGACTGGAAAGGCATTTGCAGCACCTGACGGCACACAGCCGGGTCGTTGTAGAGCGCAGCGACGCCTTCAAGGTGGGCCTCGGTGAAGCGCGTGATAACGATCTTGGGTTCAGGTGTGTGCATGGTGTTTCGTCCTTTGAAAAACACGTGGCCGACCAGTGTAGGCGGCACAGCGGTTTTTTGGCGAGCACAAATCCTGCCGCACATCGTGCATCTGTAGGATAGCGATCGGCTCCCACAGCGCCGATACTTCACCCAGGCCCTGCCCCGTTTCGGCCTTCAAACCCTGTGACTAGAACAATAAAAAAGTCCCACAGAGGAACGCCCATGAGCCATCTTGATCCCCCCGGCCTGTTACAGGCTTTCAGCACCCTGACGCTTGATCTGCAACGCCTGGCCCAACATCAGGACATCGAACAGTTTCATGGCCATGCCCTGACGCGCATCAGCCAACTGCTGCCCTTCGACAGCGCCTGGTGGGGCCGCGCCGCGATCATCGATGGCCTGCCGGAAGAACACAGCAGCTACCTGCATCACCTGCCGCACACGTATCTGGCCGACTGGCAGTCGATCCGCCATGTGGACGTGACGGTCGGGCTGGTGCACGAGGCGCCCGGCCAGGCGGTGATTGTCGACATGCTCGACCCCGCCAACGGCCCGGGCCAGAACTGGTTGGGGCAGCGCTATGACATTGGCGAGTTGTTGTGTGTGATTCACGTCGACCCGCAAACCCGCCTCAGTGACCACTTGAGCCTGTACCGCAAGCCCGGCGCGCCACGGTTCAACCAGGACGACTGCCAACTGCTGAACAACCTGATGCTGCACCTGGTGGCGGCCGTCTCGGCGAACCAGATCCGCACCCTGGTGGCCATGCGCGAAACCCTCACCAGCCCGCGCAACCTGGCCCTGGCAGTCTGCGACCAGCGCGGGGTGTTGCAGTGTGCCGAACGCGGGTTTGTCGACCTGCTGCTCAGTGAGTGGCCGCAATGGAGCGGCCCCGCCCTGCCGGTGCCGTTGAGTCAGCGCGGGCATGAGGGCAAGCACATCCATATCGAAGCCTCGGCCGTGGGCGATCAGTTTCTGTTGGCCGCGCGCCTCAACCGCGCCCTGCCCCAGCTCAGTCCCAGGGAGAACGACGTGGCCCAGGGCTTTGGCGAGGGCAAGACCTACAAGGAAGTCGCCCGCGACCTGGGCTTGTCGCCGAACACCGTGCGCCATCACATCCGCGCCATCTACAGCAAGCTCGGGGTCAAGGACAAGGCGCGCATCGCGCACTTGCTGCACGCCCCGCCCGACTGACCTCACCCCTTAATTCGCTGCTTTTTTGCGCTGTCGTTTTGACGGCCACGGGCGCCCTTTGCCCATTTTCCGCTGCCATCCATCACATTCCATAAGAGATGCCTTGCGATGAATCACTCCACCTTGCGTCACCTGGCCATGCTGCTGGGCGGCACCCTGCTGAGCCTCGACAGCCAGGCCGCCGACCTCAACGCCCGGGACTTTTTCGGCGCGCCGTCCGGTACCAGCCTCGGCGTGCTGTACTTGCCGGCCACGCGCTACGATGATTTCCACGGCCCGGCCGACACCACCGGCAAGGCCGACTTGAAGGTCAACGCCGTGGCGTACCGCCAGGTGTTTTTCACTGACGTCTGCGGCACGCTGTGCACCCCGCAATTTATCCTGCCCTTCGCCGATATCAATGCGCGCTTGCCCGGCGCCAGCCAGCACACCGGCGAGAGCGGCTTTGGTGACCCGCAGGTCGGCGGCACGCTGTTTTTCATCAACGACCCGGCCGCACGCACCTACAGCGGGCTGTTGAGCCTGATCACCTTGCCGGTGGGCGAGTACCACAGCAAAAACCCCGACGTGTCCCCCGGGGCCAATCGCTGGGGCGCGACTTTCGTTTACAACTACACCCAGGGCATTGGCGAGAAATGGGTGCTGGAAGCCAACCTCGAAGCCCAGTTGTACGGCACCAATGACGACTATTTCGGCAGCGACCTCAAGCAAGACCCGCTGTACCGCCTGCAAGCCTTCGCCTCCTACGACTTCAGCCCGGCCACCTACGGCGCCCTGCGTTTGATCCACGCCGATGGCGGCGAGCTGCGCATCAACGACCAGCGCATCGACGACACCCACAAGCGCTACACCCAGGTGGGTTTCGAGGTAGGGCATTGGCTCGACCGGCAGAACCAAGTGATGTTCAGCCTTTCGCAAAACGTCGCGGCATCCAACGGCTACGCAGGCACCGACGCCCTGTTGCGGCTGGTCCATGTGTTCTGAATCACTTTCCCGGAGCTTGCCCATGAACACTCAGACCCACGCTGCAACCGCCGGCCTTTCGGCGCGGTCCTGGCCGTTGCTGGCGGCGATCATCCTGTTCGCCGCCATCACCCCGACCATCCTGATGACCGCACCGGCGGTGGCCGCGCAACTGGCCAGCCAATGGCAGTTGAGCCCGTCCCACATCGGCGACCTGTTCTCCACCGAGCTGGGAGCGATGAGCCTGGCCACCCTGCCCGCCTTCTGGTGGCTGAAACGGGTGGACTGGCGCCTGGCAGCCCTGGTCGCCGCCTTGGCATTCATTGCCGCCAACCTGTTGTCGATGCTCGCCGACACCTACGCCACCTTGCTTGCCTTGCGCTTTATGAGCGCCTTGGCGGGCGGTTCGTTGATGATCATCTGTCTGGCCAGCGCGGCCGCCACTGCCAATCCGAGCCGGGTCTACGGCTTGTGGGTGATGGGGCAACTGGTGGTCGGAGCCGTCGGACTCGGCGTGCTGCCCGGACTGTTTGCGCGCTATGGCCTCGGCGCCTGCTACCTGACTCTTGCGGGACTGATGACGCTGCTGTTGCCACTCGCCCGGTGTTTCCCGTCCGGCAGCCCGCCGCGCCAGCAAACCGATGCGGCGCCGATACCTGGCTCCCGGATGAAGGCTGCGCTGGGCATCGCCGGGATCCTGGCTTTCTACATCAGCCTCGGCGGCGTCTGGACCTTTATCGGCGCCATCAGCATTGGCGCTGCAATCTCCGCGCAACACAGCGGTGAAGTGCTGGCCCTGGCCACCGTGATGGGCATCGTCGGCGCCGGCTGTGCCTCGCTGATCGGCACACGGCTGCCACGCCTGCTGCTGTTGCTGGTGGGCTACGCCCTGATGGCCGGTGCGGTGCTGTTGCTGAGCGGTACCCCAACACTGATGCGCTTTGCCCTGGCAGCACTGCTGTTCAAGTTCACCTGGACCTTCATCCTGCCGCTGATTCTCGCCTGCCTGGCCGACCTCGACCGCAGCGGCAAGCTGATGAACACCTCCAACCTGGTGATCGGTGCGGGCCTGGCCATCGGGCCGGCCATTGCCGGGCGGCTGATCGAAGCCAGCGGCGGGTTTGCCTCGCTGCTGGTGGGCGGTGCCGCCGTCACCCTGTTGTCCCTGGCGCTGATGCTCGGCAGCCGCTCCACACCTGACGCTGTTTTAACTCGCTGAACTGGAGACTCTGATGAACCGAACCACCGCGTTTTTCTTTGATGAACTAAGCCTCTGGCACAGCGCCGGCGCCCACGCCCTGACTTTGCCGGTGGGCGGTTGGGTGCAGCCGCCTGCCGGCAGCGGGCATGCCGAGTCGCCGGAGACCAAGCGGCGCTTGAAAAGCCTGCTGGACGTGTCCGGGCTGAGCCGTCACCTGCAACAGCACAGCGCAGTCCCGGCCACTGACGAGGACTTGCGACGGGTGCACGGTGCCGACTACCTGCAACGCTTCAAGGCCCTGAGCGATGCCGGCGGTGGCGAGCTGGGCCCACAGGCACCGATCGGCCCGGGCAGCTACGAGATCGCCCGACTCTCCGCCGGGCTGGCCATCGCGGCGGTGGACGCGGTGCTGAGCGGACAGGTCGAGAATGCCTACTCACTGTCGCGACCACCGGGGCATCACTGCCTGGCGGACGGTGCCATGGGCTTTTGCTTCCTGGCCAATATCGCCATCGCCATCGAGGCCGCCAAGGCCCGTCGCGGTTTGGGCAAGGTCGCCGTGATCGACTGGGATGTGCACCATGGCAACGGTACCCAATCCATCTTCGAAGCACGCGGCGATGTATTGACGATCTCCCTGCACCAGGACGGCTGCTATCCGCCGGGCTACAGCGGTGAACAGGACCGTGGCCGTGGCGACGGCCTGGGCGCGAATATCAATATCCCGTTGCCGCCGGGCAGCGGCCACGAAGCGTATCTGCACGCGATGGAGCGCATCGTGGTGCCGGCCCTGGAGCGTTTCGAGCCCGAACTGATCATCGTCGCCTGCGGCTACGACGCCAACGCCGTCGACCCGCTGGCGCGAATGCTGCTGCACAGCGAGTCGTTCCGCCTGATGACCCGCGCGGTGCGCCAGGCCGCCGAGCGGCTGTGCCAGGGGCGCCTGGTGCTGGTGCATGAAGGTGGATACAGCGAGGCCTATGTGCCGTTTTGCGGGCTGGCGGCGCTGGAGGAATTGGCCGGCGTGCGCACGGCGGTGGAAGACCCGATGCTGGAGTTCGTCCAGTTGCAGCAGCCCAAGGACGTACTGCTGGGGTTTCAGCGCCAGTGGATCGACCGACTGGCGCAGGGCTTTGAGGCTTAGACCGCCGGGGCCGACACACGCCAGAGCCGGGCGATGTCCGAGGCGCGCTCGCGCAACAGGCGCGGCGCCTCGCTGCAGGCCTGCTCCAGGGTAGTCGGGCCGGACGGCAAGGCGAATGCGGCATCCACGCCATGGGCGTACATCTGCTCATAACCCTCACCCAACGTGCCGGCGATCACGATCACCGGCACGTTGTGCTGCTTGGCGATCCGCGCCACGCCAAACGGGGTTTTGCCCCGCAGGGTCTGGGCGTCGAAACGGCCTTCGCCGGTGATCACCAGGTCGGCGCCGCGCACGGCGTGTTCAAGGCCCACCAGCTCGGCCACCACTTCCACACCCGCACGAAATTGCGCGCCAAGGAACGCCTTGGCGGCAAAACCCAAGCCACCGGCAGCGCCGCTGCCGGGCTCGTCACGTACATCCTTGGGCAATACCTTGGCGCAGTGATCGGCGAAATGGCCGAGGGCGGCATCCAGCTGTTCGACTTGCCCGGGATTCGCCCCTTTTTGCGGGCCGAAAATCGCCGAGGCACCGTGGGGGCCGCACAGCGGGTTATTCACGTCGGCAGCGATTTCGAAGCGCACCTCGGCCAGGCGTGGGTCCAGTTGTTCCAGGCTGATACGCGACAGTTTGGCCAGTGCCAGGCCGCCCAAGGGCAATGCGGCACCTTCGGCATCAAACAATTGCACACCGAGGGCCAGCATCGCGCCGGCGCCGCCGTCGTTGGTGGCGCTGCCGCCAATCGCCAGGATGATGCGCCGGGCGCCGGCATCCAGTGCAGCGCGGATCAGTTCTCCAGTGCCAAACGTGCTGCTGGAACAGGCATCGCGTTTGCCCGGCGGCACCAATTGCAGCCCGCTGGCCTCGGCCATTTCGATGATTGCGGTGTGGCTCTCGGCCAACCAGCCCCAATGCGCATCAACGCCGGCGCCCAACGGCCCTTGCACGTTGGTGGTACGCAGCTCGCCCTGGCAGGCGGCGAGTACCGACTCCACCGTACCCTCACCACCGTCCGCCATCGGGCACTTGATCAGCTCGGCGTCGGGCCACACCGTGGCCAACCCCTCGGCAATGGCATTCGCCACGCCTTCAGCACTCAGGCTGTCCTTGAACGAGTCGGGGGCGATGATGATTTTCATGGGCTTTCTCCGGTTTTTATAACGCCCATGCTGCCAGTTGGCACCGGCAATAACGCCGGTCCATTGCACAAGAGTGGCTGGGGTTTGTTGTTCATTTCGACAAAGCCTGGGGCAAGAGCTGTACGCCGAGGTACAACGCGAGCATGCCGTCGAGGGTCAGCGGGTCGACGCCGCTCAGCTCGGCGATGCGCTCCATGCGATAGCGCAGGCTGTTGCGGTGGATACCCAGGGCATCGGCGCAGGCCTGGCTTTGGCCGTCGTGATCACACCAACTGCGCAGGGTCGCCAGCAACTGGCCGTTGCTGTCCTTGGCCAGTACCTTGCGCAGCGGGTTGAGGAGTTCGTCGAGGGCGTCGTCGTTGCGGTGGCGCCAGAGCATCACCGGCAGTCGGTAGCGGGTAAGGGTCAGCAAACGTGATTCGGGCAGCACATCGCGGCCATAGGCGAGCAGATCGCCCACCCGCCGGTAACAACGGCGCAGCCCGGCCAGGCCGTCCGCTTGCCCGCCGACGGCGACCCGCAGGACGTTCCAGCCCAGGCCGTCGAGTTTTTCCAGCAGGCGCGGGTTGTCGACTTGCACCGAGGCGGGCCTGCACCACAGCAGGGAAAACTGCGCGGAGCTGACGCACCAACTGTCGGGGTAGCGCGAGGTCAGCCAGGCGCTCAAGGCCTCGGCCGACTGGCCGCTGCCCAATTCAAACAGGTACGGCGTACGCGCCAGCTGCGGCTTGAGGCCCAACTGCTGCGCTTCGTCCACCAGGCGCGGTGAATCACCGGTCTCGGCCAGCAGCAATGCCAACAGGTCATCGCAGCGTTGGCGGCGCCATTGCTGCTCGGCTTGCTGGTGACGCTGGCTCACCAGCATCTCGGCGGTCATGCGCACCAGTTGCGCATAGGTGCGCAGCAACTCCGGTTCGCCGGTAATGCCCAGCACGCCGATCAGGCGCTGATCGTGCAGCAACGGCAGGTTGATCCCGGGTTGCACGCCCTTGAGGTGCTTGGCGGTCTGGCTGTCGATCTCCACCACCCGCACATTGGCCAGCACCAGCTGCGCGCCTTCATGGCGGGTGTTGATGCGTTCGGGTTCGCCGCTGCCCAGGATCAGGCCCTGGCTGTCCATGACGTTGACGTTATAGGGCAGGATCGCCATGGTGCGATTGACGATATCCTGCGCCAGGTCATGATCCAGCTCGAACATGGGGCTAAATTCCTGGAAAGTGGGTTGTTCATAGGCACAGCGCAAACGACGCCTGACTGTGCGCGAGCACAAAGACAGCACCCCTTGAGGTGGCCGAGACTCATTGGGCGATCAACGTTACCCTCGCATCGCGAAAAATCATAATAAAGAGAGACTGCCATGTCACAGAGCGCCGCTGTTACCCAGGCCACCGATGACGATAAAAACGCCGTATACAAGCGCATCACCCTGCGCCTGATCCCCTTCATTTTCATCTGCTACCTGTTCAACTACCTCGACCGCGTCAACGTCGGCTTTGCCAAGTTGCAGATGCTCGACGACCTGAAATTCAGCGAGACCGTGTACGGCCTCGGTGCCGGGATTTTCTTTATCGGCTATGTGCTGTGCGGCGTGCCGAGCAACCTGGCGCTGACCAAATTTGGTCCTCGGCGCTGGATTGCGCTGATGATGATCGTCTGGGGCACCTTGTCCACCTGCCTGCTGTTCGTCACCACGCCTAGCCACTTCTACGGCTTGCGCCTGCTGACCGGCGCGGCTGAAGCCGGGTTCTTCCCGGGTGTGGTGCTGTACCTCTCGCAGTGGTTCCCGACCTTCCGCCGAGGGCGGATCATGGCGCTGTTCATGTCGGCGATCCCGGTGTCCGGCTTGCTCGGCAGCCCGTTCTCCGGCTGGATCCTCAACCACTTCGCCGCCGGCCAAGGCGGGCTCGCGGGCTGGCAGTGGATGTTCCTGCTGCAGGGCATCCCGACGGTGATCCTCGGCGCCCTCGCCTACTTCCTGCTCAGCGACAGCTTTGCCAACGCCAAGTGGCTCACACCCCACGAGCGCGCGGTACTGGAAGCCGACCAGGCGACCGACCTGGCCAACAAGCCGAAGACCACCAGCGACTCGTTGCTGGCAGTGTTCAAGAACCCGGCCATCTGGGCGTTCGGCCTGATCTACTTCTGTATCCAGAGCGGCGTGTATGCCATCAACTTCTGGCTGCCGTCGATCATCAAGAACATGGGCTTCAGCGATAACCTGGTGATTGGCTGGTTGAGTGCGATCCCGTATCTGCTGGCGGCGGTGTTCATGTTGCTGGTGGGCCGCTCTGCCGACTTGCGCAAGGAGCGTCGCTGGCACCTGGTGGTGCCGATGCTGATGGGCGCGATCGGGCTGGTGATTGCGGTCAACTTTGCAACCACGCCGGCCATCGCAATCCTCGGCCTGACCATCGCCACCATGGGCGCCCTCACCGGCTTGCCGATGTTCTGGCCGGTGCCCACCGCGATGCTCAGCGCAGGTGCTGCCGCCGGTGGTTTGGCGCTGATCAACTCCATGGGCCAGATGGCGGGTTTCCTCAGCCCGTATATCGTCGGGTTCGTGAAGGATGCCACCGGGTCTACGGACCTGGCGCTGTACTTGCTGGCGGCGGTGATTGTCGCGGGCAGCGTGCTGGCGTTGCGCATGACGCGCACACTCAAGGCCTGACATCAGGGTAAACCGGCGCTGTCGACATCCACGGCGGCGCCGGTGATTTATAGTCAAAACACCGCCGGTCCCTCGTATTAACTCCAGCACCAAAGCCAAGTAACAAGAAGGCTACAAACCTTACCTAACCTTTACTCTGGCGCCGCGTAATCCCCTCAAAAAGCACTGTCTGAAACGTATGCCCGGGAATATGATTAAAACCGGTTCGATGCATAGGTAGAGGACTTGTCATGATCAGTCGACTCTCAAAAATGAAAGTAGCCATCGTGCTTATTGCCACCCTCGCCATCGCAGGGCAAGCAGAAGCCCGTGGTGGGTACGGCTATGGATGGGGTCACGGTGGTTACCGTGGAGGCTGGGGCTGGGGTGGGCCGGCCCTGCTGGGCGCAGTGGTTGGTGGCCTGGTAGTGGGCTCGGTGGTCGCCAACTCCCAGCCTCCGGTCTACGTGCAACAACCGGTTTACGTGCAACCGCAGCCGGTGTACATCCAGCAACCGCCGCCGGTCTACTACCAGGCGCCGCCGCCTCCGGGCTATTACTACCCGCCGCAACCGGTTCCGCAGCCGCGTTATTGATCGCTCACCCTTGCAGGTCCCGCATGAAAGCGGGGCCTGTCTGGATTGACCGGCGCTTAGAGTAATCCGCCGCCGTCGACATCAATCACGCTGCCAGTGACAAACCCGTTTTCCATCGCCAGCACATACCCGGCCGCCACTTCTTCGGCCTGCCCCACTCGCCCCACCGGCAATGCCCCGCCCGCCTTGGCAAACATCGCCAGTCGCTGCTCCTCGGACAAGCCAGAATACGCCTCGGTATCGATCACCCCAGGGCTCACAACATTGACCCTGCGTGGCGCCAGTTCCTTGGCCAGTTGCTTGCCGAGCGCTTCAGTCGCCGCATTGATCCCGGTCTTGATGAACTGCCCTGCCACCGTTTTGCGCCCCAATTGCCCCGAAGTCAGGGTAATGCTGCCGCGCTCGTCGAGAAACGGCAGCGCCGACTGGATCGCCCGCAGCGAGCCCCAGAGCTTCACGTTGTAGTTGTCTTGCGCCAGGTTCAGGTCGGTCTCGATCAAGGTCTTGGCCTGTACCGCAGGGCCGGCGGTGTAGACCAGATGGTCAAAACGCCCCACTGTTTCAAACAGGCGCTGCAAGGAGGCGGCGTCGGTCACGTCCACCTGCTCGCTGCGCACACCGTTCTCCACGGCTGAAGACAAGCGTCGCCCGGCCAGCACCACGTGAGCCCCGCGTGCCACAGCCTGTTTGGCCACGGCCGCACCAATACCGCTGCTGCCACCGATGACGATGACGGTTTTGCCGTTGAGGGGAGAAATCATGAAGAAATACCTGGTTGGGAAAATGAGCTTTCATCTTCCCAGCTTGGCAATCATTGAAAAATCCCGGTAAAACGACAAGATCTTTAAAGGATTTTTACAGATGAGCTCAATCCTCGATCTTGAAGTGTTCGTGCGCACCGCCGATACAGGCAGCCTGTCGGCGGCGGCCCGCAGCTTGAGCCTGACCCCGGCAGCCGCGAGCATCGCCCTCAAGCGCCTGGAAACCCGCCTGGGTATCCGGCTGCTGGCGCGCTCCACCCGCAGCATGCGCCTGACCGAGGAAGGCCGGCGCTACCTCGACAGCGTGCGCGTGGCGCTGGAAGCATTGTCGGAGGGCGAGCAGGCGATCAAGCAGCAGGGCCAGAGCTTGAGTGGTTTGCTGCAATTGGCGGCGCCCTCGGATTTCGGGCGCAATGTGCTGCTGGGCTGGCTGGATGAGTTCAAGCTCGAACACCCGAATGTGCGCCTTCAATTGTTGCTCAATGACAGCAATGCCGACCTGTTCCGCGAAACCGTCGACATCGCCCTGCGCTTCGGCGTACCACGGGATTCCAGCCTGGTGGCGCTGCCGGTGGTGCCCGATCACCAGCGCGTGGCCTGCGCCAGCCCAGACTACCTGGCACGCCACGGTACGCCCCGCACCCCACAGGACCTGGCGCAACACAGCACCCTGCGCTACATGCGCCGGGGCCGGGCGAACAACACCTGGTATTTTCGCCAGGGCGCCCTGCTCCAGGAAGTCGAGGTGAGCGGCGACTACCTGAGCGATGACGGTGAGATCGTGCGGCGCTGGGCGCTGGCCGGGCATGGCATTGCCTATAAAGCACGGCTGGATGTGGCCCGCGACATCAAGGCCGGGCGCCTGGTGCCGTTGCTCACAGATTGGCAAGGCGAGCCGACGCCATTCAATTTGATGTGCCCGCACCGGCTGCAAGTGTCGGAACGGGTCAAGGTGCTGCATCGTTTCCTGCAACTGCGCTGCGCCGAACTATTAGCGCAATAACCGTCGCGGGGCTTGTTCCAGAGCCTTGCTCTCTGGTATTGGATAGGCACTGTCTCCCCCTTTTGAGGTGTTCACGATGATTTACCGCACACTGGGCCAGTCCGGGTTGAAGGTCAGCGCACTGACCCTGGGCAGCATGATGTTTGGCGAGCAGACCAGCACCGAGGACTCGCTGCGCATCATCGACAAGGCCTGGGACCAAGGCATCAATTTTATCGACACCGCCGACGTCTACACCGGCGGACGCTCCGAGGAAATCGTCGGTGAAGCCATCGCCCGCCAGCGCCAGGATTGGGTGCTGGCCTCCAAGGTGGGCATCGGCCCGGTGGATGGCCTGCCAAACCGCAGCGGCTTGAACCGCAAGCGGATTTTCAATGCGCTGGAAGCCAGCCTGACGCGCCTCGACACCGATTACCTGGACATCTACTACCTGCACCGTGAAGACCACAACACGCCGCTGGAAGTGACGATCTCGGCGATCGGCGACTTGATCCGCGAAGGCAAGATCCGCCATTGGGGCCTGTCCAACTACCGCGGCTGGCGCATCGCTGAAGTGATCCGCGTGGCCGAACGCCTGGGGGTGGACAAGCCGATCATCAGCCAGCCGCTGTACAACATCGTCAACCGCCAGGCCGAGGTGGAGCAGATCACCGCCGCCGCCGCGTATGGCCTGGGCGTGGTGCCTTACAGCCCGCTGGCCCGTGGCGTGCTCAGCGGCAAATACGCGCCGGACGTGACCCCTGAAGCCGGCAGCCGCGCCGGGCGCCAGGACAAGCGCATCCTGGAAACCGAATGGCGCGTGGAGTCCCTGCGTATCGCCCAGCAGATCCAGCAGTACACCCAGGGCCGCGGCGTAGGGATTGTCGAGTTCGCGATTGCCTGGGTGCTGAATAACTCGGCGGTCAGCTCGGCGATTGTCGGGCCGCGCACCGAGGCACAGTGGGATGCCTACACCGGCGCGCTGGAGGTGAAGATCACGGCGCAAGATGAGGCATTCATTGATTCGCTGGTCACTCCGGGGCATTCCTCGACGCCGGGTTTCAATGACGTGAGCCACTTCGTGTCGGGGCGGATTGCCCGGCCATAACCACGCTTTACGGGAGGATCCGAGAAATCCTCCCGTAAACTGCCCCAAAACAGCGCAAACATCTCACCTTAAAAGCACTATATTCCCTCCCTGAAATCTTCCCTCTTTTGTATAAATCGGTTTTCGCGAGGACAGCGTGTCTAAAGGTGTTGTGTTATCGGTCTTGGCCTCGGTGTTGTTTGCCGTAATGTATTACTTCACGTCGCTGCTCACGCCCTTGAGCGGCCTGGAGATTTTCGGCTGGCGGATGTTGCTGACGGTGCCTTGCATGACCGTGTTCATGGTCGTCAGTGGCGAGTGGCGCCGTGCCTGGGAGTTGGTGCGTCTGGCCGCAGCCAAACCCACGTTGATTGGCGGGCTGGTGCTGTCTTCGGCCTTGCTGGGGGTGCAGTTGTGGCTGTTCATGTGGGCACCGCTCAACGGGCGCAGCCTGGATGTATCCCTGGGGTATTTCCTGCTGCCGTTGACGATGGTGCTCACCGGACGCCTGGTGTATGGCGAACAGTTGTCGCGCCTGCAAAAGGTCGCGGTGTTTTTTGCAGCCTGCGGCGTGCTTAACGAGCTTTATCAGGTAGGCGGTTTCTCTTGGGCCACGCTGGTGGTGATCATCGGTTACCCGATCTACTTCATCGTGCGCAAACGCCTGAAGACCGACCACCTCGGCGGGCTGTGGCTCGATATGGCGCTGATGTTGCCGGTGGCGTTGTGGTTTGTACAAAGCGGCGAGCAGGGTTTTGCCGTGCTCGACGCCCACAAGGGTTTGTACGCCCTGATCCCGATGCTGGGTTTGATCAGTGCTTCGGCGCTGGTGTGCTACATCGTCGCCAGTCGCTTGTTGGCGTTCAGCCTGTTCGGGCTGCTCAGTTATGTGGAGCCGGTGCTGTTGCTCGGCGTGGCATTGCTGCTGGGGGAAAGCATCAAGGCCGGCGAATGGCTGACGTATATCCCGATCTGGCTGGCGGTGATGGTGCTGGTGTTTGAAGGTTTCAAGCACCTGGTTCGCCAGCGCAAGGCCTGATGTGAACCTGTAGGAGCGAGCTTGCTCGCGAAAAACCTGAGAGCAACGCGTTCATCCAGAATGTACGCGTTTTCGTTAACGTTCTTCGCGAGCAAGCTCGCTCCTACAGAAAGCAGGATCAGTCAGCGGTGAGCACACCACGACGTACCTGGTCACGCTCGATGGATTCGAACAGTGCCTTGAAGTTACCCTCGCCGAAGCCGTCGTCGCCCTTGCGCTGGATGAACTCGAAGAACACCGGGCCCATCAGGGTTTCCGAGAAGATCTGCAGCAGCAGGCGCTTGTCGCCCGCCACTGACGAACCGTCCAGCAGGATGCCCCGCGCTTGCAGTTGGTCCACCGGCTCGCCGTGGTTCGGCAGGCGGCCTTCGAGCATTTCGTAGTAGGTATCCGGTGGCGCGGTCATAAAGCGCATGCCGATTTTCTTCAGCGCGTCCCAGGTCTTGACCAGGTCATCGGTGAGGAACGCCACGTGCTGGATGCCCTCGCCATTGAACTGCATCAGGAACTCTTCGATCTGCCCGGCGCCCTTGGACGATTCTTCGTTCAGCGGGATGCGGATCATGCCGTCCGGGGCGCTCATGGCCTTGGAGGTCAGGCCGGTGTATTCGCCCTTGATGTCGAAGTAGCGCGCTTCACGGAAGTTGAACAGCTTCTCGTAGAAGTTCGCCCAGTAGGCCATGCGCCCGCGGTACACGTTGTGGGTCAGGTGATCGATAACCTTCAGGCCGGCACCCACCGGGTTGCGCTCGACGCCTTCGAGGTAGACGAAGTCGATGTCATAGATCGAGCTGCCCTCGCCGAAGCGGTCGATCAGGTACAGCGGCGCACCACCGATACCCTTGATCGCCGGCAGGTTCAGTTCCATCGGGCCGGTTTCGATATGGATGGGCTGGGCGCCCAGTTCCAGCGCCCGGTTGTAGGCCTGTTGCGAATCCTTGACGCGAAACGCCATGCCGCACACCGACGGGCCGTGCTCGGCCGCAAAGTAGGAAGCAATGCTGTTGGGTTCGTTGTTGAGGATCAGGTTGATCTCGCCCTGACGGAACAGGTGCACGTTCTTGGAGCGGTGGGTCGCGACCTTGGTGAAGCCCATGATCTCGAAGATCGGCTCCAGAATGCCCGGGGTTGGCGATGCGAATTCGATGAACTCAAAGCCCATCAGGCCCATTGGGTTTTCGTACAGGTCTGTCATTTTCGGTGCCTCATCATTCTTGTCATTAACGGATGTCGTTAGTTGCCAGCAAGGATGAGGTGGGAAGGAGGCGCACAGGAGATACCCCGCACGCTGCGGGCGAGGAAGTCACCAAAGATGAGGGGGGACCCGAGTAGCTTCATGGTTACATCAGTCTCTTACGGGCGAGGCTTGCGTTAGCGCAAGTCCTTATTCTTGTATGCGTAAATCGATTCTACACAGCGTAAACAGATTTGTCCGTACTCTTATCAAATCCCCATTGCCCTCGCCCGCGCAAGGGGTTTGTTGCACAGGTAGATGCCCAGCAGGATCACCGCCCCGCCCATCAGCATCGGCGTGGTCAGTTGCTCTCCGAGCAGCAAAGCGCCGCAGATGACCGCCGTCAGCGGATTGAGGGCGATAAAAACGCCCGCGCGGGTGGCGCCGATACGGCGCAGGCCATCGTAATAGCCGATATAGGCCAGCGCCGAGCCCAGCACGCCGAGGTACAACAAACTCGTCAGTTGGGGCAGATCGATGGCGCTCAGTGCGGCCACCGTCAACCGGCCCGTCGCCAGCGTGGTGATCGTCAGCATCAGCGTGCCCAGCAGGATCGACCAGGTCACGGTTTGCAACGGCCCGAGGTGTTGGTTGAGGCCGCGGGAGAACAGCGAGTACACGCCCCACCCCACCACACAGCCAAAAATCAGCAGGTCACCGATCCAGGCATTCGCCGCGCCCTGCAACAGCTGTGGGTTACGACTGACAATCACCAGCCCCGCGCCGCCTAGGCACAGCGCGATACCCAGCAGTTTGAGCGGCCCTAAACGCTCCTTGAACAGCAGCCACGACGCCAGGCCAATCACCGCCGGGTTCAACGCCACAATCAGCGATGCCCTCGACGCATTGATGTAATGCAGCCCGTAGAAAAAGCACAGGTTGTAGAAAAAGATCCCGAAAAAACCCAGCACGCTTAATTGCACCCACTGCGCGATGGTCGGGCGCACCAGACGAATACGTACCATGCCCAGGAAGCCCAGCAACGCCAGGCTGGCCAGCACAAAGCGCACGGTCGCCGCCAGCAGCGGGTCCAGGCCTGCGGCCAGATAGCGCCCGGCAACGAAGGTGCCGCCCCAGATCATGGTCACGGCCGCCAGCTTCAGATAGGTGAGACGGTCAGAGGTCGGGTTCATCAGATTTCTACTCAGGAAACACAGGAATGGCTTATTGTTTGGCTAATCCCTTGTCATCGTAAAATGAGTAAATACTCATGACCCTTACCCAGCTTGAAATCTTTTCACTGGTGGCCGAGCTGCAAGGCTTCACCAGCGCCGCCAATCGCCTGGGCATCAGCCAGTCGGCGGTGTCCCACGCAATCAAATCCCTCGAGCAGGAATTGGGTGTGGAATTGATCCGCCGCCATCAGTCCCAGGTGGAACTCAGTGATATCGGCCAACAGCTGCTGTTGCGCGCCCGGGCCATGCTCGGGTTGGCCAATACGCTGCAACAGGAAGCCGCCGATGCCCGCGGGATGAAGCGCGGGACGTTGCGCATCGGCTCTTTCGGGCCCACTTCGTCGATTCGATTGTTGCCCAGGATTCTGCAGCGCTTTGGCCAGTTGCACCCGGGTATTGAGGTGCATGTCGATGAAGGGCCGGATCGGCAGGTAATGCAGTGGCTGGAAGAGCGGCGCATCGATGTGGCGTTCGTGGTGCTGCCCGAGGAGCGCTTCGATACGTTCCCGTTGGTCGAGGACCAACTGGTGGCCCTTCTGCCCGTGAACCATCCTTCAGCCCATCAACCCAGGATCAGTTTGAAGCAGCTATGCAACACCCCGTTTATCCTGACCCAGGCCGGGTCTGCCGAGCTGGTCTCGCGGCTGTTCCTCGGGGCCGGGCTCAAACCGGATATCCGCTACCGCTGCTCGCAGTTGCTGAGCACGCTGGACACTGTGCGGCGCGGCGATGGTGTGACCATCGTTGCCGAGTTGTCACTGCCGCAGACGAACGAACCAGGTTATTTGAAAAAACCCCTGGCACCTGCCGTCAAGCGCCAGGTGGGGCTGGCCGTACTGGATCAACGCCAATCGTCTCCCGCCACCCTGGCGTTTATAAAGCTGGCAACCCAACAGGATTACTCATCGGACGTCCATTCGGCTTGATGGCTTTGTGTTGATCCGTTGTCGTCAATGGCCGTGAAACGGATCCCGGGCTTGTCCCGGGACGGGGCCGCCCCCGTCAAAAGTACGACTTCGGCAGTATACGGTGCGATCATCGGCGGGTCGTCGCTACGGCTTTGAGCGCCATTAGCGGCCAATACAACGCTGGAAAGGGTCACGTAATAGGCGCTGGGATTGCTTACCCCAAGCCTCGGTTCATCCCCCGCAAGCCTGCGCCATTTCAGCCCTTGCGAGGCCTCCAGAACGGACGACGACAATGTATTCGGGCGCAGAAACAATTTGATCCGTGCGCGAAACGCCACTTGCACCGTACTGGCTTCGCCCTCGGGCCTGGGCGGGACACCCAGTACGTTGAGCCAGAACACCGACTCCCTGTCCGTTGGCAGCGCCGTGCCCTCCCCCTTATTGAACATCAGTCGCAACGCCTTGCCTTGACCGGCTTCCATACGCACGATGGGCGGACTCAGGCTAAAGGGAACATCGCTGAGTTCAGGCGCCAACTGCGCATCCCCATCGTCAACCCAGGCTTGTACCAACCGCGGGCCGCTGCTCTCATTTGTCAGATTGACCGTGACCTCCCGCGCCTGCGCCGGATAGACCACACGGGTGCGGTCAATCACGATTTCCGCGCGAGGCAAGCTCGAAAACAGCAGCAGCGCCAGGCCTGATGCAAATCCCGCCGGATTCAAAATCCAGCGCATCAGCGATAGGCCATGGTGAACGTTGCCACCCCGTTTGCCGTGCCCGGGGTAATGCTGGATCCGGTCTGGATATAACGGGCGGTCAGGGGGATAGTGAACGTCCCGTTGCCGGTGCTGCCTGCCAACCATTGGTTGGGGTTACCGATGGCCGAGGAGTCGGCGCCATAGCGGATCAGCGTGGGCCCGCGCAACAGCTGCAACGCCACACCGTCGGCGGTTGAGCCACCGGCCAGGGACAACACGTCGGTACGGTTGGCCGGTTGGGTCTGGTCGGTCACCGTGATCAACACGTCACGGGTACTGCCATCACCCCCGCCGCAGCTCAGGCTGATATTTTCGGTAGTACTGCCCGCATTGCTGCCGACCCCTCGGAATGCGGTAGTAGAAACCGTCCCCAGCGACATTCGCACCGATGGCGTCGACACGCTGCAGGTGGGCTTGCGGGGCGCTCTGAAGTCAATGCTTGGAAGCCTGGTCTCGTGAGTAGAGCCACCGGTCGAAGCTTCCAGGGAAAAGAACCCTAAAAACCCGCCATCATACGTTCCGCCAGTGGTCGGACCGGTAAGCACCATGTAAACAACAGCCTTGAACCCCCAAACGCCAAGCCGATTACCGGTTGTATGCAACGGTGGGTTCAAGAATGGACCGACGGCCACGTAACCACCGTTTGTATCTGCAGCCCTCACTGCGAAACCAATACCGGGTATTCCACTGGAGATAATCGGCATTCGTAGCCCGGAGTGGCTGAGGAACTGGCCTGAATCAAAGCCGTTCAGCCGGTAGCGGGAGCTGCGGATAATCCAATCGTCATATCCCGTACACCTTATGGCGTCGACCATGTCGAAACTGTACCCATTAGTATTTCCGATAACCTGGCCCACGACCGCGTTTGCAGGTATATCCACTGTCGCAGGGGTGGACACGGTGAGGCTTGGCCCACGTGAGCAGGTAGCAATCCCATAAGCCGTGTTGGACAGCAGTGCTCCGCTGAGCAACAACATACTGGAGGACATGCACCACGCCATACCACCCGGCCTTTTATACCCTCTGGGCCGCGCTAACTGCCACCACAGCCTCGTGAACATCACGCAGCAAAAACGAATAAGCATTTTTCCATATCCCCCAAAACGGTTTGAATCGCTCAATAAGCTCGCCATCGTCACAGCCCGGTCAACACATGGGAGCCAGGCGAAGCGACACACTGCCCTTGCAGAAGATCAGTGTTTGCCTGACGCTCGCCCTTGAGCTGCGGTGGCATTTGGTAGTTGATGTGGCACTGCCCGTCAGCCGCCGAACTCCACTTGACCAGCAGCACTCCGCTGTCCGCGATCCCGCGCACAAACGCCTTGCTGGCCTGACCGACCACGCCCACTTCACGGCCCTGCTCATCGAACACTTGGGCGGCGAATGGCAGTGGCTGGCCGTTTTTCTGCGTGGCCTTGAGTATCACGGCGCGCCCACTGATGGTTTCGAAGGTGATCAATGTCACTGCGCCCAACGTCGGGGCCACCGTCTGGGTTGACTCCTTCAACTCCACATCCAGGGCGGTGCCTTCGGGGTCGATCTCAACCACGTTGTTCTGGAAAGCCCTGAGTGACGGCACGACTGCGTAGCCGCTGCTGTCGATACGAGTACCGCCAGCGCCGCCCAGCATCGCGCCTTCGGCATTCGGTGCATGAACCAGCGTCGAGGCCTCCCCCAGGCTTTGGGACAAGGTCATGCCACCCGCGTGAGCAACAACAGCGCCATCGGCACTGAAGGACAACTGAGAACTGTCCCTGCTCTGGCCATACCCCGCCCGCAAGTTGGCCGCACGCGTGCGGTAGCCCGCATACGTATTGACATCGCTGGAGCTACTACCCCCGCTGGTACTGCGGTTAGCCGAAACCCCATAGCTGCCTTCGGCATTTTCCCCGTACAAACCGTTGATCCCCACTTGCTGCTGGGTGCCGCGGGACGAACCGGTGTCACGGGATAACGTGGTATTGATACTGGGCGATTTGAAATCACTGCCCAATGGCATCGACAGGGACAGCATGAAGCGATTGTCGATGCGACCCTGTTGCGCGGTGCGCCCAAAAAACACCTCGTCAGCAAGTTCACCATCAGTCAGTTGGCGGGTGTCCTCGATCCGCGAACGCTGGGCCGAAAGGTTCCAATTGACTTTTTTCCAAGTCGCCCCGTAGCCCACCGTAAACGAGGTCTGGCGTCCTTGCTGCTGCCCCCAGTAATCGACCGAGCTGCCATACAGGCTCAACGTACCGTCCCCCAGTTTTTGGCTGACGGTCAGGTCAATACGGCTTTTCTGACGGGCATAGCCATTGATGTCTTCGTCCCGGCGCCCGAGATCACGCACGTTGATCGCATCAGGCAAGCTGAGAAAACCGTCGGACGAAAAACGATAGGCCCCCAGCAAAAAATGCGTACCCGAGCTCGGCAGGTTCTTGTTGTAGCCCAGGCCAAAGCTGTGGCCGGACAAATTGCCCTGTCCCGGCACGCCCGTTCGCGAGCCACTGCCGTCGAGGGAAAACGCGCCGAGAGGCGTACTCACCGCCACACCGACCTTGCCCTGGTTATAACCCTCGGAAAATGAGCCGCCGCCATACAGCGTCACCTCGTCGGTCAGGCCTCGCTGTAAGGTGCCCTGGAACACCGACGGGGCTTTACCTTCGATCCCCCGCTGCTGTACCTCGCCCAAGGTTGCGCTGTATCGGATGGCGTCGGCACGCAACAACTGTGGGGTCACAGAATATGGCACTACAAAGGTGTTCCGGCGCCCGTCCACTTCGGTCACGCTGACGGTCAGGTCGCCGCCGGAGCCAGTGGCAAACAAATCACTGATGACAAAGGGACCTGGAGCAACCTTGGTTTCATAAATGGTGTAACCGTTCTGGCTGACCGTGACAGTGGCATTGCTGCTTGCCACACCACGAACCTGCGGCGCATAGCCTTGTTGCGATTGCGGCAACATGCGCTCATCGGTCGCCAGGGTCACGCCGCGTATGCGCACGCCGTCGAGAATCTGCCCACTGCTGAAGCTGTCGCCAATGGTCAGCTGTGACTTCCAGGGAGCGATGCTGCGCTGCACGTAGGTCGCGGTATTTTGATAAGGCTGCAAGCCAGTGCGAGAGTTTTGACTCAGAGCTCCCTGGTGCCGCAAACGCCAACTGCCCAGGTTAACGCCCGTATTGAGCCCCAGGTAGGATCGATCGTCTACGTTGCCCGAGGTGCGGGCCGACGTACTGAAGTTGTAGTTGAGCAAGCCGGCGGTGACGCCGTCATCCCAATAGGCCGGATCGACATAATCCCGGGCGGATTGCTTGAGGTAGAGCTGCGGAACGCTGGCAGACCGCTCCAGCGCAGATGCATCAAAATTGCTGCTGGCCAGTGGAATCCATTGCCCCAGGTCGCCGCAGAGCGCGCCGTCCAGACGCGGGCTGGTTTTCACGTCAAGGCCGGCGTCGCGCTCAACGTTGTCCCACGCAATACCCAACTGCTCCAGCATTTGCCGGGAAAAACAGGGCACGGCGCCACTTTTCGTATCGAGGGCGATAAAGTCGACATCGCGGCGCCCCACGCGCTGACCGTTGACGATGATATCAACGCGGTAAACACCAGGGCTCATGACGTTGCTGGTATTGAAACGGGACATGTCCACCGTGGCCGCCGTACCGCCGGAGAACGCTCCCAGATCAAAGGTCGGCGTGGTCGCAAAAGCCATCTCGGAGTAGATCAATACCGCGCCGAACAGCCCGCCAAGCATCAACCTTCCAGGTTTGAAGGGCAAAACCGGGGCGCAACGATATACCCGTAGTTGAACGTAATTTGGCATAGTCAAAACTTCAGAAGGGGCTTAGAGCAATCTGTGCGACATCGAGCGATGCGTGCAGCCATCCAACCGACGTCAACAGCCGTCTGTTCACGCTCAAAATTGCAGCGCAGCTCGCTGGGTGGGTGAAAAGGCACCGTAGTCATTGATGTACTTGAAATGCACTTGAGCACTGGGAGGGATGACGGCTACCGCCTCGCGAACCGGCAGGCTCAGCGTGCCGCCTGGCTCGACCATCTGCGCGTCGACCGGGAGCACTCTGGCGCCAGGCCCGGCTCCCATGGCCAAGGCAATTTCATTGAACGTCACGTGGTACGCCGAAGGGTTGTGTACCTGCAGTAACACGCCCTTGGCGCTGCGCTGCAGGGCGAAACGCAGTTGGCCAGGAGCTGTGTCTGCATTGCCGGGCAAACCGGTCGGCCGGAAGAACACCTTGGTGCGTATACGGAAGGCGAATTGCAGGTGATTGCGGTCGCCCTCTTCGGTTACCGGGTCGAATTCGTTAATCCGGGGCGGCACCTCCAACACATTCAACCAGAACAGAGACTCTCGGTCGGCGGGCAATGGAGCCTTGTTGTAGGCCAGGCGCATCGCCTGACTTTTCCCCGCATCCAGGCGAAACACCGGTGGCGAAAGACTAAAGGGGGCTTCGTTCAGCTCACGAGCCTGATGTGCATCACCGCCATCGACCCACGCTTGTACCAGCCGAGGTGTGTGCTGATCATCATTGGTCAACTGGATCGTGATCTCACGGCGCTGCTCTGGATAAACCTGCCGTGTGCCGTTGATGATGACCCCGGCAGAGGCAAGCTGGGTGGCCTGGCTCAGACTGAAACCCAATACAACTCGCATCAGCAAACGGCTGCATGTCGTTGAGAGATTGAACATTGTTTATTCCTTGATAGGCTCTTGTCTGCACCCGGCAATCGCACCGGGTGAGAACTTCAGGCAAAAAACGCAGGGGCAATCAGCCCGGCCTGATCAAGGAAACGTAACGGAGTACTGCACACTGGTACTGACCAACCCAGCGCCCGCGGGCCCACCGGTGGCGATATAGCGTGCTGTGAAAGGCAGCGTCGCCAGGCCGCCGGTGACGGTTGCAGGCGTCGAATTGAGACCCGAGCGCAAGTCGATGGGTGTGTTCACGGCACTGTCGACAATCTGTACTTCTACGTTGGTCGCCGGAGTTGCCGCTGCGACGTTACGTAGGTTGCCGGTGCCCGGATTGATGTTCGGGCTGCTTGCCTCGTACAACACAGCAACTACAGTTCCATCCGGGCATGTTGCGTTACCACCGACGTACACGAAGAACGGTTTTGCCCCGGCGGTTTGACCAGCAGCCGCAAGGGCTGAGGTCTGGACGCTTGACAGCACGACGGGGAAGTTGGCTCCCGTACCTGGAGAGGCACCGGTACCGCCGCTGATCGTGCACGTAGTGCCTTTAACCTCGCCGGAAATCGTGATGGTTCCGTCCGCCGCAGACACAGCAGTGGCCATTACCCCAGAAGTTGCCAGTAATGCCATTGCCAATAGTTGTTTCTTCATCATCAACGCTTCCTTAAGAAAATGGGCTAACGAAAGCGGCCCAAGACAACGTCGTCCTTTGGTCACACCTTCGTAGCCTTCTGTGGGGAGCACGCTGAGATTCGATCCATACAAAGTCTCATCAAATTGTTTCGCGCCTGCGCCTCAACTATTCCGCTTCGGTTTCAACGGGCGCCAGCGCATGGCTCAGGGATGCGCCATTGTCATCGAGGGTCGTGAATTGATCCTCGACCTGCCCTGCCGGCCCTGCGGCGGTGAGCGTCAGCGTGGCGCTGGAGCGCGGTGTCAACATTGGAGGGAGGTCGTTGCGCCAGGTACGGCCTTCGCGGTTCAGCACCACAGAAGACAAGGTGATGAAATAGTCGCCCGGATTGCTCACGTGCAACGAGCGGCCCTGCCACGTCCAACGCAAGGCTGCGGGTGCGTCCGCCACGGCGCCCGGCAAGCTTTCGGGGCGTAAAAACAGCTTGATCCGGGTGCGAAAGGCCAGGCTCAGGTGGTTGCTTTCACCGGCCGGCGGCGCTGGCCGGATCACCAGGACATTGAGCCAGTACAACGACTCCGTGGTGAGGCGTGGCTGATCGGGCTCCGACGTATGGATCAGGCGCAACGCCTGCCCCGCTCCGGCCTCCACCCGCAAGAGGGGCTGCACCACCAGAAACGGCACATCGCTGGACTCAGGCCGCGCCATGGCATCACCCGCGTCGATCCACACCTGCACCAGCCTCGGCTCAAGCGCCTCGTTCGTCAGGCTGAGGGTCATCTCCCGGGCCTGTTGGGGGTATACCACCCGGGTGCGGTCAATGACGACATCTGCCGATGTTTGGGTACTGGCCAACAGGGATGCCGTGACCAGCAATACCCTGATGTTCATCAGCGATAACTCAGGGTGAAGGTCGCAACACCATTGGCGCTGCCCGGAGTGATGTTGTCCCGGGTTTGAATGTAGCGAGCGGTCAGCGGGATACGCAGGGCACCGTTGCCAATGCTGCCCGCCAGCCATTGGTTAGGGTTGCCCTCGGAAGCCGAGTCGGCGCCGTACAGGATCAATTGCCCGCCACTCAATAATTGCAGGCCGACCCCCGTCGCCTTCGACGCAGGCGACAACGACAAAACACCGCTGCGGTTGGTGGGCGCGGTCTGGTCGGTCACGGTAATCAATACATCAGTGGTCCGCTCTTCGGTGGCCCCCGCGCAGTTGATCACCAGGTTATCGGTCACGGAGCCGGCATGGCTGCCAACCCCTTTGAAGTCTCTCCTGGCCACCACGCCCAACGCCAGGGTGAGCGTCCTGGTGCTGACGCTGCAGGTCGGTTTTATCAGTGCCGCGATCACTGCATTGCCCAGGTTCACGGCGAGAAACCCCGGCCCGCTGACGTCCGCAGGGCTGACCGTAAACCTGGCAATCGTGCGAGGGCCCAGCGTGCCCCCCGACACCTGCCCGGTGACCACCAGGTAGAGGCGCCCCTTCAAGCCCCAGGTTCCCGGCTTGCGCTGAGGCGCAATGTGCAACTTGATCGGGCTATCGGAGATGGCCCTCAACGGCGTGTTCGGGTCTTGTGCCGCAATGGCGAATCCCAGCCCGGGAATGTTGCTCGCAAACACTGGCATAACCAGCCCCAGGGCGCGGTAGGTCTGCCCTGTGGCCGGGCTGTTGACGACGGCCAGGGACGACGCCTCGGCTATCTGGATCAGCCAGTTGGGGTAGGTGCAACCCATGGCATGTGTGGTACCGAAGGGAAACTGGCCGATGGCGTCTCCCACCTTCGCGTCAGCCGGCACCTTGATCGTGGGAAGAGAGAGGTTGATGTCGGTACCGGGAGTGCATTGGGCCTTCTCGGCGGCCTGTGACATGCCCATCACACCCAACAAGAACAGGCCGATAAACAGCCTCATGATTGAGTCACCCTGCACTGTCCCTGCACTTGATCCACCTGGCTCTGTCGCCCGCTGCCGGCAGGCGGTAACCGATAGAGGATGGCGCATTGATCAGTGGATTTTTCGCCCCACTTCACAGTCAACGTGCCCTGGTCGGCGATACCGCGCACAAAGGCCTTGCTGGCCTGGCCGATCACCCCCACTTCGTTGCCCTGTTCATCAAACACCTGCGCGGCAAACGGCAATGGCTCCCCCCGCTCCCGGCGGGCCTTGACCACCACCGCACGCCCGACAACCGTCTTGAAGATCACCCGCGTCACCGCTCCCAGGGTCGGTACCACGTCCTGTGTGGTCTGCGTCAGTTCCACATCCTGCGCGGTGCCATCGGGGTCGATGCCCACCGTATTGGCCTGGTAGGCGCGCAGCGAAGGCACCACCGCGTAGCCGCGCCGATCGACCCGCACGTTGCCACTGTTCAGCAACGCGCCCTGGGCATCCGGCACATGCACCAGCGCCGCCGCTTCACCCAGGTAGTGGGAGAAGGTCAGGCCACCGTCATGCACAATCAACCCGCCGTCAGCATTGAACGACAATTGGCTGTTGCCGCCCGCCTGCCCATAGCCCATGCGCACATTGGCCGTGCTGGCGTGGTAACCCACGTTGGCACTGGCCGAGCGCTGGGCGCCACCTGCGTCAGCCGCATTACTGGCAGACACCCCGTAGTTGATCGCCCCGGCGTCATCCAGCACACCGCTGATGCCCAGTTGCTGCTGACGGCTTGAGGATTCGCCGCGGCTTGCGGACAGGGTCGTACTCAGGCTCGGCGCACGCACGCCGCTGCCCAGCGGCATGGACAACGTCAGCAACAGGCGATTGTCTACCTGGCCGCCGCCGGGTGTGCGCTCATCCCGCAGCCCGGTATGCTGACGGTACTCCTCGACCCGCGAGCGCTGGGCCGAGAGGTTCCAGCTGACCTGGCGCCAGGCGGCGCCGTAACTCACACTCAGGGACGTTTCACGCCCTTGCCGGCGGTTCCAGTAATCGGTCGAGCTGACGGAAAAGCCCAGCGCGCCGAGGCCGACCTGCTGGCTCACACTCAGGTCAAGCCGGCTTTTCTGCCGGGCATAGGCGTCGATATCCCCTTGCTGGCGGCCCAGTTCGCGCACGTTCATGGCATCCGTCAGGTTCAAGTAACCCACGGTGGAAAAACGATAGGCACCCACCGTGAAATGGGTACCGGTTTGCGTGAGGTTCTTGTTGTAGCTCACACCGAGGTTTTGCCCGGTCAGCACGCCATGCCCGGGAATGTGGGCGCGTGAATCCGTGAGGTCCACGGAAAACGCCCCCCAACCGGTGCCGAACGCCACACCTGCATTGCCCTGGATATAACCCTGGGACAGACTCGCGCCGCCATACACCGTCAAGCGGTCGAGCAGGCCATGCTGGAGCGTGCCCTGAAAGGCCAGTGGCGCACCGCCTTCAATGCCACTGTGACGGACTTCACCCAGCGCCAGGCTGTAGCGCGTGACCTCGCTGCGCAACAGGTGTGGCGCGACGGAAAAGGGCACGGTGTACACGGTTTTGCGGCCATCCACTTCGCTGACCGTGACGGTCAGGTCGCCGCCACTGCCGGTGGGGAACAGGTCATCAATGACAAACGGGCCGGGCGCAACGCTGGTCTCATAGATCGTGTAACCATTCTGACTGACACGCACCGTCGCCTGAGTGTCGGCAATGCCTCGCACCACGGGCGCATACCCTTGCTGCGAGGGCGCGACCATCTGATCGTCACTGCTCAGGCTGATCCCCCGCAGGCGAGTGCTGTCGAGAACCTGGCCACTGCTGAAGCTGTCCCCCAGCGTCAGGCGCGACTGCCACGCCGCAAGGTTGCGTTGCAGGTAGGTCGACGTGTTCTGATACGTCGCCCGCCCGTGGCGGGAGTCCCATGACTGGGCGCCCTGGTGACGCAACCGCCAGTGCCCGAGGTTAAGACCGCTGTTGAGCCCCAGGTAGGCATGATCCTCGCCCGTGCCGCGGGTTGTGGTCGAACTGCTGAAGTTGTAGCTGAGCAAGCCGGCGGTGATGCCCTCGTCCCAGCGGGCCGGATCCACCGCGCCACGGGCGGCGGCGTTCATGTAGACCTGCGGCACACTGATCGCCAGCGTCAGTGCCGCCGAATCAAAGGTGCTGACGGCCATCGGGATTCGACTGCCCAAGTCGCCGCACAGCGGGCCGGGCACAGGCACTGGCTCGACCTTGCCGCGAACCACCCCCAGGCGCTCGAGCAACGGCCAGTCCAGACACGGCACGGCGCCCTCCTGATGCGGCTCGGCGATAAAATCCAACTCGTGACGCCCCGCGCTCTGGCCGTTGATGGCAAGGTCGACACGGTACTGGCCGGGGCCCAGGTTGTTACGACGATTGAAGCGAGACACATCGACGCCAGGGGTCGTTCCCCCCGAAAACGCGTCAAGGTCGAACATCGCCGCAGACGCCGGCACCTTCGGGCAGAACAACAGGCCGCAGATACCACTGAGTACCGCGGGTGCAGAAAGAGAACGGGGTTGGGTTCGGATCCGCATAAATCAGGGCTTCAGGTGACTGTCGTTAAAGGAGGCCTGCCGAGGCGCAGAGAACCCGCCGAAATCATTGATGTACTGAAACTGCACCTGCGCGCCGGTCGGCAACTCGCCCAAGGTGCCGGGCAGTGCCAGATCCAGGCTGGCGTACGGCGCGACCATGCCTTGGTGCTCGGTGGGCATTCGCCCGGCGCCCGTCACCAGCGCCACTTCGTGAAAGGTCACGTAGTAGGGTGTGGGGTTGTGCACCCGCAGCAGCGCCGGGCGGCCTGCCAATACACGCCACTGCAGTTGGTCCGCCGCGTCGTGGGCAGTGCCGGGTAAATCCTGCGGGCGGAAAAACACCTTGGTGCGAATGCGAAACGCAAAGCGCACCTGGTTCGCGTCCGCCTGAGCCCCAGCACCGTTGGGCGGCACTTCCAGCACGTTCAGCCAGAACACGGACTCCCTGTCCGATGGTAATGGCTCACGGGTGTACGCCAGGCGTATGGCCTGGCTTTTACCGGGGTCGACGCGAAATACCGGCGGGGAAATGCTGAACGGCACCTCGCTGCGTTCGGCGGCGGCCTGGGGGTCGCCACCGTCCATCCACACCTGCACCAGGCGCGGGGCCGATGCATCGTCGTTGGTGACCTGGACGGTGATCTCCCGTCGCGGCTCCGGATAAATCTGCCGGGTGCCATTGATCACAATGCCCGCCTGCGCAACACCCATGGTCAGGCAAAACAGCACGATGCCGGCTGGAAGGCTTGATAGAGCGAACATGGTCGGTCCTCTCGGTCAAGGCAGGTTTACGGGTAAGTCACCCAATACTGCACTTCGGTCTTGAAGGCACCGGGACCCGCCACGCCGCCATGGGCCACGTAACGTGCCGCGAACGGTACCGTCGCCTTGCCTCCGGTAACCGTGGCAACCGTTGAGGCCTGGCCTTTGCCCAGGTCTATGGGGGTGTTCGCCACCGTGTCGATAATTTGCACTTCCACGTTCGCTGCTGCCGGGGCCGCGGCCGTGTTGCTCAAATTACCGGTAACCGGGTTGATGGCCGGGCTGCTGCGCTCAAACAACACCGCGACCTTGGTGTTGTCGGCGCAGGTACCCGCCGCCCCGCCCACAGAGATAAAGAAATCCTTGGATGGGCTTGCCCCGCCGGCCAGGGAGCCGGCCTGGACGTTGTCCAGTGCCACCACAAAGTCTGCACCTGAGCCCGCAGTGCCACTGGTGCCACTGCTAATGGTGCAGGTGCTGGCCTTGATTTCGCCGGTCAGGGTGATCGTTCCATCGGCCGCACTCAGGGAGCCGGAAACAAGCGCAGCGGCCATTAATAAACGGGCCAAGCCGGATACATGTTTTTTCATGACGCAGGTATTCCTCATTCATTGAAGTAAGTGCCCCGAGTGACCTGACAAACAGGCAGGCGAAGGCCTTGCGCGAAACATTCGATCGCGAGGGCTGCTCAACTGGGGACTGGGGGTCGTGGCACGTGCAGAGGCCACACAAAACGCCCGACGTACGTTATTGCAACGCACGACGAGAGCCGTTTGACGTAGGTGCATCCAGGACACGGGATGAACAACGTCACTTTGTTATTAGGCGGGATACAAGTCCGAGCACTTTTGCAACAGACTGGGCACCTGCAGAGGGCGCCAAATATGTTGCAAAGTATGCAACGGTCAAAAAACGCTCACAACTGACCGAATGGCTAGGTGCACCTCAAATTGCCTGCCGAACATGCTTATTTGACCAACGCCATCTATCATCCTGGCTTACTGTCCGTCCCTCACTCGGGGGCTTTTTTCTTTCGCCACAGGCTGCCCCATGCCACTCACCGTCAAAGGCCCGCGAAAAGCCTCCACGCGCCACCTGATCACCTTGCTCAGCGGCGCACTGCCGATCTTGCTGGGCGTGCTTATTCTGTACTGGCAAGCCGGCCGCACCCTGGAAAACAGCACAGCGCAAACCGCCATCGAGGCCGTGCGCCAGTTTGACCTGATGCTCGACAACACCGCCCTCGCTGCCCAGGAACTGCTGCCACTGGCCGGTCATGAATGTGATAACCCGACACAACTGGCACTGCGCGAACAAGTCACCCGGCGCCCTTTCGTGCGCGCCACCACCTTGTCCTGGCAGCGAAACATTTATTGCAGCTCGTTGTTTGGCGGCAACTACCAGTCGCCGGTCAATCCTGAGGACTACATCGACGGCCGGCTCTGGCTGATGAAAGGCAACCCGGTCACGCCCGACACTGCCTTGCTGGTGTACCGCCTCACCGAGGGTGACCGGGGCGCCTTTGCCTCCATCGATGGCTACCACTTGACCAACGCCTTGCGCCTGATCAGCCGCTACGCCGACCTGGTGTTGCAGGTAGGGTCCAACTGGCTGGCATCGGATGGCAAGGTGCACAACACGGCCCTGCCAACGTTCGCCGTGGCCCAGCATCATCTGGATTCCAAGCGGTATACCTACAGCGTGGAGGCCGGGATGCCGGAAGGCGAAACCTGGCGCTACATGAAAGCGCGGTATCCGGCTCTGTTCGTTCTGGTAGTGTTTTTCGGCGTACTGGCGGGCATCCTCGCTCACTGGCTGCAAAAGCGCTCATCCGCGCCGACCCTGGAACTGCAACGTGCCCTGGGCGCCAATGAGTTCGTGCCCTACTACCAGCCAGTGGTGCGGGGTGACAGCATTCGCCAGTGGGCCGGCTGTGAAGTGCTGATGCGCTGGAATCACCCCAAGGAAGGCCTGGTGCGCCCTGACCTGTTCATTCCCCTGGCCGAACATTCCGGCCTGATCGTGCCCATGACCCGCGCCTTGATGCGCCAGACGGCCCTGCAACTGGCACCTCACGCCGCTCAATTCGCTGATGGCTTTCATATCGGCGTCAACATTACCGCGCGCCATTGCCATGACCTGGAACTGGTGGAGGACTGCCGGGAGTTCCTCGCCGCATTCCCGCCGGGCAAGGTGATCCTGGTGCTTGAGTTGACCGAACGTGAGTTGATCGAGCCCACCGACATCACCCGCCAGTTGTTCCAGGCGCTGCACGAAATGGGGGTGATGATTGCGATCGATGACTTCGGCACCGGCCATTCAAGCCTGGGTTATTTGCGCAACTTCAATGTCGATTACTTGAAGATAGATCAAAGCTTTGTGGCGATGATCGGTGTTGATGCACTCTCGCGGCATATACTCGACAGCATCATTGAACTGTCCGCCAAACTGGACCTGGGCATCGTGGCAGAAGGCGTCGAAACACAAGAGCAATGCGACTATCTTACCGCTCAAGGTGTAGATTTCTTGCAAGGTTACCTGTTTGGCAAGCCTGTCCCTTGTGATGAGTTCATTAGATTCCTGAACGGTCATTGAATAGCCCGCCACTTCTACGGAAATATTGTTATTTATACAAAAGACATGATTTACTCATGGCTGATTAACTACTACAATTTTTCCTGCCTGTGCTGAATTGGCAGGAGGGCCACTTTCACTGAGTCGCCTTAAGGCTCTTGGCTTATCGCTTTGTTTGCAGTAGATATCAGCCAAATACACTATTGGAGTATAGATTTTGTCCAGACTCGCCGAATTTCGCGCAGCAGAAAAAGCCCTTCAAGAGCAGCTTGCCCAGCTGGAATCCCTGAAGAACGATGCTGGCCTGAAGAAAGAAATCGAATTCGAAGAAAAGCTGCAAGGGCTGATGAAAACCTACGGCAAAAGCCTGCGCGACATCATCTCCATCCTGGATCCTAACCCGGGCAAGTCCGGCGCTTCCGTCGCCGCAGCACCCAAACAGCGCCGTGCACGTGTGGTCAAGGTTTACCACAACCCGCACACTGGCGAACTGATCGAAACCAAAGGCGGCAATCACCGCGGCCTGAAGGCATGGAAAGAACAGTACGGCGCAGCCACTGTAGATTCCTGGCTTCGCGGCTAATGCTTTCCAGCTAGTACAAACGCACTAACCAAAGCCCCGCAGATGCGGGGCTTTTTTGTTTGCAGGCATCAACATTGAAACAAAATAGTACCGAAGCACCTTCAAAAACGAACTTTAAATAACATTTCACTTTGTTCAATCGACTAATTTCCAGCCCTTCCTACAGCACTCAAAGTTTAAGGCTGTCGCGCACCGAACTGACTTCGTCCTTGCTTGATTCGTAAGCTTCAGCCTGGCCTGCGTATGAAAAAACATAGGCCTTATCCGTATCGACCGCCCCGACCAACGTTTGCGACAGCACGTGCCGACCGTTCTCGGTGATTACACAGGTAGTTTCCAGCGCCTCGAGCCGGCTCAATGTAGTGGGATGCATCTTGGTGCACACACTTTGATAACCGCCTTGGGCAAAGTCCTTCTGGATGGATTTGCGCATTTCCAGTAGCACGCCCTGAAGGTTGACCGTATGCCCCGCTTCAATTGGGGTTCCCGTCAACTCCATGACCATCAGGGTCGCACCATTTTCATCGTTCTTTATCGCGCGCTGACGGGACACTGCCGAGGGCTGCGCCGGGGCTTGATCGTCCGGCACCACCTCCTCCACCTGCCAGCCGCTGGGCCAATGAATTTCAGGGTCGGCCGCCCATACGGCGGTGCTGCCCAACAACAGGCCCAGGGTACTTAACAGCGGTGCGCGAAATCCGATCATTGCGAAAAACACTCAAGGTTCAAGCGACAAAGTTTGGGCCCCGACGCCCGCTGCCCGCAAGGGCTGCGTGACCTTTTTCATTTGGCGCAGCAGGCCGGGCTGCGTATCATGGACCGGCTGCACGGATGCCAGCCGCAAGCCAAGGGATGCTCCAACCGGAGCCACGTTTGCCCCATTTTTCTCTGGAGGGCCCATGAGCCTGCACGAACTGAACACCTTCCCGGGCGTCACTGCCCAACCTGACACCGCCACCGCGAACTTCGTGTTCAACCACACCATGCTGCGGGTCAAGGACATCACCAAGTCGCTGGATTTCTACACCCGCGTCCTGGGTTTTTCCCTGGTTGAGAAACGTGACTTCCCGGAAGCCGAATTCAGCCTGTACTTCCTGGCCCTGGTCGACAAGTCCCAGATCCCGGCGGACGCCGCCGCCCGCACCCAGTGGATGAAGTCGATTCCGGGCATCCTCGAACTGACCCACAACCACGGCACCGAAAACGACGCCGACTTTGCCTATCACAACGGCAATACCGAGCCGCGTGGCTTTGGCCATATCTGCATCTCGGTACCGGACATTGTCGCCGCCTGCGCACGCTTTGAAGAGCTGGGCTGCGACTTCCAGAAGCGCCTGTCTGACGGCCGCATGAAAAGCCTGGCCTTCGTGAAAGACCCGGACGCGTACTGGGTTGAAATCATTCAGCCAACGCCGCTGTAAGGTTTCACAAGCAATAAAAAACCCCATGATCACTCATGGGGTTTTTCATTTCCGGGCCAGTATTTACGCCGGAGCGGAAGTGCGGATCAAGTGATCGAAAGCACTCAGGGAAGCCTTGGCGCCCTCGCCTACTGCGATCACGATCTGCTTGTACGGCACAGTCGTTACGTCACCGGCGGCAAAAACGCCTGGCAGCGACGTCTCCCCACGGGCATCGACAATGATCTCGCCACGTGGAGTCAGTTCCACAGTGCCTTTGAGCCAGTCGGTGTTGGGCAGCAAGCCGATCTGTACAAAGATGCCTTCCAGGTCGATCGTCTTGAACTCACCGCTGTCGCGATCCTTGTAGGCCAGGCCGGTAACTTTCTGGCCATCGCCCTTGACTTCACTGGTCAGCGCGCTGGTGATCACATCAACGTTCGGCAGGCTGTATAGCTTGCGCTGCAACACGGCGTCGGCGCGCAGCTTGCTGTCAAACTCAAGCAAGGTCACGTGGCTGACGATACCGGCCAGGTCGATGGCTGCTTCAACGCCAGAGTTACCGCCGCCGATCACCGCCACACGCTTGCCCTTGAACAGCGGACCGTCGCAGTGCGGGCAGAAGCACACGCCCTTGGCTTTGTATTCCTGCTCGCCCGGCACACCCATTTCACGCCAGCGGGCGCCGGTAGCCAGGATCACGGTCTTGGACTTGAGGGTCGCACCGCTTTCAAAACGGATTTCGTGCAGTTCACCAGCGTTCTTCGCCGGGACCAGCGCAGTGGCGCGCTGCAGGTTCATGATATCCACGTCGTACTGACGCACGTGGGCTTCCAGGGCGCTGGCCAATTTCGGCCCTTCGGTTTCCTGTACCGAGATAAAGTTCTCGATCGACATGGTGTCCAGCACCTGCCCGCCAAAGCGCTCAGCGGCAACACCGGTGCGGATGCCTTTACGTGCAGCGTAGATAGCAGCTGCCGAACCCGCTGGGCCACCGCCGACGACAAGCACGTCAAACGCGTCTTTGGCGCTGATTTTCTCGGCAGCTTTTTCGATGCCGCTGGTGTCGAGCTTGGCGAGGATTTCTTCCAGGCCCATGCGGCCCTGGCCGAAGTTCACACCGTTCAGGTAAACGCTTGGCACGGCCATGACCTGACGATCATCGACTTCGGCCTGGAACAACGCACCGTCGATAGCGACGTGACGGATATTCGGGTTCAGTACCGCCATCAGGTTCAGCGCCTGGACCACGTCCGGGCAGTTCTGGCACGACAGCGAGAAGTAAGTCTCGAAGCTGAACTCGCCTTTGAGGGCGCGGATCTGTTCAATCACTTCGACACTGGCCTTCGAGGGGTGGCCGCCGACTTGCAGCAGCGCCAGCACCAACGAAGTAAATTCGTGGCCCATCGGGATGCCGGCGAAACGCAGGCTGATATCGGCACCCGGGCGGTTGATGGAGAACGATGGCTTGCGCGCATCATTGCCATCTGTTTTCAGGGTAATCAGCGTGGTGAGGCTGGTTACGTCCTGCAAGAGAGCAAGCATTTCCTGGGATTTCGCACCGTCGTCGAGGGAGGCGACGATCTCGATCGGCTGGGTGACCCGTTCCAGGTATGACTTCAACTGAGCTTTAAGATTGGCGTCCAACATACGGGCGATTTCCTATTAATTCGGTTTATTGCAGACAAAAAAACGCCCGAGCGAATCTCGCCCGGGCGTTTTGAGGGCGGATGCAGCTTACTTAAGTGCGGTAACCCGCCCTTGGGACTTCACAGACTTAGATCTTGCCGACCAGGTCCAGGGACGGAGCCAGGGTGGCTTCGCCTTCTTTCCACTTGGCTGGGCACACTTCGCCCGGGTGAGCAGCAACGTACTGAGCGGCCTTGATTTTGCGCAGCAGCTCGGAAGCGTCACGGCCAACGCCGCCATCGTTCAGTTCAACGATTTTGATCTGGCCTTCAGGGTTGATCACGAAGGTGCCACGGTCTGCCAGGCCAGCTTCTTCGATCAGTACGTCGAAGTTGCGGGAGATGGTCAGGGTCGGGTCGCCGATCATGGTGTACTGGATTTTGCCGATGGCTGGCGAGGTGTTGTGCCAGGCAGCGTGGGCAAAGTGGGTGTCGGTGGAAACGCTGTAGATTTCGACGCCCAGCTTCTGGAATTCGGCGTAGTTGTCAGCCAGGTCTTCCAGTTCGGTTGGGCAGACGAAGGTGAAGTCGGCTGGGTAGAAGAAGACGACAGACCATTTGCCTTTCAGGTCAGCATCAGTCACGTCTACGAAGTTGCCGTTTTTGTAGGCGGTAGCTTTGAACGGTTTTACTTGGCTGTTGATGATAGGCATCGTTGACTCTCCGTCAGGTTTTGTAGAAGGGCTTAGTAAGTTGATGGGGTGAATCCTACCCACTCTCCCGGCCGATGGCTCATTGGCAAACCTGATGCTGACGATTGGTTTTCACTATTAGGCGACTGTATTAATAGAAGAAACCTTCAATCACTCAAGGGACGCGCGGGTCATGCCGAGAAAGGGCGTCGCCTCAACATAGCGCATGGCAGATTTCATGTCCTTCCAGCCGACGTAAGTCATCAGCGACTTCAAGTCCCAGCCGCTGCGATGGGCCCAGGTGGCGAAGCCCCGGCGCAGGGAATGGCTGGTGTATTGATCGGCCGCAATGCCGGCACGCTCCAGGGCCTGGCGCAACAGCGGGATCACGCTGTTGGGGTGCAGGCCCTCCTCACCCAGGTTGCCCCAGCGGTCAATCCCGCGAAACACCGGGCCACGCACCAGCGCCGAGGCACTGAGCCATTCGCTGTAGGCCTGTACCGGACACAGGCGCAACAGTGCCGGTGTCTGATAGGTGCGTCCAAGATTTTCCCGGTCGCTTTTACTGCGCGGCAGATACAGAGTGATGCCTGAGCCGGGCACCGCCTGCACATGCTCGATATTCAAGCGGCACAACTCATCGCTGCGAAAGCCACGCCAGAAACCCAGCAGGATCAACGCCGCGTCACGCTTGGCCCGCAGCCACCGGGGATGATCTTCGGCGCTTCGAGCATCGCGACCTTCCTGTTCGAGAAACTGAATAACCTGCTCCAGGTGCTGTAGCTGTAACGGCTCAGCCTGTTTTTCCTGGGCCGGATGCACGGCACGAATCCCTTTCAACACTTTGCGCACCACCGGCGCCTTGGTCGGATCGGGAAACCCCTGGCTGATATGCCATTGGGCCAGGGCCGACAAGCGCAGTTTCAGCGTGTTGACCGACAGCACACCCGCATGCGCCACCAGGTAGCGCGCCACACTGTCACTGGTCGCCGGCAGGAACCCACCCCAATTCACCTCGAAATGCTCGATCGCCGCGCGATAGCTACGGCGGGTGTTATCGCGGGTGGCCGCATTCAGATAACGGTCCAGCTCACTCATGCCTGTACTGCCATTGGAGGTTGTCCACTTCAAAACCTTGATCACACGGGATAATACGCCAATATCCCATCTGTTAAATCATCAATTTCAGGTGAAATTTAATCGTGATATAGTACGTATATACATACTACGTACCACAGTACTAAATCGACGGAGACTCCATGGCTCGCGGCGGCATCAATAAAGCAGTAGTTCAAACGGCACGCCTGGCGATTCTCGCCCGCGGCGAAAACCCCAGCATCGACGCAGTACGCATCGAGATGGGCAATACCGGCTCGAAAACCACGATTCATCGCTATTTGAAGGAGCTGGACGAAAGCGAAACCCGCCAGACCATCACCGAAGCGCCCATCGACGACGAGCTGGGTGAATTGGTGGCACGCCTGGCCCAGCGCCTGAAGGAGAAGGCTCAGGAGCCTATCGACCTGGCCCTGGCGCAGTTCCAGCAACAGAAAGCCGCCCTGCTCGCCCAGGCCGAAGAGCTGGAAGCCGCCCATAGCCAACTCAAGCAACAGTTCGATATCCAGGCGGCCGCCTTGGCCGATGAAAGCGCAGCCCTGCAAAGCACCCGTTCCAGCCTGCAAACCGAGCAAACCCGCAACGCTGGCCTGAGCCAGGCCTGCAGCGATTACGAGCTGCGGATCAACGACAAGGACGAGCAGATTCGCTCACTGGAAGAGAAACACCTGCATGCCCGGGATGCCCTTGAGCATTACCGCAACGCGATCAAGGACCAGCGCGAACAGGAACAGCGCCGCCACGAAGGCCAGTTGCAGCAGGTACAGGCAGAATTGCGCCAGGCCCAGCAGAGCGCGATGGTGCGCCAGGATGAAATCACCCAGTTGCATCGCGATAACGAGCGCCTGCTGATTGAGCACCGGGTTACGCTGAAAGAATTGAGTGCACGGCAGGAACAGGCTCGCCAGGACCGCGAACAGCAGCGTCAGTTGAGCGAACAGGTGAATGTGATCGACAGCGAGCGCACCCTGTTGCAGGAACGCTTGCGGGTTGCGCAGTTGGAGAATCAGGCACGCCAGGAAGCGCTGGCCGAGCACCAGCAGGCCAACAAAGCCCTGGAGCTGGACCTGGTCAAGGCCCAGGCCAGCATCGAGGCGCTGCGCCTGGCGGCCGTCGTTGCGACGACGCCAGAGGCAACTACCGAGGGCTGATTACTGCGCCACCGGCGTGCGCATGGTGACGAACTCTTCCGCCGCCGTAGGGTGCACGCCGATGGTTTCGTCGAAATGCTGCTTGGTCGCACCCGCCTTGAGCGCGATCGCCAGGCCCTGCACGATCTCGCCGGCGTCGGGGCCCACCATGTGGCAACCCAGGACCTTGTCGGTCTCGGCGTCGACCACCAGCTTCATCAGGGTCTTTTCCTGGCATTCAGTCAGGGTCAGCTTCATCGGCCGGAAGCGGCTTTCAAAAACCTGCACCTTGTGGCCGTCTGCCCGGGCCTGCTCTTCGCTGAGGCCCACGGTGCCGATGTTCGGCAGGCTGAACACCGCCGTAGGGATCATTGCGTAGTCCACCGGGCGATATTGCTCAGGCTTGAACAGTCGACGCGCCACAGCCATGCCTTCGGCCAGCGCCACCGGCGTCAGCTGCACGCGACCGATCACATCGCCAATCGCCAGGATCGACGGTTCGGCGGTCTGGTAGAGGTCATCCACTTCGACAAAGCCACGCTTGTCCAGCTTGACGCCAGTGTTCTCCAGCCCCAGGTTGTCGAGCATCGGACGGCGGCCGGTGGCGTAGAACACGCAATCGGTTTCCAGCACGCGACCGTCTTTCAAGGTGGCCTTGAGGCTGCCATCGGCCTGCTTGTCGATGCGCTCGATGTCGGCATTGAATTGCAGGTCGAGGCCGCGCTTGGTCAGCTCTTCCTTCAAGTGCGTGCGCACCGAGCCGTCAAAGCCGCGCAGGAACAAATCGCCGCGGTACAGCAGCGACGTCTGCGCGCCCAGGCCATGGAAAATCCCGGCAAACTCGACGGCGATGTAACCGCCACCGACTACCAGCACACGCTTGGGCAGCTCTTTGAGGAAGAACGCCTCGTTGGAACCGATCGCGTGCTCGCGCCCCGGGATTTCCGGGATCTGCGGCCAGCCACCAGTGGCCACCAGGATGTGTTTGGCGGTGAAGCGCTCACCGTTGATTTCCACCTGGTGCGGGTCTACCAGCCGCGCATGCCCTTCGTGCAGGGTCACGCCGCTGTTGACCAGCAAATTGCGGTAGATGCCATTAAGACGGTTGATCTCGCGATCCTTGTTGGCGATCAGGGTCGCCCAGTCAAAGTTCGCTTCACCCAGTGACCAGCCAAAACCGCTGGCTTGCTCGAAGTCTTCGGCGAAATGCGCGCCGTACACCAAGAGCTTCTTCGGCACGCAGCCCACGTTCACGCAGGTACCGCCCAGGTAGCGGCTTTCAGCCACTGCCACCTTGGCGCCAAAACCGGCAGCAAATCGTGCAGCGCGCACACCGCCGGAACCGGCGCCAATTACATAAAGGTCAAAATCGTAGGCCATTTCACTCTCCTCGGCAGGACAACAGCATACCTGCTTACATGAGGCCGAAAAACGAAAAAGCCACCCGAAGGTGGCTTTCTCAGATCAGGCAGGCAACTTGAATCAGTAAGCCTTGCCAGTCTTGTAGAAGTGCTCGTAGCAGAAGTTGGTCGCTTCGATGTAGCCTTCAGCGCCACCGCAGTCAAAGCGACGACCCTTGAACTTGTAGGCAATCACGCAACCGTCTTTAGCCTGCTTCAACAGGGCGTCGGTGATCTGGATCTCGCCACCCTTGCCCGGCTCGGTTTCTTCGATCAGCTTGAAGATGTCCGGGGTCAGGATGTAGCGACCGATGATCGCGAGGTTCGACGGAGCATCTTCCGGTGCCGGCTTTTCAACCATGTCGCGTACGCGGATCAGGCCATCACCAATATCGTCGCCGGCGATTACGCCGTACTTGTTGGTTTCCTGAGGGTCAACCTCTTGAACTGCAACGATGGTGCAGCGGTACTTCTGGTACAGCTTGACCATCTGGGTCAGGACGCCGTCGCCTTCCAGGTTTACGCAAAGGTCGTCGGCCAGTACCACGGCGAACGGTTCGTCACCGATCAGCGGGCGACCGGTCAGGATCGCGTGGCCCAGACCTTTCATTTGGGTCTGGCGGGTGTAGGAGAACGAGCACTCGTCGAGCAGTTTACGGATGCCGACCAGGTATTTTTCCTTGTCGGTGCCCTTGATCTGGTTTTCCAGCTCGTAGCTGATGTCGAAGTGGTCTTCCAGGGCGCGTTTGCCACGACCAGTCACGATGGAGATTTCGTTCAGACCGGCATCCAGTGCCTCTTCAACGCCGTACTGGATCAGTGGCTTGTTCACCACCGGCAGCATCTCTTTGGGCATGGCCTTGGTCGCTGGCAGGAAGCGAGTGCCGTAACCGGCTGCTGGGAACAAGCATTTCTTGATCATATGAGTCCTTACAAAGGGCTGTGCGTACGAAATTCGGCGCAGTCTAATCAGGCCGCAGTCACCTTACAATGGGTCCTGCTGGCGTTGCGATGTCAACATAGAGAAAAAATGTCGGCGTAAGTTCCGCCGGCATTCAATCAAGTGCCTTCGACGCTGTTAAAAATCGTCGGCTTGCGCCCGTCATTCAAAGGGCTTCAACCTTTTTAGCACGCTTTATGGCGATCGGCACTGACCTGCAACAACTTGCGCCGCCCCACGCCGTTTGGCGCTATCATTGCAGCCTGAACCAAACAACGAGATTGATAGATGTCAGAACCAAAAGGCGTGAACGGCTACCTGATCACCAAGCGAGCGGATGGCTGGCACCTGATCAACTTCCACGGCGACAGCGTTGCCGGGGCATTCGCGAGCGAAGCCCAAGCCATAGCGGTGGCCGAAGTGTTTGTGGATGAAGCAGGCCACGCGTCGAGCAAACGTCCCAAGACCAAGTAATACCCGCAGTAACGCCAATCAAGCCTCGTTTAACGGGGCTTTTTTGTGTTTGTCTGTACGTTGATGGCGGTTCGCTATAATCTCGCCTGAAACGCCCCACGACAGTGTCCGCGCTCCCCTCCAACACCCTGATGACGACTCCTACATGAACAAGATCCTGGCACTGATTGCGGTACTGGCGCTTACCGGTGGCTGCACCACCACCTCCGACACCGTCCTGAAAAATGGCGAACAAGGGCTGGCCATCGATTGCTCCGGCGAAGCCAACTCCTGGGCCAGCTGCTATGAAAAGGCGGATGCGTCCTGCGCGGGCACCGGCTACCGGATTGTCGGCACCGAAGGCACGCCGGCCCTGAAAGAAAGCGACAAGACCCTGGGCAAGGATGTGGGCAACTATAAAACCCGCAGCGTGACCGTCGTCTGCAAATAATTACATGTGAATTTCGGCGAACTTGATCCCCAGGCCGCGAATGGTCTCGATCAGGTCGTCCAGGCGAGAAAAGGATTCGACTTCGTCCTGGTCATCCACCAGGAAATAGCTGCGGCCGCCGCTCTTCTTGAAGAACACGATCCACTCGCCCGTATCCGCGGGATTTTGAATCACATGGGTCGCAGAAATATGCCCCCCTGCATGCCGTTCTCTGACTTGCTCACGCTTCATGACTGAACTTCCGAAAAGACAATGCCGCTGTTTCAGCGGCATTTTTTGTGTGGATTATCGACAGTTTAACGGATGCCTTGGCCGATCAGCACGCCATCGACCGTCTGCCCGTAAAGATTGACGCCATCATTGGCGTGAAACTTCACCCGGGTTTTCTCCACGGAGCCCTCCACCAGGCGCGGATCCTGAGGCCGCTCGTGGCTGTTCACATAGCCCGCTACGTCCCACGCCTGCTGATCGGTCAGGCTGCCGCCCTGGCCCAGGGGCATGTTGTGCTTGATGAAGGACGCTGCCGTGTTGATCCGGTGCATACCGGCACCCCAGTTGTAGGAGTCTTTACCCCAGAGTGGCGGCATCACGTAGCTGTCACCGACTTTCTGGCCCTGGCCTTCGGCACCATGGCACACCGCGCACTGGCCTTTGTAGACCTCCGCGCCCTGGGCCAGGTTGTAACCCTTGGCGGGAGTCGGCACATCCGGATAGCCACGCCCCGGCAACTCGACCCCCAAAGGCGCCTTGCTCGCCAGCCAGTAGGCATACACCGACAGCGCGGTAATCTCCGGGCTGTCTGCAGCCGGTGGCGTGCCGCCATTCATGCTGAACTGGAAACAGCCCTGCAGGCGCTCGGCAAAGGTGTTGACCTTGTCGTTCTTTTTTCGATAGGCCGGGTACATCGGGTAGGCCCCCCACAGCGGCGCCGAATTGGCCAGGCGACCCTGGTCCAGGTGGCAGTTGCTGCAATTAAGGCCATTACCGACAAACTGCGGCGCCAGGCGCTTGGTGTCGACAAACAGCGCGTAACCCTGTTTCACCAGTTTGCCGTAGGCATTGTCCGGCAGTTCACTCTCTTTCGGCGGCTGAAACTGCGCTGCAGCGGGGTGAGCGGCTGGCTGCAACTGTGACTGGTCCTCCATGGCGATGGTCGCGGCATGGGTCGGCACACTGATCAGGGTTCCCAGCAACGCAGCAAACAAAAAGCGCTTCATGGCTTGGCCTCCTGGCCGCTCAACGACGCAAAATAGGTGGCCACGGCCTGCACTTCTTCAGCGCTGAGGGATTTGGCGACATGCCCCATCAGATCGTTCGGATCGTTATGGCGTGTACCACTGCGCCAGGCGTTCAACTGCCCCGCCAGGTAGGCTGCCGATTGGCCGGCCAAGGGTGGAAACGCATCGCCGACACCCACGCCGGCCGGCCCATGACAACTGACGCAAGCCGGAATCTGGCGCTCCCATGCGCCTTGCAGGGCGATTTTTTGCGCAGCGTCAGTGGGCAAATCGCTGCGGTGCACCGGGGCAGGCGCCGGCGCGGGCATTGCCGCCAGCGCCTGGGTCACGGCGCTGATTTCTTCTTCCGTCAGTGCGCTGGCCAGCGGTTGCATCACGGGACTGTTGCGCGTGCCGCTTTTGAAATCCTGTAGTTGCTTGCGCAAATAACCCGCAGGCAAACCGGCCAAGCGCGGAAAACCCGCCGCCGCCAGCCCCAGGCCATCAGCCCCGTGGCAAGCCACACAGGGCGCCGCTCCCGGCTGGGAACCGCCCTGAGTAAACACGTTTTTTCCCTCTAGCGCGTGGGCATTGCCCAATAACAGCAGTAACGCGCCACCCATCAGAACTCGTTCCAGAGACATCATCACGACTCCATTTTTATAGTTATATGCTTAGTCGAATTAGGCATAAGCCTACAAATGGTAGGGTAATGGTCCGATAGCTACAACACTCAAAACCTACAGAAAGGGACTACACACAAAAAACACGCACAAAAAACCCGACACTGCGATTGCAGGCCGGGCTTTTTGAGCGGATTCGAAGGTGTGCGGCTTACAGGCTCAACCGGAAATGCAAGCCTCCCCCGCTGCCTTCACGTCACCTGGGCGAATAGGCACATTGGACATGCTCTCGTAGAGCTTGATGCTGCTGCCGCTGGAGCGCTCTTCAATTTCGAAGATAGCCGACGGATCAGCAGAGAACTTCTGCGGCACAATCACTTGCACACCATCCTTGTGGGGCTCGATCTGCGATGGCCGGCGGGTTTTGGACAGTTTCTGGACCACACACGCCGCGTATTCCTGCGGCTTTTTGCCAGAGATCACTGCCAGCGTCGGTGGGGTCTGCTTGATATCCGCCACCGAAGCACATCCACCCAACGCCAGGGCCAGAACCAACACACTCCACTTCATATAAAAAACCTCCGATAAAGACCCTACGACAGCGGGGAAGGTATTTTTCTCCCGCCCACGTTGGATTTATCCCTGATAACTCGGTAAATAACTGTTTTAAATTGTCGAAGTCGTCGACGACGGTCCGATAATAAACGTGCTGGGGCTGATAAACTCTATCTTAACCTACGTATCGTTCTGATTTTTCAGAAAAAGCCCTTCTGGAGACACCCCATGAAATTCATCCACCAGCGCGAACACCTTAATGAGGGAGACATTGTCGTCATTGAATGCTCGCAAACCTGCAACATCCGCCTGATGAGCGACGCCAACTTTCGCAGCTTCAAGAACGGCGGCCGCCATACCTACCACGGCGGCGCGTTTGACAAGTTCCCGGCAAAAATCACCGCGCCGAGCACCGGGTTCTGGAACATTACCCTGGACGTCGTGACCCGCCGCGCCATCAGCGTGACCAAGAAGCCGACCTTGTCCCACAAGATCCGCATCGTGCGCCGTACCAATTCTAAACTGAGCTGACAGGAATGCCCGTGACCACCACCAAATATGTGATCAAGTACAAACTCAACGGTGAGCGCCGTTTCGAATTCGCCCAACTGCAAGCTGGCAGCATCGAGGAAGCCAAGGAAGCCCTGGCGAAAATCCACGATGCCAGCGATGAAATCACTGATATCAATGTAAGCAAGGCCCTGTAATTCGAGCGCAAGCATCGGAGTGTCATGACACGGGTGACTTCCTAGACTGGCCGCCTTTATCCGCTGCCACAGGAACTCGTCGATGTCTTCTACCCCACTGCAAGAGCGCCTGGCCAATCTGGACTGGCGCGCGATCGAGCAGGACCTCGATCAACAGGGCAACGCACTGATTCCTGCCTTGCTGAATCAGCATGAGTGCGCTGAACTGAGCGGCCATTATCCCCGACACGACCTGTTTCGCTCCCATGTGCTGATGGCCAGGCACGGCTTTGGCCGGGGCGAGTACAAGTATTTCCGCTATCCGCTGCCACCACCGATCAGCGAGCTGCGTGAACAGCTGTATGGGTACCTGGCGCCCCAGGCCAATCGCTGGAACGAACAGATGAACCTGCCCATCACCTACCCGGCCGATCATGCCCGGTTCATCGCCCGTTGCCACGCTGCCGGCCAGCAGCGCCCTACCCCGTTATTGCTGCAATACGGCCCGGGCGACTACAACTGCCTGCACCAGGATCTGTATGGGGAACACGTGTTTCCCCTGCAAGTTGCCATCCTGTTGTCCCAGCCGGGAGAGGACTTTCGTGGCGGGGAGCTGGTATTGACGGAACAACGCCCAAGAATGCAATCCCGGGCGCAGGTGGTCCCGCTGAACAGGGGCGACGCGGCGATCTTCGCGGTCAACCAGCGGCCGATGCCCAGTGTGAGGGGGTTTCATCGGGTGACCTTGCGTCATGGGGTCAGTGTTCTGCACAGTGGCACGCGGCATACCTTGGGAGTGATTTTTCACGATGCGCAGTAAGACCCATCCCGGCACCACCGCCGATCTGTTTGCCGACGAGGCCTTGCAGCAGCCCTCGGGCCGCGAACAAATCGGTGAGCAGTCCTACGTCCTCAGGGGTTATGCCCTGCCCTGGGTCGAGCGTTTGCTGCCGGAACTGCGACGCGTATTGGCTCAATCGCCGTTCCGGCAAATGGTCACGCCGGGCGGCTTTACCATGTCGGCGGCGTTGAGCAGTTGCGGCGAGTTGGGCTGGACAACCGACCCTACCGGCTATCGCTACTCTGCGATTGACCCCAACAACCAACAACCCTGGCCAGCCCTGCCTGCCACATTGCGCCAACTCGCCGTGATGGCGGCGGCAGATGCGGGTTTCGATGACTTTGAGCCGGATGCCTGCCTGATCAACCGGTATGTGCCCGGGGCCAAAATGTCCCTGCACCAGGACAAGAACGAGCGCCGCTACGCAGCCCCTGTGGTATCGGTATCACTGGGGCTGCCGGCGATCTTTCTGTTCGGCGGCCATGAACGCAGCGACAAGACGCAAAAGGTCTCGTTGTTCCATGGCGACGTGGTGGTGTGGGGCGGTGTGGATCGCCTGCGGTTTCACGGCGTCATGCCGATCAAGCCTGGCACGCATCCAGTCATGGGGCCGCAACGCATCAACCTGACATTCCGAACCGCCGGATGAATTTGACCGCAAGCATCGGAGTGATGCGAATGCCCCACGGGACTAACCTGGCACTCTTCATCCAGGAGCCATCACCATGACCGCGCCTCACGCCACCGAACTCGATCCCCGCTGGGCCGCCATCGTCGCCCGCGACGCCAGAGCCGACCTCACTTTCGTCTATGGCGTGAAAACCACCGGTGTGTACTGCCGCCCCAGCAGTTCCGCACGGCGGCCGCGCCCGGAGAACGTCGAGTTCTTTGACACCCCGCAACAGGCCGAAGCCGCGGGCTACCGGCCCAACAAACGTTCGTCGGGAGACCAGACCCAGGTGGCTGCACGCCATGCACAACTGGTGGCCGCCGCCTGCCGGCACATCGAACAGGCCGAAACCTTGCCGCCCCTCGAAGCCCTGGCCGACCTCGCCGGCCTGAGCCCGTTCCATTTCCACCGGGTGTTCAAAGCGGTGACCGGCCTGACACCCAAGCGCTACGCCAGCGCCCATCGCTCGCGCAAGGTACGCGACGGGCTCAAGGACCAGCACTCGGTGACCGATGCGCTGTATGACGCCGGGTTCAACTCCAACAGCCGCTTTTACGAGGCTGCCGACCAATTGCTCGGCATGAAGCCTCGCGACTACAAGGCGGGCGGCACCAACACGGACATTCGCTTTGCCGTCGGCGAATGCTCATTGGGCGCAATCCTGGTGGCGCAGAGCAATCGCGGCGTGTGCGCGATCCTGCTGGGGGATGACCCGGACAAACTGGTGCGTGACCTGCAGGACCAGTTTCCTCGCGCCAACCTGTTGGGGGCCGATCATGACTTCGAACGACTGATTGCCCAAGTGGTGGGTTTCATTGAGGCGCCGGCCCTGGGCCTGGACTTGCCCCTGGACCTGCGCGGCACCGCGTTCCAGGAACGGGTCTGGCAGGCCCTGCGGGAAATTCCGGTGGGTTGCACCGCCAGCTACGCCGAGATCGCCCAGCGTATCGGCGCACCTACCGCCTACCGCGCCGTGGCCCAGGCCTGTGGCGCCAACAGCCTGGCCGTGGCGATTCCCTGCCACCGTGTGGTGCGCGCCGACGGTAACCTGTCGGGCTATCGCTGGGGCGTTGAGCGCAAACGGCAATTGCTGGAGCGCGAAAGCCCGGCAGAATCCTGAAGACGGTTACTGGAGTTTACGTTTGCGAAACTCCGCTACCTTATGCCGGTTGCCACACAGCGCCATGCTGCACCAGCGGCGCTTGTGGCCCTTGGTACGGTCGTAGAACCACAGCACGCACTCGGGATGCTCACAGGTGCGAATCAGGCCGAAATCCCCTTCCACCAGCAACGTCGCGGCGGCTTCGGCAATCGGCGACAAGAATTGCTCAGCCGTTTGCTGTTTGCGCTGGCGCTCCAGGCGTAACTCACCGGGCGCCGGCCAAGCCAGCTGCGGGTGGCTGACCGCCTTGCGCAAAAATCCATTCAGTGCGCCAGGGTCGCCCTGCTCTCCGGCCTTGCGCTGTTCCAGCAACAGCCGGATCACTTCCCGCAATCCTCGCGCCGCGCCCAGCAAAGCGCCCTTCTCGAACACCGGCACCGCGCCCTCATCGCACCAGCCAAGTCGCACCAGCCAGCGTTCGACATCGCCATCGCCTTGCCAGAATTCAAAGGGCACGCCGTCGACATTGGCCCGGGTGTTGAGCATGTCCAGCACCGGGTGGTCGGCCAGAACGTAGGGTTCCAATGGGGATGGGGTAATAGCGGTCATGGCGAGTCCTCTGCAAGTCCGCGTCATCGTAACCGTTGATTGCGCTTTTGGATAGTTACAGAATGCGCAAAAAAGTAACCCTATAAATTAATTTGACAGGTTACATTTTCCAGCGCAGGCTGAAATCCAGTAACCCAAAATATAAATTTATCTAGTTACAGAGAGGACTCCGATCATGTCGATTACCGCCCCAGTGGTTCGCTACCAGCACGTTGATGCCGATGGCGTGCGCATCTTCTACCGCGAAGCCGGTGACCCGTCCGCCCCCGTGCTGTTGCTGCTGCACGGCTTCCCCAGCTCGTCCCACATGTACCGCGACCTGATCCCGCTGCTCGCCACACGCTACCGGGTCATCGCGCCGGACCTTCCAGGCTTCGGCTTCACCGAAGTCCCCGCCGAACGCAATTACCGGTACAGCTTCGACAACCTGGCGATCACCGTCGGCCACTTCGTCGACGCCCTGCAACTGAGCCGTTATGCCCTCTACGTGTTTGACTACGGCGCACCGGTGGGCCTGCGCCTGGCGGTGGCGCACCCGGAACGGGTCAGCGCGCTGGTGTCGCAGAACGGCAACGCCTATCTGGAAGGTCTGGGTGATGCCTGGGCACCGATTCGCAACTATTGGGCCGAACCAAGCCAGGCCAATCGCGAGGTGATCCGCAATGCGGTGATCAGCCTGGAAGGCACGCGCTATCAGTACCTGCATGGCGTTTCGCAGCCGGAGCTGGTTGCGCCGGAGTCCTACATGCTTGACGTGCTGTTGATGCAGCGCCCCGGCAATGACGAGATCCAGCTGGACCTGTTCCTCGACTACCGTAACAACCTGACGCTGTACCCGGCGTTCCAGGCGTTTTTCAAGGCCACGCAAGTGCCGGCGCTGGTGATCTGGGGCCAGAACGATCCGTTCTTCATCCCGCCGGGCGCCCATGCCTATAAACGCGACAACGCGAACGCAGTGGTGGAATTGCTCGACACCGGCCACTTCGCCCTGGAAACCCACGCCGCACATATTGCCCAGCGGATTCATGAGGTATTGGGCCACGCCATCGATTGATGGTCGCCCACGAAACACTGGATTCGTCCAGTGAATAATACAGACTGGCCTGGTGCTACTTGGCCCTGCTAAAACGACGGAACAGCATTCCATCGTTGGAGAAGCGCCCCATGAGCACCTGGCCAGACACCCGAATTCTTGACCTGCTGGGCATTGAGCTACCCATTATTCAGGCGCCCATGGCCAATGCCACGAGCACCGCCATGGTGATCGCCGCCAACGCGGCCGGCGCCCTCGGTTCGATGCCGGCCGCCGCGCTGAGCATCGAGCAACTGCGTGAAGCGCTGGCCACTATCCGCCAAGCCAGCACACGGCCACTGAACGTCAATTTCTTCTGCCACCAGCCTCCGCCGCCGGATGCAGGACGCGACCTTCAGTGGAAGAACCTGCTGGAACCCTATTACCGCGAACTGGGCGCCGACTTTGACGCCCCGACGCCTGTGTCCAACCGTGCCCCCTTCAACAACGCCGCCTGTGAAGTGGTGGAGGAATTGCGCCCGGAAGTGGTGAGTTTTCACTTTGGCCTGCCGGAAAAATCCCTGCTGGAGCGGGTCAAGGCCACCGGGGCGAAAGTACTCTCGTCGGCGACCACCGTGGAAGAAGCCATCTGGCTGGAACAGCACGGCTGCGACGCAATCATCGCCATGGGCTACGAAGCCGGCGGCCATCGCGGGATATTCCTCGGCGACGACCTGAATAGCCAGATTGGCACCATGGCCCTGGTGCCACAGATCGTCGACGCCGTGAGCGTGCCGGTGATTGCGGCAGGTGGTATCGGGGATGCACGGGGCATTGTCGCCGCCTTTGCCCTCGGCGCGTCGGCGGTACAGATCGGTACGGCCTACCTGTTCACCCCCGAGGCCACCGTCTCGAAATCACACCACCACGCCTTGCGCACGGCACAAGCCAGTGAAACCGCGCTGACCAACCTGTTCACCGGGCGCCCGGCGCGGGGCATCATCAACCGGGTGATGCGCGAACTCGGCGCGATCAACCCGACCGCCCCGGCGTTTCCGCTGTCCGGCGGTGCGTTGATGCCACTCAAGGCCAAGGATGAAGCCGGCTTCAGTAACCTGTGGTCGGGCCAGGCACTGCGCCTCGGCAAAGACATCTCCACCTATGACCTGACGCTGGAACTGGCCGCGCAGACCCTGGAAAAACTCGGCCGGCGCTGAACCTGAACTCCCGGGGCAACTTTGCACTGTACCGGCAGTGGCCAACCGCTATATATTCCCATACATAGCGGTAGACCCCCTCTGCCTATAACAAGCCGCAAACCCCAAGGAGCTTCTTGATGATGATTCGAGCCTCACGCCTGGCCCCCACGGCCCTTGCCACCCTGATCGCCGCGTTTACCTTCGCCTCGGCGAATGCCGATGAAGTACAGGTGGCCGTGGCTGCCAACTTCACCGCCCCGATCCAGGCAATTGCCGCCGACTTTGAAAAAGACACCGGCCACAAACTGGTCGCTGCCTATGGCGCCACCGGCCAGTTCTACACCCAGATCAAGAACGGCGCGCCGTTTGAAGTGTTCCTCAGCGCCGACGACACCACCCCGCAGAAACTCGAGGCCGAAGGCGACACCGTCAAGGGCTCGCGCTTCACCTACGCGGTCGGCACCCTGGCGCTGTGGTCGGCCAAGGAAGGCTACGTGGATGCCAAGGGCGAAGTGCTGAAGAAAAATCAATTCCAGCACCTGTCCATCGCCAACCCGAAAGCCGCGCCTTATGGCCTGGCCGCCACCCAGGTGCTGGCGAAGGAAGGCCTGACCGAGAAGGTCAAGGACAAGCTCGTTGAAGGCCAGAACATCACCCAGGCCTATCAGTTCGTGTCCACCGGCAACGCCGAGCTGGGTTTTGTCGCGCTGTCGCAGATCTACAAGGACGGCAAGGTCACCAGCGGTTCGGCCTGGATCGTGCCGTCGTCGATGCATGACCCGATCAAACAAGACGCCGTGATCCTTAACAAAGGCAAGGACAGTGCCGCCGCCAAGGCCCTGGTTGAATACCTGAAAGGTCCGAAAGCCGCCGCAGTGATCAAATCCTACGGTTACGAGCTGTAAATGCCGCTGTCGAGTGCCGATTTTTCCGCGATCTGGTTGACCCTGAAACTGGCGTCGCTGACCACGGTCATCCTGCTGATCATCGGCACTCCGATCGCCCTGTGGCTATCGCGCACCCGTTCGTGGTGGCGCGGCCCCATTGGCGCAGTGGTCGCCTTGCCGTTGGTGTTACCGCCTACGGTGATCGGCTTCTACCTGCTGCTGACGATGGGCCCGAACGGCTATTTCGGCCAGTTCACCCAATGGCTGGGCCTGGGCACCCTGACCTTCAGCTTCGCCGGGCTGGTGATCGGCTCGGTGATCTATTCCATGCCGTTTGTGGTGCAGCCGTTGCAAAACGCCTTCTCCGCCATCGGCACTCGCCCACTGGAAGTGGCCGCGACGTTGCGGGCCAATCCCTGGGACACCTTCTTCACGGTGATCCTGCCCCTGGCACGCCCGGGGTTTATCACCGCGTCGATTCTCGGCTTTGCCCACACCGTCGGTGAGTTCGGCGTGGTGCTGATGATCGGCGGCAATATTCCAAACAAGACCCGGGTGGTCTCGGTGCAGATCTACGACCACGTCGAAGCCATGGAATACGCCCAGGCTCACTGGCTGGCCGGGTCCATGGTGGTGTTTTCATTCCTAGTGTTGCTGGCGCTCTACTCCAGCCGTAAAACCAAAGCGGGCTGGAGCTGATGTCGATGATCGAGGTGCGCCTGCAACTGAAGTACTCCGGGTTTGCCCTGGACGTCGACCTGCAATTGCCCGGTCGCGGGGTGACGGCGCTGTATGGCCACTCCGGCTCCGGCAAGACCACCTGCCTGCGTTGCATCGCAGGGCTGGAACGGGCCGAAGAAGGCTTCGTGCAGATCAACGACGAGGTCTGGCAAGACAGCCGCAAAGGCCTGTTCGTGCCACCCCACAGGCGCGCCCTGGGCTATGTGTTTCAAGAAGCCAGCCTGTTCCCGCACTTGTCGGTGCTGGCCAACCTGGAGTTCGGTCTCAAGCGCATCCCGCGCGCGCAACGGCGGGTCGACATGGCCCACGCGACGGAGTTGCTGGGCATCGGCCACTTGCTGGACCGCCACCCGCAGCACCTCTCCGGCGGCGAACGCCAGCGCATCGGCATTGCCCGCGCGCTGCTTACCAGCCCGAGCCTGCTGCTGATGGACGAGCCCCTGGCGGCACTGGACAGCAAACGCAAAAGCGAAATCCTGCCGTACCTCGAACGCCTGCACGATGAGCTTGAGATTCCGGTGCTGTACGTCAGCCATGCCCAGGACGAAGTGGCGCGCCTGGCCGATCACATCGTGTTGCTCAGCGACGGCAAGGCCCTGGCCAGCGGCCCCATCGGCGAAACCCTGGCCCGGCTGGACCTGCCCATGGCCCTGGGCGACGACGCCGGCGTGGTGATCAACGGCACCGTCAGCGCCTACGACGAACACTACCAGTTGCTCACCCTGCAACTGCCTGCCAGCCAATTGCAGATGCGCGTGGCCCATGCGCCGCTGGCGCTGGGCAAGTCGTTGCGCTTCAAGATCCAGGCCCGGGACGTCAGCCTGAGCCTGCAGGCGGAGGAGCACAGCAGCATCCTCAATCGCCTGCCGGTGACGGTGACACAGGAGATCCCGGCGGATAACGCCGCCCATGTGCTGGTAAGCCTCGATGCGGCCGGCACACCGTTGCTGGCGCGCATCACCCGGTACTCACGGGATCAGTTGCAACTGCATCCGGGCCAGACGTTGTGGGCGCAGATCAAGGCGGTGGCGGTGCTGGCCTGAGTTGCACTATGCGTGGTTCGTAGCGGCTTAGCCCTCCCCAGTCTCCGACAGCGCACAGGCCTGTGCTTGTGGCATCAGACGTATATCCACCCGACGGTTGGCTGCTCGTCCAGATGCCGTGTCATTGCTGGCGATCGGCTGTTTGCCTGCCGCGCCCTGGACGGCAAAGCAATTATCCGGAAGATCACCCATACGCTGCATCCAGTCGCGTACCGCCGAGGCACGGGCGTAGGAGAGTTGGAGGTTCTGCTCGGCGTCGCCGGTTGTGTCGGTGTGCCCGACGATCACGATCAGCCAGCCGGGCTGGGCCTTGATGTTGACCAGTGCATTGATCAGCACCTTGGTCGAGCCGGGTTTGAGCTCGATGCTGCCGGCATCGAACAGCGACAGGCTGTCCAGGTGCACAGTGCCGGGCACCGCTGGTTGCGGCTGGACGCGTTGATCAACCCACCACCAGCAACCACCACCCAGCGCCATCAATGTGATCAGCGCAAACAGCCACAGAACGATACGGCGCTTTCGGGAGACCGCAGGCGGCAACTCCGGCATTGGTAGGGCGGGCAGGATAACCACCGGCAGGACAAAGGCCGGTTCCGGGGCGCTCGTCAACATCAGGTCCGCTCCACCTGCATTTTGGCTGCGCTCCAAACGCCGCATCAAACTGCCAACCTGATGACGCACCGCCTGCAGGCTGACCAGAGGCGCCTGCCCCTGACGATCCAACTGCGCGGCCAACCGATCCAGTTCACCGCCCAGGCGCTCAAGGACGGGCACTGCCTGACAGCTACTTTCCACGCGGCGCAGCAACGGCTGCCATTGGCCAAACAGCCAGGCGAGAATACCCAAACGCACCGAAGTCTTAGGGGGCCACACCGTAGTCCATTCGCTGCATAACGCCTCAATCAGCGTCACTCCCTGGGCCATGCCCTCCAGGCCGTAGCGTTGGCTGCGCGCCAACGCAAAAGCAGCGGCGGTCTGCAGCTCCGCGCCGTTGTTCTGAAACAACGTCAGACAAAACTGTTCAACCTTTGCCCAGTCGACGTCCGGACATGCCGGATGGCTCAGCTTGGCCAACTCGTCCCGCAAAGCAGTGAACTCACCAAAGCCGCGAGGATCACCACCGACTCGAATACGCATTTCAAATAACGCTGTCATCCAGCTTCCCTTCCGTTACAGGTTTACGGCTTCGACAAGTAGTCCTGCTGTCTTAAATGACGTACCAATACTTTGCCCTCGGGCGCCAGGGTTGTGCCGAAGGTCGCCCGCTCGCCGTTTTTCAGTTGTACATCGAGGGCATATTCCAAATGGCCGGGCCGGATCTGTGGCAACAGTTCGATGTTGACGGCTTCCAGACGCGGTTCGTACTTGAGCAACGTATTCATCAGCGTTCCCATCAGCCCATGCGCCGAGGCAGGCAGCCCTTGCAGCGTCTGCGCCATATCCGGCAGGCCATAATCCGGCAGGTGACTGAGGGATCCCGCCCGGCTGTTGAGAATGCGCCGCAGGTTATCCAGCACCGATAACGTGTGTTGGTCCTCTTCCCGGACGCGGTACATGTCGAGTTCGCCGTCGAAATTCTGCAAAAGCATTTCGTAAAGCGAGGGGTTCAGTTCGCTCACGGCTTACTCCGGTGCCAATGGTTTCAGGGCCAGTCGATTGTCGCCGAGCTCAATCACCCTGGCTCGGTCCGGGTCCAGATCGTCGCGGGTCAGCGTCAGGCGCCACGTGTTCATCCGCGTGTCGGGCGTGCGGAACAACGCCACGACCGTGACGAATTGAGCGTCTGTATCCAGCGGCACATCCAGCTGTGCGCCCTCCCCGGGTTTGATCACCAGCGCTTGCTGATCCAGCAGGTCGGCACGCAGCAGATTGTCAGCGTCGCTCAATACGCTGTGGTAGGCGGCTTTTTCCATGGTTTTGTTGTCGCGCAGTTGGTACACGCGCACTGCTGTTGGCACCGTTAGCCCGGTCATGTCCGTCCTGTCAGCGTTCGTCGCTGCTCGGCCGGTAAAGTCCAGGTGCAGGGTTTTCACTTGCTTAAAGAAGATGGCCTTGGCCGCAGACGTGGTGGCATCACTCACTGTCTGAGTCAGCCCGCACCCGGTGAGCAGTGCGCCAAGCAGCGTCACCTTCAATAGATTAAAAATGATATGCGACATGCTGTGCCTCTCGGAATCGGGGGTTGCTGTGCAGGCCTTGGTATCGGCCCAGATTGATGGTGATGGTTTCGTGTTCGCCGACCTGCCAGGCCTCACTGCCCAGCCCCAGGACGCCGGTCATGCCCAGCAGCACCGGCGTGCCACCCAACACGGGACTGGGGAGGCTATTTATAGGCAGAGACAGCTGCAATTTCGCGGTGCAACGCCAGCCCAGATATACCCTCAACAACACCAGCAAGTCGTTGTGCAACAGGCCGCCCGGCAACCAGCTACGCGCTTCGTTCAGGTCCTCAGTGAACAGCGCGAGGTGCAACTGGCTGTTGGCATCAACGCCGACGCTGCCCAATGGCGTCCCTTGGGACAAACTCACCGGATGACGCTTCGACAGACTGGCCGGCTGAACCAAAGCTACTTTTTGTGGCCAGTGCGGTGTTACCCGCGCCTCGGTATCAGGTGCCAACAGCTTGACCAATGCGCTGATACCCTCGGCATTGCGGGTAGGCAGGCGCATCACGCTGAGCAGCGCAAGAAAGCGCGAGACCGGCGTAGCAATCTGCTTGGCCGTACCGGGAATCCCCAGGCCGATCAACCCCAGCAGGCACTGTGACGTTGCGTCACTACCACCTGCCTCGAACGTCGCCGGGTAGGAATACTTGCGCCAGATGCGATAGAACTGGGTGAAGATCCGGTGGTTGAAAATATCCAGGAACGCCTCCAACGCTTCGTGACCTTCGCGACGCTGGGCGATGTCGTCCTGAAAGGTCGTTGGCATCGGCGAGTCAACGCCGTAAAGCCCGAGCAGGCGCGTGCGTACCGTCGCAGGACGTTCAGGCAGGTCCCCACAGGTTTCGATGGCCTTTAGTTCCCCCGCAGGAAATCCCATGCCAGGGTCAGGCCGAAAGCGCACCGGATCATCCGCCGGATGCGCGGAGCTCCCCAGGGGCGGGTGATTGGGCAACGCCTGTTCCAGCAACTGGCAGAACCGGTAGAGGTTCGCCTCGGCGACCCGCCCGTCCAGCGCCTCCAGTAACCCGGAAGCTTTCAGCCGGGAATACGCTGACTGTGGTTCTCGTTCCATCGCAGGCACTTTCCAGTAGGTTGCAGGATCAGCGTGAGCTGGTTGAACAAATGAATATCGGCGTACAGGCCAAAGAAGCGATGGAGCATCTCGCCGAACAGGCTGATATCGCCCTCCCCTGAAAAACCATGGGCGTCGAGGGTAATTTCGATATCCACTCCCCGCAGCAGAAAGCCCTTCTCGAAGCGCTGAACCAGATGGTGGCGAACCTCGACGATCGCTTGCAGCCGACGACGGTTCAGTTCACTGCCGGTCCAGTCGTACAACGCCAGGGTGCCGCGCAGTACCTCGGCGCTGTCGAGCATCGGCAGGAAGTTGGAACCCAGATGACTGAGTACGCGCCAATGAAAACGGTCACGGCTGGGCGGGTAGCACGGCAAACTGGGGGCGCACAGGTTACGTACCCGCAAGCCGGTCTGAGTGGACTGCATGACGGTGTCGAGCAAGGTGCTTTGCAGGGCCTTGCGGGGTAGCAGTCCGTTGGTGCCGGTCAAGCGTAACGACAGGCTTTCGCTGTTGCTTAGCAGATCCTTGTCGAAGCCGTCACCGCCCAGGATCAACCAGGTGTCATGCAAGCCCTTGGCCGAACGTTTTAAACGGGTATGGAAATACCACTCCGGGGCGTCGTCGCGCAGCATGCCGCCCTTGTGGCGAAAGCTGCTGAAGGGCACATAGTCGTGGCGTACGTTGCTCTTTGACGAGGTCACCTGGTCGACCGAATAAATTTCGGTGTGACCGTCCTGCAACCGCATGGGCCGCAGCAGGTAGTCCGTTTGCAACGGCTCCAGCGTCAAGGGGTCGCAGTCCAGCGCGAACAGGTTGATCACCGGCACCGCATGCAGGCGAATGTGTTCGCTGCTCACACTGAATTCACGCGGCCACGCCTCACGCAACACCACGTCCAGTTCGAACCAGGGTGTGCCGGCATTAAGGCGGAGTTGTTCCAGACCACAGAGGGTCACGAACATGAACTTCTCGCGAAACGTGAAGTACTCCAACAGCAACTGATAACCACTGAACGCGCTATCGCCCTTGGGCCACAGGCGATCCTCGTCGGCGAAACCCTTGGGCGCGAAATGGCCGTCAAGGGCTTCGCGTTCGTCTTGCCCAGGCAGACGCACGTACAGCGCCTGGGTGTTCAGCGTCAGCGCCTGGTGCAAGGCGCTGGCCAGCGGTGCATCGGCGCTCAGGTACAGCGGCAGACGGCTCAGGTCGAGCTGGTTCCAGTCCGTCAACGCGCCGCAGGCAAAGCGCAGACGCAGCAGCGAGCGTCCGTCTGGCTCATAAGCCAACCGCACCGACTCAAGGGCCAGCGGCTGCAAGGTCAGGTCCTGAGTGGTGGTGTAACGACAACGAGTAGCTTGCGGGCCGATGGGTTGGGATAACACCTCAAACCCCTTGCCAACGGACTCGCTGCATTTCATCTGCGCCAGCTCCGGCACCAGCTCTATCACCGACAGCGACGGAATGGTGCGCAAATAATGCGGCCACAACAGGCTCACCAGCCCCTCGGTCAGCTCCGGCAAGTCATCGTCAAGCTTCTCCCGCAGACGCCCCATCAAGAAGGCAAACCCTTCGAACAGCCGTTCCACATATGGGTCTTGCGCGCCCGGTTTATCCAGATTGAGCTGGGCCGCTCGATCCGGGAAGGCTTCGGCGAACTCCTTGCCGGCCTCGCGCAGGTAACGCATTTCGGCGTCGTAGTAGCGCAGTGTCAAATTGTCCATGCTCACAGAAAGACTCCAGATGAAAGAGGGTTAGCCGCAGAGCACAGCCGCGCTTACCGGGTCAATTGCGACCAGCGCTGCCAGCAGCGCCTCGGTGCGCCGGGTCAGGGAGGGTTTGTCGGCATCGGTGCGTTGCGCCTTCAGACGCAACAGCTTGAGCAGGCGAGCCTTGACCTCGAAATTCAGCTCCGGCTCCCACACATCCAACGCGTGGTGCTGCGCGGTGGCGTCCAGTTCGGCCAACAGGTGCATGGCCAGGTCACTTTTGCCGTATTGCTCTGCGACACGCGCCATCAACAGCCGCAGCAGCCAGCGCTGGCGGCCGGTCTGCATGTCGGGCCGGGCCGCCAGCCACGCGAGTGCGACTTCTACGCCGGCGCTGTCGGCCTGAGCCAGGGCCTCGCTCTCCAGCGACAAGATGTCTGTGTCAGCGGTGGTTGGCACCGCCTTCGGTGCGGGCAGCCATTGCTGCGCGCGATTGCCAGTGACGTGCTGGGAGATCCAGTCACGGGTGATCTCGTCCGCGAACGGCGCACCGTCGCTCCAGTGCAGCAGTTCCAGGCCCGGCAGGCGGTCGAGAAACATGCCCAGGTCACGCTTGACGATGTCCGCCCAACTGTCTTGTGGCGCGGGCTGTTTGCTCAGCGCCTGGTAGAGGTACCACTGCAAATCCAGCCAGAAATGGTTCACGCCTTCGGCGTATATCCGCTCGACCTGGTCGAGCAGTTCAGTCCAGCTCTGTTGCAGGTAGAGGCGCTTGAGCTGTGCCCGATAGTCGCCACGGGGTGACGCCAGCCGAGTGTGGCCGCTGGCTTCCTCAGGTGGCGCCTGGTGCACTGTGTCCCAACGCAAACTCTTCATCAGCCGATGCGCCGCCAGCCAACCCTGGGGCTGCTCGCGCAAATAACCTGCCAGCGCCCTGCCGCTGTCCAATAGATCGCGTCCTGACTTGATGGCCGTGGCGCTCGGCGATGTGTGCGCGTTGGACTCATGGCTGGCGCTGTGCTGCGGCACCAGCGCATCCACTCCGCCGGACTGAGTCAACCGGGTGGACAGCGCGCCGTACAATGCACCCAAAGCGGGGCGCTGATCCTGCGGCCAGGCTGCAAGCCCGCGTTCAAGCCAAGCCAACGCCGCCACCGTGCGCTCGGCTTCGCTGCGCACTACTTCGGGGTACAGCGACAGACTGTCCAGCACCTTTCCGCTGGCCAGCCATTCCAGGGCCATCTTGCGGCTATTGGCGCGTACCGGCAGTACATCAGCGGCGAAACGCTCTACTAACGCGGCAAGCAACGTCAGGCCGTCAGCCAGCCCAGCCTCCCCATCCTTCTGCAAGCGCGCCCACAGGTAATAGGTGGCCACCCGCAGGTCTTTGCACGTGTGGATCAGCAGCTTTTCTGCCAACTGGGCCACCCGTTCTGCATCCGCGCCGGACAGTTGGTTGACCTCCTCGCGCATGCGTTGGAAGTCATCGTCATAGCCAGGGTCTTCGCCTGCCGACGAATGGCTGCTGATGGGTTGGAGCCAGGGTTGCCAGCGTTCCGCCTGGCTGCGAGCCAGGACCAAAGGATCGCGCTCGCCAAGGCAGTGGGAGATCAAAGCGTGCAGGCTCATTCAAAGCCTCCGTTCTGTGCATAGGGCTCTGCAACGGCGCCCTCGTTGAGAAATATCTGCGGCGGCAATGCGAAGTTACGCAGCTTGAGCAACGCCAATGGCCCTGCCCCCAGTTCGGTGCGCAGGTTCCAGGTCAGGTTCAGGCCGTCAGGCGCTTTCAGGACCATGCGGTAACGGCTGTCACCGTCGTCCAGGGTGGTGATTCGGGCTTTCTCCAACAGGCGGATCAAGCCCCAGGTGCCCTGATAATCACCGAACAAGCGCTCGCCGGTGTGGATGCTGGTCCAGCTCAGGCTCGCCCCTGGGTAGTCGCTGCGACCAGGCCAATTGAAACGCTGCCAGCTTTCTTTCTGGTTGAAGTAGTGGTGCCGTTCGCCGTTGAGGATGAAGGTGGTTTGCACGATGTCCCGGGCGGCCTTGCCCTGGAGTTCGAAGCTCAACCCCATGCCGCCGTCGGTGTAGATCACGTCGGCCAGGTGGCTGAGCTGATTGATCGCCGCCAGGAACTGCGGATTGATGCGTAACCCCTGACTATGGCGCGGGTCGGCGACCCAGCGGCTGCCTTCCTTGCGCAGCACGCCGCTCAGTTGGCTGCGCAAAAACTGCTCGATGCGTCCGGAGTCGGCGCGGATCATCTGCCCCAGCATCGGCAGGGAAGCATCGCTGGCGGTTTCTGCAAACGGGTAGCGCCCGGCGAAGGCACTCTGCCAATCACGCACGATCGCACGCTGCCACTGGCTGTTAAGCCCCGCGGCCGAGGGTTGCAATACTCGCTGCCAGGCTTCGTCCAGCGGCTGCACAAACAGGGTGTGACCGATCCCATTCCATTCGGCTCCCAGGCTCGCCGCGACCAGGCTGCCGTAGGACTGGGTTTGCGTCAGGTCCACGCTTTTGCCCTGAAACACGGTTTGCGCCAGCGCCTGGGTCATTTCCTGCGGATCGGGAGCGTTGCTCACTTGCTGCAGTTTCAGGCGCAGCCGGGTGACGCGGGTCAGGAACGCTTGCAGGCTCAACCGATCATTGTCGGCCTGGCCCTGCGGGTCTTTGCCGAGCAGGGTCAATAATGGACCGAAGGTGGCGTCCAGCGGACTGCGCGGTGCTTGTGCCTGTTGGTCAATCATTGGCACTTTGTCTTGCGTGATCAGCTTTTGTGCGGAGCGCACCAGCGAGTCGGCCAAGGCCTGGCTGCGCGTGCCAGCCTGCCCTTGATAGGCCAGGGTATTCATCAACGCGATCAAGGGCGATTGGCGCACGTCGGTCATCAGCGTCAGTTGGTCGATCACATCACTCAGACTGCTGGCCTGGTTCCAGCGCAGGCTGTTGAGAAAGTCCAGCCAGGCACTGGCGTAATCCTGAAAGTAACGCTCGACGAGGCGTTCCCTGAGCACATCCGGGGTCAGCTCAGTGGCGATTTCGGTCTGGTTGTCGCTGAGCACCCAGTCGATTTCTTCACGGCGTGCTTCGGCGATAGTGTCGATGGCCTGGCGTACCTGCCCTTCCCAGGCCTGGCGGGTGAACACGCCCGGCACACTGGCCACGGTATGGAACAGCGCCGTGGCATCGGTTTCGCCGGTCATGGTTTGCAGGTGCAGCTCAGGGTATTGATTGGCGGCCGCATCGAGGACCTGCTGGTACAGATGGGTTTCGGCGTTGCGCTGGCCCAGTTGGCTGAGCAGGACCCGTCGGGCCTGAGCCACCAGCTTCGGGTCGGCCTGGATCGCCCAGGCCGGATGCGCCGACAGGTGTTCGCCATAGAACCGCCACAGATTAGGCGCCAGGCCCTGCCACAGGCCCGACGACACACCCTCGCGCAGCGGCTCGGCATTTCCAAGCGCTTGGGCCAGGAAGGTGGCGTCGGCTTTTGCCGGGCGCGCCATCATCAGGTACGCCTTCAATTGCTCGTAGGCCTCCTGGGCACGTTCAGCCCGTTGTTCGCTGTCCGGGGGCAGGCTGATCAACGCGCTGAGCTGGCGGTGCAAATGGGCGGCCGCCGGGTCGCGAATCAAGCGATTATTGGCTTCGACGTAACGCGGCCACAACACCGCGAGCAGGTCTTGATTCTGGTTCAGACCAAAGCGCTGATACCAAGGCGTGCCGTGTTTGGCGCGGTAGTCGAGGCGCCCCAGTTCGCGCACCAGATCGTTGAGCGCACTGAGTTGCTCGTCGGGGCTTCCCGACTGCTGCAATGCCGCCAATGATGTTTGTACCTGGGCGATTTGTACGCGGTTGCTGGCGAAGGAAAGCAGCAAGCCGGCGCCCCACACCAGCGCCAGACCCAACGCCAACGCATACCCGACTCGCGGCGCGCTCCAGCCCAGCCGGCGGCCGCTGGCGTTATCGCTGGTTACCCCATTCCACACCGGGGCAACTGACCAGTCATGTTCTCTATCATGCGGCGTGCGCTGTATCGGCAGGCTGAACCACAGGCCACGCAGGGGCACCTCATGGGCAAACGTATCGCCGAAAGGCGCCAGCGCGTGACGCCAGCGGGCGATGCCCTCTCCCTGTAAATCCCGGGACAGGCGCAGCAGGAAGTCATGCTTCATCACGGTGCTGATCTGCGCCAGGCCCTCGCGACGCAAAGGCTCCAGCAGGCGCGACAGAGAAGTTTCCAAAGCTGCCGCCGTAAAACGCTCAGGCAACAGGCAGCCCACTGGCCGCGCCTTGCGGGTGTCTTGAGGCCACTCACTTTCGCAGACCTGCCAGAGGTATAACGGCAGCTGCCACTTCAGGCCACTGGCGAGGCGCTGCACCTCGCGTACGCCTGCGCTCATTGCAGGGTCGTCGGCGGTTTGGGTTTTATTCAGTGCCCAGACCACACCGTCCAGTGCGCGCCAGCGGCTCAGGCCGCTCCATTGGTCTGGGAATGATTGATTCAGTTTGGCCTGCGCGCTGCCGCCCCATAGCAGGACGGTGCCTTGACCTTCCAGCCACTTCTGATCGGCCAGGGTTGGGGCGATGGCTGCGATTTCGGCGGGTTCGCCAATGACCAGGAGCAGGCGGACTTTTCGGCGCCAGAAGAGGCCGTATTGGCCGCGCAAATGGGTTCTAACCGAACTCACTACAGTTTTAGCGTCAGGGGATTCAGGACGGCCAGCCTGCGTAGGCTGGGGCATATCATCAGCCTCAAGCGACCGATAAGCCTTACGCCCCAACTGATAACCCAGCAAATGGTAGCCAGTGACGCACATCAGCAGAACCAATGTCGTAGCGCCGATCACCCACAACCCGGCAGCCTGGCGATCACTGCCGGGTCGAAACCCAAACAACTCGGGGTGCTGCCAGACCAATCCCCACAGGACCGTACCCACCAGCAACAAAACAACGACGAGAACCGTCAACCAAACAACACGTCGAAACTGCATTCTAAGTTCCTACTTCGAGAGCGATGGCACAGGCGTCAAGACCGTGCTCCAGAGCCCTGCATCAACGCAGCCGCCCCCGCTGACAATGAATTGCGGCCCAGCGCCGCTCTGAATGGACTGCGCTGCAGCTGCGATCGCCAGCCACGGTGACGCTTTACCTGGGTGCCCGAGCAAGGTATCCAGGTTGTAAAACCCTTGGTTGTGCTTCGCCGGAAGCGACACTGCGGTCAAGGTGTTGGTCAGTACCTCATTGCGCTGCGCATGAATCCCCACCTGCCATGTCTGCTCGATTGCTTGCGCCTCAAGCGGCACCCAATTCAACGCCTGGCGCGCGGCATAGAGCAAAGCGTCTGCCGTCAGTTCGCTCTCCTGCTCCGGGCGATGCAGATACGCCAACGATGGCAAAGCGGCTTGCGTCAGGCGGTTGCCAAATAGCAGCCCGACGGCAACTTCCGTCGTCCCTTCAAGCTCTTGCGGAGCAAACTGAAACGCCACGACCATGAATGAAGCCTGATCACCAATGCGCTGATCGAGCCACTGGTCCAGCGCGGCCAACCCGCTCCCACCAACGGACACCGTAGATTGACGGATGCCGGAATCGCTCCACACCTGCTGCCATATCTGCTGCCACACGTCCTCCGGCAAAGAGCTATCAACCTCCAACAATAAGGCCAACGGCATATCGTCGGGCGCCTGCTTCAGGATTGGGGTCAGATCGGAGAGTAGCTGCGTCAATACCCTTCGTAACGCCTGCTCGGAGCTTTCATCCGCATCACACGTCATGCGGCTGTGGCGTGAAACAGTTTGGTCCGCTCTGGACGGTTGAGCCTTCAGCGCCTTAAATTCGCCGAGAAAGGTACTTAGTAGTGTCGGCGCATCAGGCTCTTGCGGAGACGTTTGAAGACTGACACCCAACACCTGCTGCACACGCCGACCTCGCCGAACTTTTTGGCTAAAATCCTCTTCACGCGCCTGGTCCCACCCATCAGCAACTTGGTGTTGACCGAAATACAGCAAAACACGCCCGAAGCTCAGTAAGCACCAACCCAAGAGCGGCGTGCCCAAGGCCAGCCCCCAGAAATTCACGGGCTGTTCGCGTAACGATTGAGTGCCGAATAAAAATGCCCCAAACACGCCCGCAAGCAAAAGCAACAGCGGCAGCACACCTAGCCAAAGCCAGCCCCTCGGCCGCGCTGGCCGTGGAGATAGAGCCGGGACTTGATCCAATCTGACCGGCATGACTAACTCGCGCTCACTTGAGGCAACGACGAAATCAAGGTGCAACCACAAGCACAACGATGTCCGTGAAACGCAATAGGAATACCGTGGTCGTGAAACGTGGGATGCCCCTCGGCAATCTCCGTTCGGCCATGGCCCGGGATTGGGCAATCCACTGGGTCACCCTTGCGAGCGGCACCAATGCCTCTGAAAATCATAACGGTGGAGCCTGATCGAACAGTGCCGCCGCTGGTTGTTTTGTCGCCGATACGAATGATATTTTTCATAACTTGCTCCTAGTTCGTAACAGGCGGAAATGCAAAATTATTACCCCTAACAACTTCGCCCTCCACGCCCCGTGTTGCTTCGTTGCTCAAGCGCTTTTTTCCAAATGAGTTATCAGTACAATTCGGTCGTTTTTCGCATTACACATGGCATCCAAAAAACTTAACTCTGCCCTTAAACCACACAAGCCGATAACTTTGACACCACATGCTCTCATGACACACTACGAAACCACCTTCCTCAACCGTGCTTATTTATAATAAATACGCTCAAATACTCTTAACGGAATTAACCTTTCCTTTCCGGCTCGCCCCATCGAATCAACGTATTTTTTATAATAACCCTTCGATTTATTTTTGTCGGACCCCCATATTACGTCTGCGATATTCAACATAAGCACCACTCTATCAGGAGAAACTCTTTCAACCCTCTTTAAGATTTCATAAGCCCTAGCGTTTTCGCCGGCCTCCCCCAAAGCATAGCCAAAATCATTGTAGACCGTGGCGGTGGACTTACTGACTGGAAAGTCTTGAAACAGCTGTCGAATACGCTCGAAACTTAGATAAGATTTTATTGCATCCACATCTCCATCACTCAAACGACTTATAACAATTTTATGCGCTAGGACAAGCGAATCAACCATATTGCCGGACTCAACCTCCAATATTTTCTCGCTAGCAACGTTGCGCGCTGCTGAGTACCAAGCGTAGCTATGGCCCCCGCCCTCTTGACGCCCTTCGTAACCAGACAAAATCCTGGAAAGTTTATCTTCTTTTATCAAAAAATCCTGCCCCCTTCGAACATAAACAAATGTCTCATACAGCGTTCCATTAAGCCCGATTCCGGAATGTTGAACAGACCAACCACAAGTAAATAAAAAATAGCTATCTTTTCCTTTTACCGTGTAGGAATCAATTAATTCAGAGTCTCCTCCCTCGGGCTCACATACATCAGGAATACTGTGCCGGCTCCCGCTTTCACCTGCCAGATAACCTTTTATAGTTCTTCCGTGCCCACCATCTACTGACAAGAACTCGGCTATATCTAGACCATAAAAGCTTGGATTTAACGAATAAATCCTATCTTCCGCACAAACGGGGATCGAGAGCCAAAACAATGCAAACAAAAATACTTTACCCTTCATAAACTCGACTCTACCTCAATCATGCTGCGCAACTCATTAAAAAGAGAAACACGCTCCCTCAAACCGATAGCACCACCATTCACCCTTCTCGAAACGTCTGCAACATGCTCGACGATGTTTTCTTCTGTTCTTATAGAGTATGAACGCGCAATCCAATCGTTCATACGATTCATACTCCACCACACAAAGGCCGACTCCACCCCATACTTTAAATCGGTAATTATCAAGTCCGGACTTTCCAAAAAATCTCTAGGATCAGAGGAATCCTTTTGATTATGTATTCGAGAGTATTCTCGGTAATTGCTTTTCCCAGTCAACTGTATAATTCCTCGCCCTCGATATTTATACCCTTCTCGGCTCGCCTCATCTCCATTACCATTCCTATTAGCATAAACATAGCTCCCTAAACTAACTGGATTATTTGCATATGTGTTTGGCTCACTCCAGAGCTTAGGGCGAAGTCTTGGGAAAGAAATGCACTCGTCTTTCGAATCATCGTAACCGGCTTCGTTATTTCTACAGCCAAAAATCTTCCTCATTCGAACTGGTGTGTAATTTAGATTTTCCTCCCTTACCTTAAACCCGCTTTCGTGCCCAACCTGAGCTAATAAATGAGAAATACGGAGGGGAGTATTGACCTCATATAGCGCGGCATACTTATTCAGATATGGCAGTATTGCATCGCAATAAGAGTCAGCAATACTAGGCTTCGCTTTTTTCAACATGGCAAGCGTTATCAACTGACGTTCAGGGTTCCCGATAAAACGTGTAAACAACCCCACCGGATGCAAGTGATAAACCTGCCCATGCGCCGGCAACCCAACCCCCGGCGCCACTTCATTCCACCAACTGATCTGCTTGATCCGCTCTTTCTCCGCCAACCAGTTCAAAAGTGGCGTCGAACCACTATGGCCGAGCAATTCGTCCAGTGCGTCCCACTTGTGGGGTTCGTGGCGCCACTCGCTTTCGTAATGAATGATCAGTTGCGACAGCGACTGCACGTGCGCTGGAAACTTCATCGCATCGTTCAACTCTTCAGCGGTTATTT